>CBDUCI010000073.1:0-9881 GCA_965365605.1 uncultured bacterium
CCGAGAAAGGCGTGCTCTCGTTCGCCGTGTCGATCCTCAATGCGATCGGTGGTCGCGCCGTGATCGAACCACTGACCAACACGGCGATCAGCGATCCCGATCCCCACACACGGTACATGGCGATAGGGGGTCTTGGCAGAATTGACGGTGGGCGGGCTGCCGTGCCGGATCTGATCGGGCTGCTGGACGACCCGACTCCCGAGGTGCGCTATCGGGCGGTTGAGTCGCTCGGAAAGCTAGAAGATCCGCGAGCGGTTCCGGCTCTCGTAGCGCGTGTCAAGATCGAGCCGGACGAAGAGATCCGAACGACGATCGTCGAGGCACTCGTACCGTTCGCCGGGATTCCGCACGCCGTCGACGGGTTGGTGATTGCAGCAGCGGACGACGCGGGGAGGGTCCGCAGGACTGCGGTTGCCGCACTCGCAGAGAGCGACGATCCACGCGCGGTTGCGGTGCTCCTCGAGGCGCTGCGCGACCCGGAGCATCAGGTGCGGCTCATGGCGTCTTGGTCGCTCGATAGCCTTGAGGAAGCGCAGTGATGTGAGCGGCTGTTTTTTTTGGCGTGTGACTGAAAAAAACTTTTCAACACGCCGGCTTCCCGTCGGCAAGGAGGAGTATGACAAAGCGAATCATTCAAACACGGTCGTGCTGGCCCGCCTTGGTGTGTCTGGCTCTCCTGGCGTGTGGGTCGAGCGAATCGTCCGAGCCTGAAACCCAGGAGAAGGCGGCCCCGCCGGCAGATCAACTGCCGCGCTTCAACCCCGACGGTGAGTTGCACCGTCCGGAGGGATGGGAAGCGTGGGTTTTAGCCGGGACATCGATGGGTCTCGGCTATAACGAGCCGACCAGCACCCCGGCGCCCGGCGATCCGCCGGGGGCTTTTCTCAACGTGTACATCCAGCCGTGGGCTTACGAGCGGTTTATGGAGACCGGGTCGTTCCCGGAAGGGACGATGTTCGTCCTCGCCGGCTCGGACCCGGAGAAAAAGGCGAATCCCGCTCTCCGTGGGTTTTACCAGGGACCGATATCGCTCATGGAGATTCATCTCAAGCGAGAGGGACTTCATGAAAGCGGGTGGGGCTTCTACGGCTTTGGCGATGAGGCCGAGACGGCGAGCATGATCCCAGGCAATGCCCCCTGCTACGCGTGCCATCGTGACGAGGCCGCCTACGACAACGCCTTCGTGCAGTTCTATCCGGAGATCCGCGAGCGGCTAGGGATCGGCGACGAGCTCTAGGAGTTCCGATTGTTGATCATGCGTGCGATCTTCCAGCTACCGTCCGGTTGGCGATGGTAGATGACGATCTGTTTTACGTCTACTGGAATTGCGTCGCCGCCTCCCCGCGGTGTCACGGTCCCGGTGACGTGACTCCGAGCAAATGCCCAATCCCCCGAGATCACGATCTCGGCGGGAGTGGTCTCAATGTCCGCCGCGTACGGGCCGAACCCCGCTGTTGCCATCTCCAGCAACCCTGACCGGGTAGTGACCTCTGGTGTTCCAGGCGGCATGTACACCGCGCCTTCCTCGAACAGGGCTACCCATCCCAGGGTGTCAGCAGCGTTGTTGGCGGCGGCGGTTTGCTCGATGAGTTCGCGAATTGCGGCTTCATCGGCTCGTGTGTCGGTGTCGGTGGTGGTCTCCATGCACGCGATCAGCGCCACCAGTGACAAGAGCGTCAAGTAGAAGTGGTTCATTGGACGAGTCCTCCTCTAGCCAATGACTGACCTTGCTGTCACCTAGTTCAACTGAGACTTCTCCTAGAGTAGCCATCCTCTGTCATCGGTGGGCGGTCGCTTGCGTATGGTCGGAGGTTGTCGGAGGCGTGGCAGTGACGTACCCCGGGAGCGAGCTTCTTTGCATGCGATTTAGGACCCCTATCCTTGTCGCCTTGGCTTGGCTTCCGTTCCTTGTCTTGTGGGCGCTCTTCGTCCTCATCTACGGCGATACGGATCTGTACCGCGCGATCGCGTCGGGCACGCGCTCGATCGGCGCAGCCGCGCTTCTCGGCGTCGGCGCTTGGTGGCTCACCGGTCGGGTTGCGTGGCCGGAGGCCATGAAGCTGCGCTTCTACGCGCTCCATCTCGCGATCGGAGCCCTCTATTCGAGCTTGTGGATCCTCGCGACATTCACCGCGGCGGCGCTGGTCTCGGAACGGTCGCTCATGGGGATGCTTCGCGCGTCAGGCGACCTGGGGTGGCTATTCGTCATGGGGCTCTGGCTCTACGGCCTCGTAGCCGGAGTCTCGTACACGGTCCGGACGCGTGAGCGGTTGCGTCGTCAGGAGGGGATCGCGGCGCGCGCCACCGAACTTGCGCTAGAGGCTCGGTTGACCGGGCTCCGAGCTCGACTCGAGCCGCACTTTCTGTTCAACGCCCTCCATACGGTGGGTTCCCTCGTTGGCAGCGAGCCGGAACGCGCACGCGAGGCGATCGATCGTCTAGGTGATCTGCTCCGGTACTCGCTCGACGAGAACGGTGACGAGGTCCTTCTCGAGCGGGAGTGGGCCTTTACGCGAGACTACTTGGCGCTAGAGGGAATGCGGCTAGAGGACCGGCTCGATGTCGATGCCCGCTTTGACGACGGAGCCCTGGCGTGTGCGGTTCCCCCGTTTTCGCTTCAGACGCTCGTTGAGAACGCGGTTCGCCACGCGGTCGCGCCTGTGCCCGAAGGGGGCCGAGTCGAGATCGAAGGTCGGATCGCGGGCGAGCAGCTCAGGCTAGAAGTTCATGACACAGGCCCCGGCGCGCGCCTCGGCGAGGTGGAGGACTCTGAGGGACACGGTCTGAGGATTCTCCGTGAGCGGTTGGTCACCCGCTATGGCGACAAAGCGGGGCTCGATGTAGCGACCGCTCCCGGGGAAGGGTTTCGGGTGCGGATATCAATTCCGTGCTCGGGGTCGGGTGAAGGTTCCCGCCAAATGCGATGAAACGGATTCGCGCCCTGATCGTGGAGGACGAAGGTCCGGCCCGACGACGTCTACGCGAGCTGGTCGACCGTGAAGCGGACCTCGAGTGCGTGGCCGAGGCGAGTGACGGACCCGCCGCAGTCGAGGCGATCGATCGACTCCATCCAGACCTCGTCTTTCTCGATGTGCATCTACCCGGGGCTTCCGGAATGGATGTGCTGCAACGGATCAATCACGAACCACACGTGATCTTCACCACCGCCTACGACCGGTACGCGGTCGCGGCGTTCGAGATGCAGGCGCTCGACTACCTGCTGAAGCCGTTCGGGGAGAAAAGATTCGAGGCTGCTATCGAGCGTGCGCGCGCCACGCTGACCGGTGCTTCGCAACCGAGCCCCATTGATCGTCTGAAGAGTGGTTTTCGGGAAGAACCCTTGAAACGACTGTTCGTGCGAGAGCGGGGAAGGATCGTTCCCGTGGCGGTCGGCGACATCGTCCGGATCGAGGCGTGCGACGACTACGCGCGGCTCTATGTCGGCGGACGCCGGTTCCTCGTGCAGGTGCGCATGAAGGAGTTTGAGGCGCGCCTCGACCCGGATCGCTTTTTGCGCGTCCACCGCAGCCACATCGTCAATCTCGATCACGTCGTCGCGTTCCGTCCCCTGGATGGAAGCCGACTCGAGGTCGCGCTCGACGACGGCACGACGGTCGTCGCGAGCCGCCGCCGCTCGCGGGGCCTTCGCAGGCTCACCGTATAGCCGGCACGTCGATCCGTTGGATCTCGATCCGTGTCGGGTCATCTTTCTTCCACTCCCCGACCAGCGTGTTCACCCACAGGGTCCCGCTTCCCGGATCGGCTACGATGCCGTTTGGATGAGCGAGACCGGCGCGATCCCCAGGACCGGCCGCGTTGTGTGGCTCACCCGTGCCCGCTATCACGTTTGCCGAACCGTCTGGCCCCACTTCCCATACCAGGTTGGCCGCGATCTCGGTCACGAAAAGACGGTCCCCGATCCAGGCGAGGTGGGCGTTGCCACCTGATTCGCCGACGGAAACGTACGCGCGGGCCTCACCGTCGGTCGTAATCCTGGCGATCACAGCGGAAGAGTAGCTGGTTACGTAAAGCGCTCCGTCTGGTCCGATGGCGATACCGTTAGGGCAATTCAGTGGTTCGCCCTCGGCGATCCTCGTCACGGTTCCGTCGGCGCCAATCTTGGCGATCGCGTTCCCTTGGCACTCGGCGACGTAGATGTCACCCCCTGAGCCGATCGCGATCCCCACCGGTCCCCTGAGCCCGTCGGCGATGGTCGTCGCCGTTCCGTCCGATGCGATCCGATGCAGGGTCCCGTCCAGAAAAGCCGACTGAAGCACGTCTCCTTGCGCGTCGATCGCATTCCCCGATGGAGCGCGGATCGCCTCGGATAGGATGGCGACATCTCCGTTGGGCGAGATTCGCCAGACGGACGCGCGAAAGTTCGAGACCACAAGCGACCCGTCGGCGGCCCGCGTGATTCCGCCGAGGCGACCACGGCTCGGAAGCGGCGCCGACAACTCGAGGGTCGACACCCCGACTCGCCCAGCGGTCATGGCCCGCTCCAGGTCAACTGGCGTGCCGACGAGGCCGTGCCCAGGCACGATCGTGGTCGGCTCGATATCGAGACGGTGGAGAGCCTCAACGAACGAGAGGTTCGCCCCGGTAGGTAGCGGGAACACGCGACTGTCCGGGATCGCGAAGAGGTCGGAGACGAACACGATGGCTTCGTCCTCGAGGTACGCGAGCGCGATTTCGTTCACATGCGGCGTCGGTCCCACGTCTATCACTCGTAGCTTGCGACGGCCATCCGTGATCACGGTTTCGCCGTCGAAGGCCAGGAACGAGGCGGCGTTGATGGCCGCTCGATCGGCAACGCCTTGTAGGAATGATGCAGTGCCCTTTGTCGCTACGGCCGTTGTCCCGGCGCGAAGGTATGCCCGGATCCCGCCCACGTGATCGGAGTGGTGATGCGTGAGGACCACGAAGCGGATCGGTTTGCCTCCTGTCAACTCGTTGACGGCTCTCTCCACGACTTGGTGGAACGGGTCCGCCAGTGGCGCCTCAACCACGGCCACGAAATCGTCGAACTCGACGATCATCGTGTTGTACGTGTTGATCGGACCGGTCCAGAGTCGGATCACCCACACCTTGTCGCCGATCGCGATGGGCTGAAACGGGGGCGGCGAATCGGCCGTGTCGATCTCCTTCGGGGGCTCGAAGATCGTCGGATCGATCGGGGGGTCGATCTCGACGTCCTCGATCGTCCAGTCGATCCATGGATCGCGGCCGATGTGGACTTCAATCCTCCCGGGCATCCTTAGACCGTCGATCTCGTGCCACTCCGACCACTTTACGGTTCTAGTTACCCGTCCGAGGGCCAAGTCATCGACCTGACGCCCCGCGGACACGGGCCAACCCGCGTCGCGATCAAAAGTGAGGCGCGTCTCGCCGGCATCCGAACCCCAGGCGACGCGCACGACCGGACGACCGTCGAGTTGGCCATCACCGAGCCACCGCAGCGAGTCGCCTGCCGCGCGCGCGGCTTCCAGTCGGGTGTAGGGCAGTAGCGCAGGCGCGTAGAACGGTGGCGCTCCGCGCAGGAACCCCACTGCGTTCGCGCCAAAACGCACCACCTCACGCCGACCGCGCCACCATCGCCATCCTTCATCACCATCGATCACCCGTACGAACGATAGGCGAGTCCCTCCACGTGCGGTCCACTCCGACGCGTGCCAGTGCGGACCGTTGCGTTTGTGAACGAATCGACCCACGATTTCTGTGGCGTCCGCCGGAGCATCCGGCGCGGCGCCCTGAAGGCGGGAGAATTGGATACCTGCGATCGAAAAGGCGAGCGCGTCGAACGTTTCGAAAGCTGTGCGCCCGATCGCGTCGATTCCACGTTCGACTGCTCCGATCGCACGCGGATCTTCCTCACGCACCGAACCGATATGCTCGAGCAGCAACGCCGTGATCCGATCCGGGGCTTCCTCTGCCACCCAGTGGCTTACTCCCTCCAGGATTTCGAATCGATACGGAGCGGTCACGAACTCGCGGGTTGCCTCCGCGGCATCGCGACCGAACGCGCCGTCCTCGGTGCTCCATACGTAAAGCGTGGGGACCTCGATCGCGGGCGGCGCCTGTGGCGCGTCTGCGACTCGAATCCCGATCGCACGATACCAGTTCAACGCAGCTCGGAGGGCTTGCGAGGATGCCAGCGCGTCAAGGTACGGCTCGATCTCAGCGGGCGTTCCCGCTGCTCGAAGGATCTCCCTCAACTGGGCGGCCCCCGCTGCCAACAGCTCTTCCTCGGAGCCCTCCTCTCGAAACCGTGCGATGTACGATGACCGATCTGACTGGTCTGCTTCGCGGTTGGACAACGCCCGCTGCAGGGCCGCCGGATGCGGTGTGGAGAGGACGGTCAGCGTGAGCAGTCGCTGGCGGTGGAACCGCGCCGTGTTCCATGCCGCGATTCCGCCCCAATCGTGCCCTACGAGGTGAAACTTTGATCGGTGCAGCGCGTCGGCGATCCCGATCACGTCCTCGACCACATGCGGCCAAGCGTACGCTGCCACTTCGTCGGGGCGAGCTCCAGGAGAATAGCCACGCTGATCGGGAGCCACGACGCGATACCCGGCCTCGGCGAGTGCGGGGATCTGATGGCGATACGCCCATGATGTCTCGGGGAAGCCGTGGAGCAGGATCACCAGTGCGCCGTTCTCGGGACCGGCTGCATACGCGTCGAAAACGAGATCCCCGACCGTGATCTGAACGCGTTCGGCGCCGGCGATCTCCGGTCGCGACTGGCTCGAGCTCACAGCTGGTGTCATAACGAGTCCGGCCATCACTGCGATCGCGGCTACAATTTGTCCAAGCCTTTCGCTCATGCTCGCTCTCCTGTGGGTGACTGCGTCTGGGTTGCGCACCCACGCTCTCGGTCCCGCACTGGTGGCGGCAAGATCGATTCGGTCGCCGGTCGAGCACCGTCGGTGAACGGTCCCGGCGGGGGGGCCGGATGCGACCACCCGACCCGATGAGGATTCGCGTGCCGCTTAGTAGTGTGTCGGGTGGGTCGTTTACTGAATCGTGACCGTTACGTTCGCGGTGCGCTCGATCTCGCCTGCTGTGGCGGTCACCTCAAGCTGAACGATCTCGGGCATCGGCATCGGATCGGGCGCGGGAGGTGGTGGGTTGGGGTTGGACCCAGTAGCCGGACCGGTCGTGGATCCACTCGATCCACCGCACGAGATCATCACCGCCAGCATGATCATCGAAACGGTGACCAGCCCGCGGACCCGCCGCCGTGACCCGAGGAGACCAAGGGCCAGTGACCCGAACGCTACGAATCCCCAACTACGGTGAGCGTCGCGTGCAGCCGTAGTGGCCGCTGCGGCGGTCAGTTGGACCGTGGCGCTGGCGGTGTTGGAGCCCGGTGTGACGGTTCCGGGCTGCACCGAGCAGCTCAGCCGGCTCGAGAGACTGGAGCACGTGAGGGTGACCGGGTCATTGAAGGGCAGGCCACGCAGGGGCGTGATCTCGACCGGGATCTGCCCCTGCCCGCCAGGCGCCACCGTCGTCGACGTCACCGAAGTCGAAAGGCTGAAATCGGGCAATCGCTCGACGAACAGAACGGAGTTGGGCGCTCCGAGGTTACCTCCGGCGGCGGCGAAAACCCCGAGCGACTGTCCAGTGGCCGCGTCCAACCGGCGCACGCGGTCCGCGCCCCACTCTCCGACGTACAACGCGCCGTCGGGTCCGGTGGCGTGGCCCTCAACGTTCTGAAGCCCGGACGCGAACGTTCCGATGAAGCCACCGGTCTGCGCACCGTAGCGCCGGATCGATCCGCTGGACCAGTCTGCGATCAGAAGGTCACCACCGTCGCCGAGCCACAGGTTGACGGGGCCCTGGAGGTTCGCATCGGCAGGAATGAAAATGTCGATCAGCGTGCCGTCGCCGGCGAAGCGCCGAACATCGCGCGAGCCGAAGCTCACCACATGAAGCGTGCCCGCGTCGTCCCAGTAATGATCCATCGGGCGATCGAGATTCGGGGTCGCTTCGCGTAAAAACGCGCCCGTCTGTCCGTCGAACACCGCCACCGTGGTCTGGTTCGTCCGGTCCCCCCACTGACTGACGTAGAGGTTTCCATCCGGGCCCCAGCTCATCTTGGTCGGGGCGTCGAGAACGTATCCGCTTGTGAATGATCCACGGGGTTCACCAGTCTGGCGACTAAAGCGGAGGATCGAAGAGCTACCGCGGCCGCTTACGATCAGGTCTCCGCTGTGGTCGAGGAGGACCTCCTGGGTCGCGCGTAGGCCGCCTGCACCAGGGGCAACGAACACGTCCACGAAAGCTCCAGTCTCGCCGTCGAAACGCACCAACGCGTTGGTGTCGCGGCTGCTGACGAGCAGGTCCTGAAGAACGGTTTGGGCGGAAGCGGACGATGCCGCCAACAGACCGGCGAGGCACGGCCCTAGCGTGACGAGTCGAAGCCAGCACATGATCGATCTCTCCTCGATGGATGTCGGTGGCTGGCACGGGCGCACGCTGCCGGTGACGGCAGGCTCCCTTGTACAATCATTTTGTGGTAGGAAAGGATTAGTTGTGAATCATCGGGTCTCGTAGACTTCTCTCTGACCCGTCTGGTCGAAGGCGATGATGTCAAATGGTTCCGTCCGCCCGTCGCTTGACTCCATGCCAGGTGAGCCGGCTGGCATACCCGGTACCGCGATCCCCCTGATTTCCGGTCTCTCGGCGAGCAACCGCGTGATCGCGTCAGCGGGGACGTGGCCCTCGATCACGTATCCTTCCACTTCGGCCGTGTGACACGACTGGAGGTCAGGTGGAACGCCCATCTCTGACTTCACGCGTTCGAGTTCGTCTGTTTCCTGTACCTCGACCTCAAACCCCGCGGCTTGCAGATGCTCAACCCAATTCGCACAACAGCCACAGAAGGTAGGCTTGTAGACTTTCACCTTTGTGGGCGTAGCAGGCTCGCGCGTCGCTGCAACAGCTTCGTTGTGACCCAACTCCCCGGACAACCTTTGGGAAGTTGTCCCATCGCCACCTCCGCATGCGGCCGCCGCAACCATAACCAAGGCGAGTTGGTGATATAGGAATTTCATGGATCCCCCTTTGTGGTGTAAGCGATCGACTAACGTTATCCGGGTTCTCCCTTTTTCGTACGAACAGTCCTCAATACGTATGACGCGTGTTTGCGCAATGGTGTTCAGTGACTGGGGTTCCATACGGCGGCAGTTCGCCGCCTCACAGGTGATGAGCATCTCGATCATGAATTCGCTACGACGTGGCCCGAGTACGACTTAGGTGATGAGACCGACATCGCTGAATTATGCTAGCAAGCTGACGGAAACGCCGGCCCAGGTGGGCGAAGATGACATCGGGTCGCCAAGGAAGGGAGGTGGGTTGGACCGAGCGGGCAGTCTGCGAGATTACTGCTCTAGTCTCCTTTTTCAATTTTAGCGGTCGGTTGGAAGCAGCGTCGGGCCTTCCTCTAGACGAGATTCCCGAGGGCGCCAAGTTCGCTGAGGCACGAGACAAGTGAACGCACAGGGTCGAGGGCCGCGTTAATGGACCGGAGACCGTGCGCCGGATACGGAAGGTGGGGCCGCCAAGGACAGGGTGCCCGACAGGTAGTCGAGGGTCAGCACGAAGTTTTGGAGAACGCGGTTTCCCAGATTGCCATTGCGCGATTTGGTCTCCTCGTCGTCCAGCCGATTGGAAAACACAACCTCGGCGTCCAGGATCGTGTAGGATCCCACTCGCAGAGAGTCGACACTCCGCCTCAGAATCTCGGCTTCGCCTCGAGCCCCGACGACAGTTTCTCGAGTCCCGGCTGCCAACAGACCGAGGCGCTCAGCTGTGGTCCCGAACAACTCCAATCCCAGACTCGATCCTGTGTCGATCGTAATATTTCTACTACAGGG
>CBDUCI010000074.1:0-9866 GCA_965365605.1 uncultured bacterium
CTGAGGCGGCCGGCGCCAGAGTCAAGCTAAACCTTGGCTTCTCACACCCGGTCGAGTACGACGTCCCCGACGGCGTCGAAGTGACGACACCGCAGCCGACACAGATCGTCATCAAGGGTGCGGACAAGCAAAAGGTCGGTCAAGTGGCTGCAGAGCTGCGAGCGTTTCGACCGGCTGAGCCGTACAAAGGCAAGGGTATAAAGCACGAGGGCGAATACATTCGTCGAAAGGCCGGAAAGACGGCCGTCTAATCGGATAAGGGATAATCGAAATGAGTAGGTCAACAGCACAGAGACGACAGTTCGTACGGCGGAAACGTCACCGGAGCATCCGGCGTCGTCTGTCGGGCACCGCGGAGCGGCCAAGATTGGTGGTTACCCGGAGCTTGCGGAACATCAGCGCTCAAATCGTGGACGATACGAGTGGTGTCACATTGCTCGGGTTGAGTTCGCAAAGCGTTGACTCCAAGGGGACCAAGGTTGACCAGGCCAAGGAGACGGGAAAAAAGCTAGCCGAGGTTGCGCGCGAGAAAGGCGTCAACCGGGTAGTGTTTGATCGGGCGGGATACCTATATCACGGGCGTGTCAAGGCGCTCGCCGAGGGCGCACGTGAAGGCGGTCTCGAGTTTTGAGCAAGCGCGGGAGGTAGCTGAGTGTCGAATGGTCGTAGAGATAAGCGTGGCCGTGGGGGTCGCGGTGATCGTAGCGAGTTCGTCGAGAACGTGATCGATATCAATCGCGTATCGAAGGTCGTAAAGGGCGGTCGGCGGTTTTCCTTTACAGCCTTGGTTGCAGTCGGTGACGGCGAGGGACAAGTCGGTATCGGTATGGGCAAGGCGAATGAGGTCGCCGACGCGATCCGAAAGGGGTTCGAGGCGGCCAAGAAGAGCATGCACCGGGTCGCGACGCTTGGCAGTACGATCCCGCACGAGATAAAGGGCGAGTTCGGGGCTGGCCGAGTGCTCTTGAAGCCCGCTTCACCGGGAACCGGCGTAATCGCTGGGGGGCCGGTGCGATCGGTGCTCGAGTGCGCTGGAATCGCCGACATTCTGACGAAGTCGCTCGGTTCGAATAACCCCCACAACATGGTCAAGGCGACAATGAACGGTTTGGATCGGCTGCGCACCGTTGCCGATGTTGCCGAGGAGCGGGGGGTCTCCGTGGCGGAGCTCCTGGGCCGCAATGTCTCGGAGGACACCGCGGTTGACAGCGAAGTGCCGGCTCCGGAGCCAGCCTCAACGATGATACCGGATGTGGAGCGTTAACCTGTGACCGCCAAGAAGAACAAGAGGTTGATCATTAAGCAGACCAAGAGTGGTATTGGGTCCCCGCGACGTATTCAAGCCACGTTGCGGGCACTTGGCCTAAAGGGCCATCAGCGCAGCGTTGAACAGAACGACTCCCCGGCGATCCGAGGCATGATCGCGAAGGTGCGGCATTTGGTGCAAGTTGAGGAAGCATGAAGATCCACGAGCTTAAGCCCCCCGCTGGTGCTCACCGGCCCAAAAAGCGAGTTGGTCGTGGTAACGCTGCCGGCCAGGGCACTACATGTGGGCGCGGAACCAAAGGTCAGCGTGCCCGCACGGGTCGTGTGCCGGCCTGGTTTGAGGGTGGACAGATGCCTCTGCAGCGCAGGGTTCCCAAGCGAGGATTCAATCGTACCCGATTCAAGACCGAGGTTCAGGCCGTGAATCTGTCCGATCTCGCCCGGTTTGAGGCTGAAACCGATTTCACCCGCGAGCGGCTGGCTGCACTGGGGCTGATCGATGCCGATGGCGGGCCGGTCAAAATCCTGGCTCGTGGCAAGCTCGATCGGGCCGTGAATGTGACCGCCAACGCGTTCAGTGCGGCCGCGCGAGAAGCGATCGAGGCTGCGGGCGGGACGGCTAAAACCACGGGTCGGAAGAAGTAACCCAAGTGGCGAATCAGATTCCGAACCTTTTCAAGATCCCAGAACTCAGGCGCAAGATCCTCTTTACGCTGGGTATTCTTGTGCTTTTGCGCGTGGGTGCTCACATCACCGTGCCAGGTGTCAACCGCGAGGCGCTCACGCTCGCGATTGGTGGTCAGAACAACCTGTTCGGGCTACTCGATCTATTCACTGGCGGTGCGCTTCAGCGGGCCACGGTGTTCGCCCTCGGGATCATGCCCTACATCTCGGCCTCGATCATTTTCCAATTGCTAACGGCTGTCTTCCCGTACTTCGAGAAACTGCAAAAGGAGGGGGAGGAGGGACGCAAGAAGATCACCCAGTACACCCGTTACGCAACGGTCGGTTTATCAGCGGTCCAAGCTTATGGCTACTCGGTGTTCATCGAGAACCTGAGCCCGGATGCGGTGGTGTTCCCGGGATGGCGGTTCAAGCTTTTGACAATTCTAGTCCTTACTACGGGCGCGGTGTTCATCATGTGGCTTGGTGAACAGATCACCGAGCACGGTATCGGCAACGGAATGAGCCTCATCATCACGTTTGGAATCATCGAGGCATTTCCTCAGGCGGCGGCCCAGATCTGGACGCTCTGGCGGACCGAGGTTATCGGGATCTTCACGATCTTGGCCTTTACAGCAATAATGGTTGGGATTGTGGCGGCGACGGTGGTTATGACGATGGCGGTTCGGAGGATTCCGATTCAAATCCCACGCAAGGTGGTAGGCAGAAACCGCATCCGCCAAGGGCAAAAGACCCATTTGCCGTTGCGAGTAAACTCGGCCGGCGTAATGCCGATCATCTTCGCACAGTCGATCATGTTCGCCCCGCCGATGGCGGCAACGCTGGTACCGAACTCCACGCTGGTACAGCGATTCGCAGCCGCGTTCCAGTTTGGATCGGTGTGGTACATCGTGCTGTTCTCGGGCTTGATTGTCTTCTTCACCTATTTCTACACGGCGATCATCTTTAACCCCATCGACCTGGCTGAAAACATGAAAAAACAAGGGGGGTTCATACCCGGGACTCGCCCCGGCGCGAGAACGGCCGAGTACATAGACCGAGTGTTGACGCGAGTCACACTCCCCGGCTCGTTCTTTTTGGCCGGTATTGCGATTGTCCCGTTGCTCATCTTCTCGTGGGGGCCGTTTCAATCGATACCGCAGTTCATTGGCGGAACGGGCTTATTGATTGTTGTCGGTGTTTCGCTCGACACGGTGCAGCAGATCCAGTCTCATTTGTTGCTCCGCCATTATGAGGGGTTCATGTCCAAGGGGCGGAAGATCCGCGGCCCCCGGTACCGCTGATGAGTCGCTATCTGGTCTTGATGGGTCCGCCTGGGGCGGGAAAGGGAACTCAGTCGGTTAGGGCTGCCCGAGACGAGGGCCTTTGTCGCATCGCGACCGGGGACCTGCTGAGGGCGGCGTTGGCTGCTGCGACCCCGCTTGGGCAGAAAGCGGAAACCTATATGAAGGCTGGGGAGCTGGTGCCTGACGATTTGATGCTTGACTTGGTCGGTGAAGAGTTGGATCGCGACACGTGTGCCGATGGGGCGATTTTCGATGGTTTTCCGCGCACCGTTGAACAAGCTCAGGGATTGGGTCGACTTCTGAAGAGCCGTGGGGCAGCCATCGACCAGGTGCTTGTGATCGAAGTCCCAGAGCAGGAGATCGTTCGCCGCTTATCGGGGCGTCGAGTTTGCGAATCGTGTGAAAAGCTGTATCATCTAAGTTTTGACCCACCACCGCAGGATGGGCGCTGTGACGCCTGTGGAGGCGATCTCACACAGCGCGCCGACGATCGACCGGAAACGGTACGCCGCCGGTTGGCCGTCTACTCGGAAGAGACCCAACCGGTCATCGAGTACTATCAACGGAATGCCGGCGCATCCCTCGCGGGCGTGACGATGATCGATGGGGACAACACGATCGAGGATGTCGCGTCCGCGGTACGCGATTGTCTCGTTCGGGTCGAAGCCGAACGGTAAGTGGGGCTGTGGTGACGCTGAAGAGCACTCGTGAGATCGAACGAATGCGCGCCAGCGGCCGCATCGTGGCAGAAGTGCTGGTGGCCATGGAGACCGCGATTGAGCCCGGCATAACGACTGCCGAGCTAGATACGCTGGCCGAATCGATTATCGCTGGTCACCCTGGAGCACGACCGGCGTTTAAAGGTTATGGTGGTTTTCCGGCTGCGATCTGCGCGAGCGTGAACGAGGAGGTTGTTCACGGTATTCCCTCGGAAGCGCGTACGCTACAGGTTGGCGACATCGTCGGGATCGATGTGGGCGTGTTGCTGGACGGTTACCACGCCGACGCGGCGCGCACTTTTGCCGTCGGCGACGTCGCGAACGGTACTGAAGCTCTACTACGTGTTACGCGACAAGCTCTTGAGGCCGGAATCGAGGCGGCACGAGCGGGCGGCTTTGTTGGCGATATATCGGCCGCGGTCCAGAAGGTGGCTGAAGAGGCGGGTTATTCGGTTGTTCGTGACTTGGTCGGGCACGGGATTGGTCAGCATCTGCACGAGGATCCGCAAGTGCCGAATTTTGGAACTCCGGGTCGCGGCTTGGTGCTTGAGCCGGGGTTGGTGCTTGCCATCGAACCGATGGTAAACACTGGTGGTAGCCCCGTACGAACGCTGGATGACGAGTGGACGATCGTGACGGCCGACGGAACGCTATCGGCGCACTTCGAGCATACCGTTGCAATTACCGATAACGGCCCCGAGGTGCTGACGCGGGCCGCCTGAGGAAGAGAGGATTCGAATGAAGGTTAGAAGCTCAGTGAAACCGATCTGTGAGCACTGCAAAGTCGTTCGCAGGCGTGGAGTCGTGCGGGTGATCTGCAAAAATCCGCGTCACAAGCAACGGCAAGGATAGCGTGATATGGCACGTATAGCTGGAATCGATCTACCGCGCGAAAAACGGGTGGAGATCGCCCTCACGTACATCTACGGTATCGGTCGGCCTTCGGCAGACAGCATTCTCCGAAAGGCTGGGGTGGACCCCGACGTTCGCGTCCACGAGCTATCTGATGCTGACGTCAACAAGCTGCGTCAGGTTATCGAGAAGGATTTCAAGGTTGAGGGCAGTCTTAGGCAAGAAGTGAACATGAATATCAAGCGTCTGATGGACATCGGTTGTTATCGCGGCTTGCGGCATCGCCGTGGCCTGCCCGTCCGTGGTCAGCGCACGCACACCAACGCACGGACAAAGAAGGGTCCACGACGGGCGATTCCAGGCAAGAAGAAGGCGATCGCCAAGAAGTAACGACCAGAGCGAGGAAGAATGGCCAAACCGAGGAAAAAAAAGAAAACACGTGTAATCGAGGCCGAGGGTATGGCCCACATCCAGGCCACGTTTAATAACACGCTGATCTCGATCAGCGATATGCAGGGCAACGTGGTCACGTGGGGATCGGCTGGTAAGAGTGGCTTCAAGGGATCGAAGAAGTCGACCCCTTTTGCGGCCCAGATCGCAGCCGAGGAATGCGCCAAGGAAGCGTTGAATCAGGGGGTCAAGCGGGTCCACGTTCGCGTGCAAGGGCCAGGGTCGGGTCGGGAATCAGCGATTCAAGCGTTACAGGCGGCGGGGCTGCAAATCCGTTCCATAAAAGACGTTACGCCGATCCCCCATAACGGGTGCCGGCCGCCTAAACGACGTCGGGTGTAGACATAAAGGAGCGACTTGATGGCGCGTTACGCGGGACCAGTCTGTAAGCTTTGTAGACGTGAAAGTCAGAAGCTGTTTCTCAAGGGCACTCGATGCTATACGGAGAAGTGTGCTATAGAGCGGCGCGGTTATCCGCCCGGTATACATGGGCGTCAAGCTGCTCGGCGCCGCAAGCAATCGGAATACTCGGTACAGCTTCGTGAGAAACAAAAGGTGCGGCGCATCTATGGTGTACTGGAAACGCAGTTTCGGAACTACTTCCAGAAGTCGGCTGCGCGGCCTGGTGTTACGGGTGAGAACCTGTTGGTCATGCTCGAACGGCGGCTTGACAATGTAGTCTATCGACTCGGACTCGCACCATCGCGGAAGGCCGCGCGACAGCTGGTAAGGCACCGTCACATTCAGGTCAATAATCGCATCGTCGATATCCCGTCTTTCCAAGTGTCACCCGGCGATGAGATTCATGTAAAGGAGAGAAGCCGTGAGATGCCTTTGATTCTCGGGGCCATCGAGAGCCGCGGTAAGGAAGGCACGCTTCCGTGGCTAGAGGTTGACTTCAAGTCGATGGCGGGCCGTATGCTCGAGCTGCCGACTCGGGAGACGATCCCGATCGCAGCCGAGGAACAGTTGATCGTTGAACTCTATTCTAAGTAGCAACATCCCATGTATCGATCGCAGGAGGACCTGATGGCTTTGGAGAACTTCGTACTGCCGAGGCGTGTTGAAAAAGATACGACCTCTTTGACCGAGACTTTTGGCGAGTTCACAATCCAGCCGCTCGAACGCGGTTTCGGCCTCACGCTGGGGAACGCGATGCGTCGGGTGTTGTTATCCTCGCTGGAAGGAGCTGCCGTATCAGGCGTCAAGATCGACAACGTATTGCACGAATTCTCCACAATTCCGGGTAGTGTGAACGACACCGCTGAGCTCGTGATGAACCTGAAACGGCTCGTCGTTTCGCTGGCCGATGATGTCGAGGAGAGTACGCTCAGGCTAAGTAAGAGTAAGCGTGGCGTGGTCACCGCCGAGGCGTTTGAAAAGAATTCACAGGTCGAGATTCTGAACCCGGAACTGGAACTGCTGACGCTTGACGAGGACAAGAAGTTTGAAATGGAGGTTTTTGTTCGGCGCGGTCGAGGCTACGTGCCTGCCGATCAAAACGACAGTGAAAGACGTCAGGAGATTGGGTTTATCCCGGTCGATTCGATATTCAGCCCGGTTGTGAGAGCCAACTTCGAGGTTGAAAACACGCGCGTTGGCCGACGCACTGACTATGATCGATTGACGCTTCATGTCACGACCAACGGTGCGCTGGACCCCGAGGATGCGGTGGCGCAGGCGGCGGAGATCCTACGAACTCACTTTGAGTACTTCCTGTCGTTTGACGAACCGCAACAGGAGCTCGAGGGTGAGCTCGAGGAAAAGCACAATCGTTTCAAGGAGCTCTTCTCGCGACCGGTCGAGGAACTCGAGCTATCGGTTCGTTCGAGCAATTGCCTCAAAGCCTCGAACATTAGAACCCTTGGTGACCTGGTCCAGCGCAGCGAACCGGAGATGCTGCAGTTCCGGAATTTCGGCAAGAAGTCACTAGACGAAATCTCGGATATCCTGCAACGTCACGGATTGCACTTCGACATGAAAGTGACCGGATCGCCGGAATCAGGCTACGTGCTGCAGGACGTTGAGGAGCTGAGACGGCTGCCGGATATTGAGTTCGACGAAGATGGCGAAGAAGAACCCGGCGAAGAAAGCTAGCGGCGGCTCGGTCGCTTACCGCGAGGTGAGATGAAGCATCGGAAGAAAGGCAAACAACTCGGTCGTGACGCCGCCCACCGGTTAGCGATGACTCGGAACCTGGTTACCAGTCTGTTCCGGCACGGTAGGGTCGAGACGACCCTCGCTCGCGCGAAGGGTGTCAGACCGATAGCCGAGAAGCTCGTCACGCTGGGCAAGCGCGGGGATCTCCACGCCCGCCGTCAGGCTGCACGGTACATTCAAGACAAGAAGGTCCTGCAGGGTCTTTTCGACTACTGGGCGGGGTTGTACCCCGACCGCCAGGGTGGCTATACGCGGATCTTGAAGGGTGCCTTTCGTCACGGTGACGGAGCCGAGATCGCGTACATCGAGTTGATCGGCCCGGACGGCGGCACGGCGCCGCCGCCCCGCGGTGAAACGATCACTGCCGAATAACTGACCCAAATAGGCAAATCAGCGATAATATCGGCGGTAGCATTGGCCCTAGTGATCGGGGCCACCCCGACTTGGTCACAGTCGTCTCCTCCACCCGCTGTCCGCGGAAACGTCGGGGCTGTGCTCGAGATCGTCGAATTCAGCGATTTCCAGTGTCGGTTCTGTGGGCGTGCGAAACCGGTTCTTGACTCGCTGTTCACGAAGTACGGTGATCAGGTACGGCTCGAGTATCGTCACTACCCTCTGCCGGATCATGCATACGCAGGCCGAGCGGCTCAGGCAGCGGTCGAGGCGCAAGAACAGGGCGCGTTTTGGCGGTACCACGATCTGCTGTTCGCGCATCAAGATCGGCTCACCGATGTTGACTTGATCGGTTATGCGGACTCTTTAAAGTTGGACACCGATCGCTTTGTCAAGGCGCTTTCAAACAGGAAGCACATGGAAGTAGTCGAGCGTGATATCGCGCTGGGTCTATCATTGGCGGTCACCGGTACGCCGACGTTTTTTATCAACGGTTATCGCTTGGTCGGAGTGCCGCCACTGTGGGTTTTTGAGACGGCACTCGAGATCTTCCGGACGGGACGAGTAGAGAAGCGAGCTCTAGAGCCGGTCGGGAAGCCAGACGGATAACCCGCCTTTAGGCGGCGTCCGACTGCTCGTCTTGGGGCTCTGGGTCGGGTGTTCGAACCGTTCGCGCGTCCTTACAGTGGGGGCTAAGGAAAACCTGCCGGAGCTCGTCACGACCGGCGCAGACTTGGAGTCGTGTTCCACCAGTATCGCGCACCTCGTAGGTGACGATCGTCTGCTTCTTGTACTCCGGGCGGTCCTTAAGCATGCGGGCCAGCAGAACGCGCATGTTTCGGGTCGAGTACCGATCCCGTAGTCTTTCTAAGTCGAAATTGGCCACACTTGACTCCAAAGGGATATGAAGTTGTTACAAACCTTTAATTTACCCAAACCTCGGGGGATCGTCCACTGGTACGGGACGTTTGCGGCCGCTTTCTTGAGCGCCATTATGGCAGGGATACCTCCGGCCGCTGCGCAGAGCGGAACGGCATCGCTAACTACGCCTTGCGCTGTCTGGGTGGTCCGAAACGCCCTTGGTAGCCGCGCCACTTGGCTTGAGGCACTGGCTGCAGTCGAACGCGTCGGGTGTCGGCGGATCTACTTGCAGGTCTCGGGTCGATGGGATGCGTATTACCCGAGCCGCGTCTTTCCACCGCCGGTGCGAAACCCGTCCCAGCCGGGTTGGGAGGACCCTTTCGGGGAGGCTGTCGAGTCTGCGCGCTCGCGTGGTTTGGAGGTGCATGCATGGGTTAACGCGATGTTGGCCTGGTCGGCTCCCGATCCGCCTCCAAACCCTTCGCACGTGTATCGTCGTCGACCGGAATGGTTCGTCGTGGATCGTTCGGGGCGTTCGATCCGTGAGCTGAGTCGAAGCGAACTCGACCGGGCGGGACTGGTTGGTGAGGGGTGGTTTCTGGATCCCGCCCAGATGGAGGTCCGCACCGAGCTGCGTCGATTCGTGTTGGAGCTGGCACTACGCTATCCGGTGGAAGGCGTGCATCTGGATTACATCCGATACCCCAGCGGTTGGGCGCCCGAATCAGGCGGTTCAGTCCTGACCTACCTCGTGGGACTCATTCACGATGATTTGGCCCTGGCGAGACCGGGAATCACCCTGTCGGCTGCGGTCATGCCGATCCCCGCGGAGGCCGATCGGTGGTTTGGACAGGATTGGGGCGCGTGGCTTGAGCACGAACTGGTCGCCGAGGTTGTACCGATGGCCTACAGAGATCGACCCGAGGACGTACTGGGAATCGTCCGCGAGTATCCTCCAAGCATAGCGCGAGCGAAGCTATGGATCGGCGTGCGTCTCGATCGATTGAATCCCACCGAAGTCCGGCAAGTTGCCAGTGGGCTGGCTCTAGATGGTGTAGCCGGTCAGGCCCTGTTCAGCCACAACCTGCTACTCGAAGACCCGGCCTGGCGGATGCGCTGAACGGCCCGGCCCATCGACGTGATCTGGCAGTACCAGATCGAGTGGCAGGAGCGTAGAGCAGAGCGCATGGGCTAC
>CBDUCI010000075.1:0-9853 GCA_965365605.1 uncultured bacterium
AACCGCGAGCAGGCCTCGGCGCGACGGCTGCTGTTGGCTTCGGTCGCCTACCTGCCAATCCTCCTGGCACTCTTGCTTGTCGATCGGGCCGGCGGACCATGAACGCCGAATCATCACCTCCGGCGGTCGAGATCGAGCGTCTCGGACATCGCTTTGGCTCCAAAGTCGCGATCGTCGACATATCGCTCAGCATCGGGCGGGGCGAGCTCTTTGGTCTCGTGGGGCCAAACGGCGGTGGCAAAACAACGCTGCTCAGAGTGCTGTCGACGCTTATTCACCCGTCCAAAGGTGGCGCTCGAGTGAACGGTGTCGATGTGCTCGCCGACCCGGCCCGCGCGCGGCGCCAGATCGGGGTTGTGTTTCAACATCCAAGTCTGGACAAACAGCTGACCGCACGCGAAAACCTACGCC
The DNA here is from genome assembly GCA_965365605.1 of uncultured bacterium. Lineage (GTDB taxonomy): Bacteria > Gemmatimonadota > Gemmatimonadetes > JACCXV01 > JAHWKZ01 > CAMYLR01. Next base: position 412 of record CBDUCI010000075.1, read on the forward strand.
ATCAGGGTCATCTGCACGGCCTCACCGGTCGGCTCCTGAGCGATCGCATCGACCGGGAGCTGTCGCTCGTTGGCGTCGCCGATCGGGCCGGGGATCTCGTTCGGATCCTCTCCGGCGGTTTGAAACGACGGGTCGAGTTGGCCAAGGGATTGCTCCATCAACCGTCGGTGTTGCTTCTCGACGAGCCAACAGTCGGGTTAGATCCGGGTGGAAGACGCGAGTTTTGGGATCACTTGAGAGGGCTGAGATCTGCGCACGATGTGACCGTGGTCGTCGCTACGCACTTGATGAAGGAGGCGGAAGGTTGTGACCGCATAGCGATCGTCGACCGCGGACGGCTGGTCGCGTTGGGTGCTCCTGATGAGCTGCGCGCGGAAATCCACGGCGACGTGATCACGCTGGAGACGGACGACGCTGATTGGCTCGCGAGGACCGTCACCGAACGATTCAAGGCTGCGGCCACGATCGTTGATGATCGGGTGCGGATTGAGCGCCCTGATGGGGCTGCGTTTGTGCCTCGGCTCGCCGAAGCGTTCCCCGGCCGCATCCGATCGATTACGGTCGGCAAGCCGACCCTGGAGGACGTGTTTGTGCACCGTACCGGACGTCAATTCGTGGACGGTGACGATGAGTAACCTCGTTCTGCCGACGACGACTCTGTGGTGGCGGGAGTGTGTCCGCTTTGCCCGCGATCGCTCCCGCGCGCTTAGCACAATCGCTACCGCACTCGTGTTCTGGACGCTGATCGGCTTTGGTTTGCGTGGATCGTTCGCCCCTGCCAGCATGCCAATCGATGTTGGGGCGGTGGAGTACCTCTTCCCCGGAACCGTCATCTTCGTGGTCTTGCTGACTGCTATCGTGGGCACGTTTTCGCTGATCGAAGATCGACGGGCGGGCTTTTTGCAGGGGGTTCTGGTGGCGCCGGTGTCGCGGATGGCGATCGTGTTGGGAAAGGTGCTGGGTGGCTCGACGGTCGCGCTGATTCAGGGTGCTCTGGTTCTACCGTTGGCGCTGATCGTCGGCATTCCCATAACAGTAGGCGGAGTGGCGCTCGCCTTGGTTGCGCTTTTTTGCCTGGCGTTCGCGCTCACTTCGCTGGGGTTTGTGCTCGCATGGCGCATGGAGTCGATCCACGGGTTTCATGGCATCGTCAACTTGATCCTCATGCCGATGTGGTTTCTCTCCGGTGCGCTGTTTCCGATCGCAGGGGCAGTGGGCTGGCTGCAGACGATCATGCGGTTGAATCCGATAGCATACGGCCTGGTCTCGTTTAGGAACGCGCTTTACGGGAGCTCGACGGCTGAGTGGGTCGGACCCGGTCTCGCCTGGATGCTCACGATCGCATTCGCTGTCGTGATGTTCACGATCGCGACACGCTCCATCCGGCGATGATCGACGCTCATCAGCTGCCAGTGGTCAACGCCGCGCTCAACGCGACCGCGGCGATTCTCGTTGCGGCCGGTTACGTATCGATCCGCCGACGGTGGATCGCCGTGCACCGGACATGTATGGTTGGGGCGCTGATCGTGTCGACTCTGTTCCTGGCCTCCTACACCGCTTACCATTGGAGCGCCGGATCGGTACCGTTTACCCGTCAGGGGTGGCCGCGATGGCTATACTATGCGATTCTGGTAACGCACATTCCGTTGGCGGCAGCGATCGTTCCGATGGCATTGATTACCGCCGCGCGCGCGGTTCGCGGGCGGTTCACGGCACACGTTCGATTGGCACGCTGGACGGTGCCGGTTTGGCTCTATGTTTCGGCTACCGGAGTGCTGGTGTATATGATGCTTTATCAATGGTTTCCGTCCTCGCAGCTAAGGTGATATCGAGGTGAGTGAACCGGTATTCGCAGCGATCTATGCCGTCTTATGGGCAGTTTTGTTCGGCTTCCTCTTCCGGCTAGGGCGGCAGTCGGGTGAACTCCAGCGCACGATTCGGCGCATCAAGCGCCATCTCCACAGCGGTTGGCCCGATCCGGAAGCCTGAGGATCGGGTATATTTGCGTCACCCGCCGGGTGCGCCCTTAGCTCAACTGGATAGAGCGCCAGACTACGGATCTGGAGGTTGGGGGTTCGACTCCTCCAGGGCGCACCATTTTGTTCGATTGAGGGACAGCCGAAGAGATGGATGACGCGCACGACACGTGGATGGAGTTGGCGCTGGCCGCTGCGCGTGACGCTGGCCAGCGGGGCGATGTGCCTGTCGGTGCGGTGGTGGTGTACGACGATCACGTGATCGGCGAAGGCGGCAATCGAACCGAGGAGCTACGAGACCCGACCGCCCATGCTGAGATGCTGGCGCTGCGCTCGGCTGCCGCTCAATTGGGTTCCTGGCGGCTAACTGGCGCCACGCTGTACGTGACCTTGGAGCCCTGCGCGATGTGCGCCGGCGCCGCGGTGCTGGCGAGGATCGATCGGTTGGTTTTCGGGGCTGACGATCCGAAGGCCGGTATGTGCGGAAGCCTCGCGAATCTGGCCGACGATGCGCGACTCAATCACCGCATCGAGATCATGCGAAACGTGCGGTCGGCCGAATGCGGCGCGCTTTTGAAAGCGTTCTTTCGAGATCGACGCTAGCCCTGGGCCTGCCTAGCCGCGTCGCGTGATCCCGGTCAGACGGTAGAGAATCAGAAGCCCCATCATTACGGGGAGGGCATGGACCCATTCCTCGCCCACCGAGAGCATGAGCCCGATCAGGTATAGGATCGCCAACACGAGAAGGGTGGTCCACAGCACGTCCCGAAGCTGAAACGAGCGCCTCGGTAATGCAACGGGGCGGTTGAAATCCGGCTTCCCGGATGCGAGGTTTCGAGCGCTGTGGGAGGGGTGGCCGAGTGGTTGAAGGCGCCGGTCTCGAAAACCGGTATACGTTCATAGCGTATCGTGGGTTCGAATCCCACCCCCTCCGCCAATCCGCACGTTCGTCCGTGGGGAGGAGACCCCCCTGCGAGAGGACGGTCTATCAGGCTTGATATCCGGGCTACTGCACCGAGACGGTTCCGCTGGCGGAGATCTCGATCCGATCCGTGACGAGATCCTGGGCGTCGAGCGCCTGGAACAGGAGGCGATGTCGCTGGCCACGCAGCACGACGTCAGACGTGGCTTTCGTCGTGGCTATCCTTTGCTGGCGCGGCTCGATGCGAACTTCAAGGCGCTCCGTTCGACATACACCCTCCTCACCGACGCGGTTCAACGCGATCAAGCGATCTCTCCCGCCGCTGAGTGGTTGATCGACAATTTCTTTATCGTCGACGAGCAGGTCCGCGTCGTTCGTGACGCCTTGCCGGGGGGGTACTACCGGCAGTTGCCCAAGCTGGCGTTCGGGGATCTTCGAGGTCATCCGCGCAGCTATGGACTGGTACAGTTCTTTGTGGCTCATACCGACAGCCGGTTCGATCCACACTTGCTCGAATGCGCGACACGAGCTTACCAGCGCCAATCGTCGTTGACGATGGGTGAGCTGTGGTCGATACCGATCATGCTGCGGATGGTTTTGATCGAGAACCTGCGACGAATCTCCGAGCAGATCGTTGGTTCGAGGCGGGCGAGAACACGGGCTAATCAGCTGGCTGATCAACTGTTGATAGCGGCGGACAGCAGCGCAGACGAGCTGACCGCGGTCTTACGGCGCCACGAACGGGAGCCTCTCGATGCACCGTTTGCCGTCGCTCTCGTGCAGCGCCTTCGCGATAGCGACCCGGCGGTGATGCCAGTCCTGGGGTGGCTGGAAGAGCAACTCGGCGCAGAGGGTCTCACGCCTGACGACGTCGTACGCCAGGAGCACTTGAAACAACTCGCCGCTCATGCGACGACGGTGAACCTGATCACCTCAATGCGACGGATCGCAGCCCACGACTGGAACGATTTTTTCGAACGCGTCAGCCCGGTCGAAAGCATCCTTCGCCGGGACCCCGCTCGGATCTATCCGCAGATGGACTTCGCGACTCGTGACACGTACCGGCACGCAGTCGAAGAGCTCGCACGAGGCAGCGATCTGAACGAGCTGACAGTGGCCGAGCGAGTGCTCGAGAGAGCGAACCGTGCAAATCTACGTGGGTCGCAATCACCGACCGAAGACAGGGACATGGACCGTTACCTGGGTTACCACTTGATTCGTGGCGGCCGAGGCGACTTCGAGAAGGAGATCGGTTTTCGAGCCCCGATCTCCCGCTGGTTGAGACGTTTGTTCATAAGGTTCGCAACACCGGCTTACCTCGGCATCGTGACGATCGTCACTGGGTTGTTGGTCGCACTGCTGGTTGTGTACGGGATGCAACTCGGAGTTGGCACGGCTGCGTTGGCCTTGCTGGCGGTGCTATCGGCGATCCCAGCGAGTGACCTCGCTGTCGCTGTCCTGCACCGCGACATAAGCGAGTTATTGACCCCGCGACGGTTGCCAAAGCTGAGCTTCCGCTCCGGCATTCCAGAGCAGTTCAGCTCGCTGATCGTAGTCCCGACGATTCTGTCCAGCGAGGCTGATGCCCGCAAAGAGGTAGAGCAGCTCGAGCGTCACTATCTGGTAAGCCCGCCCGGCCATGTTGGGTTCGCGCTGCTGTCCGATTGGCGCGACGCTGTGGAGGAAACGCAGGACGACGACGACCGCGTGTTGGCCGCTGCTGCTGCGGGTATCACCGACTTGAATTCCAGATACGGTCGCCGACCAGATGGTGGCCCGAGGTTCTTGCTCCTTCATCGGCGACGGGGATGGAACCCCGGCGAGAATCGGTGGATGGGGTGGGAGCGCAAGCGTGGCAAGATCCACGAGCTGAATCGTTTTCTACGCGCGGCGCGCGACACAACGTTCATCGAACGACGCGATGGACTCACCGATGTTCCCAAGAACGTCAAGTTTGTGATCACGCTGGACTCTGATACCAGACTCCCACCGGGCTCAGCCCAACGCTTGATCGGCGCGATGGCACATCCGCTGAATCGGCCCCGTTTTGACGCCACCACCGGGCGCGTCGAGGCGGGGTACGGAATTCTTCAACCGCGGATCACACCGGTGCTGCCGGGCGCCGGGGAGGTGTCCTGGTACCACCGGATCTTCTCCGGGCCGACCGGGATCGATCCCTACTCCGCAGCCGTATCGGACGTGTATCAAGATCTGTTCAACGAGGCATCCTACGTCGGAAAGGGCATCTACGACGTCGACGCTTTCGAGGCTGCGCTCACCGATCGGGTTCCTGAGAACGCGTTGCTGTCTCACGATTTGTTCGAGGGCTCCTTGGCTCGGACGGGATTGGTGAGCGACATCGAGTTGTTCGATGACTTTCCGACCCATTATGAGACCAACGTCAGACGTGTGCACCGGTGGGCAAGAGGCGACTGGCAGCTATTGCCATGGATTGTCGGGCGGCGTCCGACCGTTAACGGCCAGCGGCGAGACCTCTCGATGCCGCTGATCAATCGATGGAAAATGGTAGACAACTTGCGCCGGACGCTCTCGGCCCCATCAACGCTCACGCTCTTGTTCGCAGGTTGGGTGCTGCTTCCACTTTCACCGCTGCTTTGGGCGGGCGTTGTCATTGCTGCGATCGGCATGCCTCAGGCAGTGCCGGTGTTGAGCGGGTTGTTGCCGCGGCGGCGTGGGATAGCGAAGCGGTCACATGTTCGGGCACTCCTGAGCGATGTTGTGATGGCGTTGGCTCGGGTGGCACTAGCAGTTGTTTTTGTTGCCAATCGTGCCGTCGTCATGGTCGATGCCATCGCTCGCACGTTGTTTCGTCTGGCAACGCGTCGCCGCTTGCTCGAATGGGTGACAGCCGCGCAAGCTGGCCACGGGGTAGCAACGACGCACACGGAGATCTACCGCGCGATGTGGAGACCGGTTGCGCTGGTGATCGCCGCAGCGATCACACTGGGGCTGATCCAGCCGACGGCCCTGCAGTTGGCTTTGCCGGTCATCTTGCTGTGGGTCTTATCACCCGCAATCGCGTTGCGTCTGAGTCAACCTCGTGAAAAGAAGCAGGTCGCAACGATCAGTAGGTCGGAAGCACACATCCTGCGAACGGTGGCACGGCGCACGTGGCGGTTTTTCGAAACGGTCGTAACCGCCGACGACAACTGGCTGCCACCAGACAACTTTCAGGAAGATCCGGAGCCGCTGATTGCGCACCGCACATCGCCGACCAACGTCGGGATGTACACCCTGTCTGCGGTGGCGGCCAGGGACTTTGGATGGATAGGCATCCTCGAACTCGAGGAACGATTGCGACAGACGGTCGGCGCCCTCGACGAGTTGGAGCGGTTCAGGGGCCACTACTACAACTGGTATGACACACAGACCCTGTTGCCGCTTGAGCCGCGCTACATCTCGACCGTCGATAGCGGAAACCTCGCGGGTCATCTGCTCACTGTTGCTGCAGCCTGCCGGGAGTTTGTCTCTGAACCAGCTGTTCGACCGATCGCGCTCAAGGGCGTAGCCGACGCGGTCGGGCTGGTCGACGAGGCGGCGCTCGAGCTGGGGCCCGTGGATCGCTCGCAAACCGTTCTGCGACACGATCTCGAGCTGGCATTGGAGGCGCTTGCCGATGGTCTGGCCGGGATCGCGGAGACGTCCGCTGACTGGTCACGGAGACTAAGGGCGCTTGGCTCCGCCGCCGATGAGCTGGTCGATGTAGCTGAGGCGCTGGTGGCCGAAAGTGACGAGTCGGCACCGACGGACCTGTTGGCGTGGGCCCGCGCCAACCAGGCCTCGATCCGGAGCCACCTCAGGGACTTTGACGAGCTCGTGCCGTGGGGACGGATACTGACTGCAGGCGTCCCGAAGGAGTTGTCCTCGGAAGGGGACGTGGCTGAGGAGTGGGAGAGAATCGAGCGGATGCTGTTGGAAATACCGGTTCTCGCACGGTCGCAAGATCTATATCGGGAGGTACGTGCAGCGATTACAGAGCTTTCAACTCGAGTGGGGTCTGCTCTGGACCATGAGGGCACTAGCGACTGGCTGAGCGAGCTAGATCAAGCCGTTGATGTCGGGTGTCAGCGCGCTCTAGAGGTGACCCGTGATCTGGGAACGGTCGCCAACCGGGCCGATCAGCTTGCCAACGAGATGGAGTTTGATTTCTTGTACGACGAAACCCGACACCTTTTCCCGATCGGTTATCGTGTTTCCGAGGGTCGTCACGACAGCGGCTACTACGATCTGCTGGCCTCGGAGGCTCGGTTGGCCAGCCTGTTTGCGATCGCCAAGAGAGATGTTCCAGTGGAACACTGGTTCCATCTCGGCCGGCCGGTCACGCCGACAGGGCGAGGCTCAGCGCTGTTGTCATGGTCAGGGTCGATGTTCGAGTACCTGATGCCCAGCCTCGTCGTCGAAGCGGCACCGGGAACCCTGCTGGACCGAACTCATCGCTTGGTCGTCGATCGTCAGATTCGCTATGGCCGGACGCGTGGTGTGCCGTGGGGCGTTTCGGAATCGGCCTACAACGCGCGCGACCTGAACCTCAACTATCAGTATTCACATTTTGGGATCCCCGGGTTGGGTTTAACTCGGGGATTGAGCGAAGACCTCGTAGTTGCGCCCTACGCGACCGCCTTAGCGGTCATGGTCAATCCCAACGCGGCCGCCCGGAACTTCGGACGATTAGCGGAACACGGTGCACTGGGCATGCTGGGGTTCTACGAAGCGCTCGACTTCACGCCGGAGCGGGTTCCCAAGGGCCAGTCGGTGGCGCCGGTTCGAGCGTATATGGCGCACCATCAGGGGATGACGATCGTCGCCATTCACAACGCGCTGAACGACGGGCTCATGCGACGCCGATTCCATTCTGTGCCAATGATCAGCGCGAGCGAGCTGCTCTTGCAGGAGCGGATTCCGCGTGACGTCTCAGTGGCCCGTCCTCGGCGAGAGGAAGTCAGGGCCGCCCGGCATATCCGCGAGATCGTCCCACCCGTTGTGCGTCGCTTCCGAACGCCGCACACGAGCTCGCCCCGCACGCACTTGCTGTCAAATGGCCGCTACAGCGTGATGATCACTCATGCTGGTTCTGGATACAGCCGATGGAACGATATCGCGGTCACGCGATGGCGCGAGGATCCGACGCGCGATTCGTGGGGCGCGTTTGTGTATGTCCGAGACGTGGACACCGATGACATGTGGTCGGGCAGCTATCAGCCAACCGCTTCCGAGCCCGACCACTATGAGGTGGGATTCTCAGAGGACCGGGCCGAGTTTCAGCGCCGAGACGGAGCGATATGGACGTCGATGGAAGTCATCGTCTCACCCGAAGACGACGGTGAGCTTCGCAAGGTCACGATCAAGAACCTCGGCGGTGGAACGAAGGAGATCGAGCTCACCAGTTACGCCGAGGTGGTTTTGACGACGCCTGATGCTGACATCGCGCACCCGGCGTTCCAGAAGCTGTTCATTCAAACGGAGTTTCTGCCGGCTTTCGATGCCCTCCTGGCGAGCCGACGGCCACGATCGGAGGACGAATCAGAAGTGTGGGCGGCACATGTCGTTACCGTCGAGGGCGACACTGTTGGCGGGCTTCAGTATGAGACCGATCGGGCGAGATTTCTCGATCGCGGGCACGGGGTTCGGAGACCCACCAGTGTCACCGAGGGGCGACCGTTGTCGAATACGACTGGCGCAGTTCTGGATCCGATCCTGAGCTTGCGACGGACCGTGCGGCTCGGTCCTGGCGAAACCGCGCGTGTCACGTTCTCGACGTTGGTGGCCGGGTCGCGGGAATCAGTATTGGCGCTGGTCGACAAGTATCGCGAGACGACGACATTCGAGCGCGCGTCGGAGCTCGCTTGGACACAGGCCCAAGTGCAGCTACAGCACCTCGACATCGAGGCCGACGAGGCTCATCTCTTTCAAAGGTTGGCCGGCTACATCTTGTACTCAAGCCCTGTTTTGCGGCCGCCATCTGCTGTTCTGGCCCGCAATCAGCTCGGTCAATCAACGCTCTGGTCTTACGGGATTTCGGGCGACCTGCCAATTGTGCTCGTGCGGATCGACCAGATGCGAGATCGAGAGATAGTGCGCCAGCTGATTCGCGCTCACGAGTACTGGGGTTGGAAGGGACTCGGAGTGGACCTCGTGGTAGCTAACGAGCACCCCGTCTCGTATGCCGAGGAGCTTCAGGAGTGGCTCGAACGAAGTCTCCGGCTCAGCCAGTCACGTGGTCTGCACGAGACTCACCGACGACACGGCGAAGTCCACATTTTGCGCGTCGATCAGATGCCGGAGGAAGATCGTGACCTGTTACGTGCTGCAGCTCGGGTCGTGCTTCTCAGCCACCACGGTTCGTTGAGCGAGCAACTCGAGAGCGCAGTCGAGCATCGACCGGCGGCGGTTTTCGGATCGGTGTGGAAGAAGTCAAGTGGGGCGCCCGAGGTGCCGCCACCGCGGCCACGACTTGCGTTCTTCAACGGTTTAGGAGGCTTCGCCGAGGGCGGCCGAGAGGCGGGAGGTGTGTTTGGCTCTGGCT
>CBDUCI010000076.1:0-9784 GCA_965365605.1 uncultured bacterium
TCTTCCCGCGCCTCGACCCCGGCGGCGGGAAAGATGCGGCAGTCGTACTCGCGGCAGGTCCGCGGCCGGTGCTCGTAGATCGAACACCGCTCGTCGACCGAGATCGTTGAGCAGCTCGTGATAGGCGCCGGGGTACTGCTCGATCGATACGTCCTTGGAAGCTACGAAATGCGCGTACGCGAGCACGTCCGCACCGCTGACAACGGTATCCGCGCGGGCGACGAGAAACAGCAACGGAATCGATACTTTCTCGGGGGTCATCCGGATCGTCTCCATCGCTTCGGCGATCCCGAGCATCGCTCGAGGCGTGATCACGCGATGGAAGTACGGATCCTTGCGCAACGCCTCCAGCCGATCTGGATCACGGGTGAGCCGCGAGGGGTCGGTACCGCGAGGCAAGGGCACCCACGGAGCCACCCGCGCCAGCCCGCGAATCAGCCATCGGTACCACGGCGGATGCCGGCGCACGAGTACGAGCGGCGGCCCGGAAAGGGCCATTCCCGCCAACGCCGGGTGAGTCGCTCCGGCAGCATACTTGAGCGCAACCAGTCCACCCAGGCTGTGGGCCAATAGAAACAGCGGCAGATCGGGATAGCGATCGGCGCTGACGGTCACGAACCGATCGAGATCGGCGACCAAGTCATCGAACTCGAAATCACCACGCCGACCGCGCGTCAACCCGTGACCGCGTTGGTCGTAGGAAGTGACGTTGTATCCGCGCTCCACTGCGTAGCGAGCCCACTCATCGTACTTCTCCAGGTGCTCGCCCATGCCGTGAAGCGTCAGGCAGACGCCGCGCGCTTCGGGTTCGGCGTCCCGGGCGTCAAAGTGGACCAACGCGCCATCGCTGGCGCGGAAGTAACATTCCGCTGCGCGCAGTGTCACGCGGTGGCCTCCGCTGAGTCGTCATCCGACCGGGTCATAGCGAGCAACAACCCCATTGTTGACAACGTCGCCCTTTCGCGAACGGCGTCACGAGCACCCGGATAGTCGAGACGACGGATCTTCGAGCCGAGCGGCGTCTCCACGCCACAGTAGACGAGTCCAACCGGCTTTTCGGGCGTGCCTCCTCCGGGACCGGCTACGCCGGTGATCGCGCAACCCACGGCGGCCCCGAAACGCTCGCGAATCGCCGTCGCCATCGAGCGGCACACGGCCTCGCTCACCGCGCCGTGCTCCTCCAACAAGCCCGGGGGAACGCCGAGAGCTGCGATCTTGACATCATTTGAGTAAGCCACGATACCACCGAGGAAGACGTCACTCGATCCAGGCGCTTCAGTGAGGGCGGCACCCAAGCCACCCGCGGTACACGACTCGGCCACCGCGACCGTCCAACCGCGACCCCGCAGCTGGTCGAGAATCGCCTCGGGCAACGTGGTGCCATCCTCTCCATAGTACCAACGAGCGGCCCGAGCGGCGATCACGGACGCTAGCTCCGCGAGCCGCGGCTCGGCCTCGCTGACAGACAACCCCGTCGCCGTCAAGCGAACGTCGACCCGGCCCAGGTGGGGCAGGAATGCGACTTCGAGCGGGGCGGCCTCGGCCACCACGTCGGCCAACATCTCGGCCAACGCCGACTCTCCGATGCCTACCGTCCGCACCACCCGTGACTGGATCACCGGCTCACGCCCGTCGCTCGCAGCAAGTATACCCGGCAGCACGGCGTCATCGAGCAGTGCCTTCATCTCGGTCGGGACACCCGGGAGGACGTAGAAAATCGTTCGCTCGTCATCGATGATCAATCCGGGCGCCGTCCCGTGAGGGTTGGGAATCACCCTGGCCCCTTCGGGCACTTCTGCCTGCGACCGGTTGTCCGGCGGCATCTCGTAACCAAAACGTCGAAATCTCTCTTTGAGCTCTGACAGCAACCGCTCATCGAGGAGAAGTCGACGATCGAATACTTCGGCCACGACCTCGCGCGTGATATCGTCGTGTGTCGGGCCCAACCCACCCATCGTAATCACCAAACGCGACCGGTCGCGCACCTCCGTCAGCACCGCTCGGAGCCGCTCACGATCATCCCCGACCACGGTCGTCCGACGGACCCGAACCCCTATTCGAGCCAGACATCGAGCCACGTGCGCGCTGTTTGTGTCAACCGTCTCGCCGAGCAGGAGCTCGTTTCCGATGGCGACGATCTCGGCTCCCATGCTCCTCTATCGCTACGAGTACGAGCCCAGCAACCCGCGTCCGGCGAGCGCCAGTGCGGCAGCGATCAATCCGGCCACGAGGTCGTCCAGCATGACGCCCCAGCCACCAGTTATCGATTGTACCTGGCGGATGGGCGGTGGTTTTCCGATATCGAGCAACCTGAACAGAAGGAACGCGACAATCGCCCCGGCCAGGGTGTGCGGGATCGCCAGCACCGCCAACCCCATGCCAGCGACTTCGTCGATGACGATGCGACCGTCGTCAGGCCCGAGTCGCTGCTCTGCGCGATCGGCCGACACGACTCCCACGACGGTCACCGCGGCGAGCGCTGCCAACCAGGCGCCCGAGTCCACCGGGATGCGCCACCATGCGGCCGCAACGAGCACAGACGCCAGCGTCCCCGGTCCCCACGGCCAGTAGCCCAACGGCCCCAGCGTAGCGATCAGCACCGCGGTCCGGCTCAAGCTCCACGACCGATCGACAAATCTCGATGCCGAACCAGGTAATCGAGCATCGACAGAAGAGTCAACCCCACGACGAGCCACAGAGCGACCTCGACCACGCCACGCGTAAACGTCTCCCAACGACCCCAACTGACACCACCAAAGCCTCGCGTCTCCGCATACATCTGGTTGATCCTCAGCACGAGCAGCGAGCCGACGAACCAGTTCTGACTCAGGGCCTTCGATTTGCCCCAGCGGGTCGCGGGGATCACGTGCCCTTCACGATAGTTGTAGGCCCTGAACACCGTGATGATGACCTCGCGCGCCAAGATCAAGATGACCAACCAAAGTGGGACCAGCCCGAGCCCGAATAATGGGAGAATCGTGACAAGCACCAACATCTTGTCGGCGATCGGGTCCAGCAATTGACCAAAACGGGTGACCTCTCCTTTGTCTCTGGCGAGACTGCCATCGACGACATCGCTCACGGCGGCAGCCACAAAGACGATGAAAGCCGCCCAGCGCTCGACGAGCCCGTCTTGATAGATCAACCATGCGATCAACGGTGTTACCGCGATCCGGGCCACGGTGATCTTATTGGGCGTGTTCACAGGGGATCGAGAAAGGGTCTGACCTACAACTCGCGGCGACCGGTCAACGCTTCACCCACCGTCAGTTCATCGAGGAACTCGAGGCTTCCGCCCATCGGGACTCCGCGAGCGATACGGGTCACCCGCACTCCTAGTGGGTTCAGAGTCCGTTGCAAATACAGCGCGGTGGCCTCCCCGTCCACATCGGGGTTGGTCGCCAGAATGACCTCTTCGACATCGCCGTCGTTGATGCGACCCAGCAGCCGGTCGACCGTCAGCGACTCGGGACCCACCCCGTCGAGTGGCGACAGGTGACCGTGGAGCACGTGGTACCGCCCGCGGAAGGTCGCGCTGCGTTCGATTACCTGGATGTCGCTGGGCTCTTCCACGACGCAGATCAATGCGTCATCGCGTCTGGGATCACGGCAATAGACACACTGTGGCCCCTCGGAGATGTTGGCGCATGTTTCACAGAAAACGATCCGATCCTTGACTTGGAGAATCGCCTCCGAAAGCCGAGACGCAGCCTCGCGCGGCTGTTTCAGCATATAGAACGTGAGCCGGCTGGCGGTCTTCCGCCCGATGCCCGGCAGCTTCGCCAATTCCTCGATCAGTGTCTCGACCGCATCCGCCATGCGCGCCTCCCAGTCCTCGACCGCCCTACTCGAGGAGACCCGGCAGAGGAAGCCCACCAGTCAGCTTCTGCATCTCTGCGCTGGCCATCTCACCAGCTCTTCGCGTGGCTTCGTTGACCGCCGCCACAATCAAATCTTCCAGCATCTCCACGTCATCTTGGTCAACCGCACTCGGGTCGATCTGAAGAGAGACCAACTCCTGCCGCCCGTTGACGATGGCAACCACCATTCCGCCACCCGAGGACGCCTCGATACGGCGCTTCCCCAACTCGGTCTGTATTTCCGATACCTGGCTCTGAATTTTCTGAGCCTGTTTCAAGAGGTTTCCGAGATTGTTCATCGAATATCGAGTGTTCTCCTTTCGATCATTGAGCTGGAGAGGACCGATGTACGCGAACCACGCTGGCATCAAAAAGATCCACCGCTTGCTGCAACTTCGGGTCGCCCTTGACCCGCGACTCCATGTCGCGGGCGGTGAGCTCATGGCCACTCGGTCGCTGTTTCTTCTGGGCCGATTGTGCGTCGGCTTCCGCGTTCACGGTCTCGGTGACAGAAATCCGACCGCCAAAGCTCCATCGGTGGCCCAGGATCTCCACCAGGGGCTCGAGCATGTCACCTCGCGACAACTGCTCCAGGCGAAATTCCGCGTCGGCCGGAGCGGCGAGCACGATCTCGTCTGCTGTGCACCGGCTCGGGGCAACCCCTTGGAGGAGCGCTGCCACCGTTGGTCGGCGCGCGTGAACGGCCTCTAGCACGTCGTCCCACGCGGCCAGCAGGTGATCGAGCGTCAGAGACTCGCCTTCGCTCACCGGCTGATCGTCACAAGCCAGCTTTCCTTGCTTGGTCGAGCGTTTCTTTGTCGCTCTGCGAGATGGTTGACGTCCGCCCTTCTCGAGCGATCTCAGGACGACCTCGAGATCGACGCTTCGATCCAACAATGCCAAGCGCACGAGCAACACCTCGAGCACCAGAGATTGACGGCTCGATTTGCGGAATGACTGTTCCTCTTCGGTCGCGAGCGTGAGCATGCGCAGCAGATCTTCGGCCCCAAGCTCGTCGGCTGTCTCTTGATAGCGAGGGTATAACCGCTCGGGAACCTCGGCCAGTGCACTCCCGTCACCGATGGCGAACAGCAGACAATTCCTGAGGTGCTCGAGAAGCCCGACGTAAAACTCTTCCAAATCGTACCCCTCGCTGCGCAGCTCTCGCACAAAGCTCAGCGTCTGACCGCTATCACCAGCCGCCAGCAGCGTCGTCAACTCGAGATAGCGCTCTTCGTCCGGCATTCCGATCAGTCGATGGATCGCATCGAGGCTCACCTCGTCTCCGCCAAACGCCACCACCTGGTCGAGCAAGGACAGCGCGTCCCTCAAGCTGCCGTCGGCCTTCTTCGCTATCGCGAAGGCGGCTTCTGCTTCGAGGCCGATCTTCTCGCGCTCGGCGATCCATACCAGCCGATCACGTATCTCGGCCAGCGGGATGGGCCGAAAATCGAACCGCTGACAGCGGGAGAGGATCGTCGCCAAGATCCGGTGCGGCTCGGTAGTCGCCAACACAAACACGACCCCCGGCGGCGGTTCCTCGAGCGTCTTTAGAAACGCGTTGAACGCATCCTTTGAGAGCTGGTGGACCTCGTCCACGATGTAGACCTTGAACCGGCCCTGCGCGGGAGCATACTTGACCGTCTCCCGAAGCTCCTTGATGTCATCGATCCCACGGTTGGACGCGGCGTCGATCTCCATCACGTCGAGTGATCGACCGGTCGCGATCGCAATGCAATTGTCGCACTCACCGCAGGGCTCGCCGCTTATACCACGGTCACAGTTGAGCGCCCTGGCGAGAATGCGGGCCGTGGACGTCTTCCCACTGCCCCGCGGTCCGGCGAACAGGTATGCCTGCGCGATCCGCTGACGATCCAGCGCGTTTCTCAGTGTGCGGGTGACGTGCTCCTGGCTGATAACGTCCGCGAACGTCGTCGGACGGTACTTCAGCGCCAGCGGCTGATGGGACATCGGGGCGGTCGTCGACTCTCTTGCAGGTGGTCAGGGAACTTGCGAACGTGCAGATACCCCAGGCTGACCACAGCCACCCGAGTTTCTACATACCGCTGCTACCTTCCGGTCCTGACGGGGTTGGTAGGCTCGAGCCCTGTGAGCCTGGGGCAAAACCAAACCTATGCGCCCCATGGACGGATTGCAACGCCCGATGCCGGCCCGAATTACGGGCTTTTGCGTCCTACGATCGCCCTATGTGAGGAAGTACGACTCGCACGCCTCCTCGAGCCTGCCATCCTTCAATGTCGGTTCACCGCGCTCGTACCGAGCCAAATCGCAGAGGTGCAACACGATGTCGCGTGGATGGCAACCACGAGGTGCGATGCCGTGTCGATCATAATAGTCGTTAAAGATCGTCTCCACGCTGCTCGGGTCGAACTCGATCGACTTCTCCTCACAGCAACGCTGCAGGATCTGAGCGTACTCCTCCCGCGACGGACTCCGCATGTTGATCTTGTAGTGGATCCGGCGCAGGAACGCTTCATCGACCAGCTCGGACGGCTCCAAGTTGGTCGAGAAGATGAGCAGGCAATCGAACGGCACCGGGAATGAATGCCCGGTGTGGAGCGTGAGAAAGTCGGTCCGCTTTTCCAGCGGCACCATCCACCGGTTCAAGAGCTCGTCCGGGCGAACCAACTGGCGACCCAAGTCGTCGATGATCAGCACGCCACCGTTGGCTTTCACTTGCAGCGGTGCCCGGTAGAACCGAGCGTGCGGATCGAACCGAAGATCGAGTTGCTCGAGGCTCAATTCTCCACCAGTGAAAACCACCGGTCGCGGCACGTGAGCGAACCGAATGTCGAAGGTCGCCTCCTCGGCGAGCCAGCTTTTGGACTCGCTCTGTCTGATCTCTTCGCCGAGATCGAAGTCTTGAACCGCGACGATGACGCGGCCTTCGACCTCGATCGCGTATGGCGCATAGATGTTGCCACTGATCATCTTGGAGATCGACTGGGCGACCTCGGTCTTACCGTTACCGGCGTGCCCGTAGAGGAACATCGATCGACCGGAGTTGATCGCGGGTCCCAGCTGCCGCAAGATCTCTTTGCCCAGCACCAGATGACTGAGCCCGGCGTCGATCTCTTCGGGCTCGATCGTCACGTCCAGCATCGACTGCTTCTCCACCCACTCGTGATACACTTTGAGCGGCACGGGCGCCGGACCAACGTAATGGCTGGCTTGAAAAAGCTCTCGAGCCCGATTGCGACCGGCGGTCGTGAGATCGAACACGTACCCGCCGCGGCTGTGACCGCGGACACCCGAGACCTCGACCATGTGCCGCTGCTGGATCTCGAACAGCGCTTCGTCCAGGACTTCGAATGGGAGCCGGATGTACCTGGCTAGATCGCGCCCGCTCCGGGCGCCAGCTACGTACAACGTCTTCAGGGCCAATGATGAGATCGTCTCCGGCGAAAGACCGGTGTCGCGAATCGTACGCGGTACGGGGGGAACGCTCGACTCGGTGGCCGGCTGCCCGGAGCCGGCCATAACCCGCTCTTGCAGCGTCATTGAGAACTCCTTTGCATGGGCTCTAAACCAATCCCCCCATCTGACGAATGATGTGGAGAACCGCTGGCGCCAGGATCACGACGAACATGGCTGGGAAAACGAAGAACACCAGCGGAAAGACGAGCTTGATCGTCGTTTTAGCGGCCGCCTCTTCGGCGCGTTGCCTGCGCTTTGTGCGCAGCGACTTGGAGTGCACACGCAACGCACGGGCGATCGATGTCCCAAAACGGTCGGTTTGGATCAACATCGCAACCAACGAATGAAGGTCTTCGTTGTCGGAGCGTTCGGCGAGATTGCGCAACGCATCTTCGCGGGGCGTACCGGTCTCCATCTCGAGGTTGACGATTCTCAACTCGTCGCTCAAGATCCTGCTCAGTTGCGTTAACTCGGAAGCCACCCGATCCATGGCTTGGTTAAGGCCCAGACCCGCCTCGACGCAGACAACCATCATGTCGAGCATGTCGGGGAGCGCGATCTGGATCTCGAACGACCGCTTGCGCTTACGTCGCGACACGACAACCTGCGGCAGTAGCCAGCCAAACGCGGCGAACACCAACATGCCGAAGAACGAGCCAAATGCAGGCGCACCGACGATCGTCGCGATTACAGTCGCGCCAAAAGCGAAACCTGCGCTCAGCAAGATGCGCAGCGTGTAGAAGACAGGAACCGCGTTGGGACTCCTGAAGCCGGCCCGCAAAAGCGACAACCGAGTCTCACTCACATCCGAGCGACGGGTAACGACCCGATCGCCCAATGCCTGGGCGAGGGCCTCCAGTTGCTCACGTTTTTGTCGGTTTCTGCGTTGCCGCCGCGGCGTCGAGCGGTCTCGCTGGTCGTCGATCGCTGCCAGCCGACGGCGTATCGTCCTCGGACGTGCGGGGACCGTCACCACCGCGACGAACACCGTCATCGTGACGGCAGCCATAATGAGAACTGCGATTACGTAGACCATGGCTCCCCCTATACCTTGATATCCACGATCCGACGGATCGTGAAGAACCCGAGGATCTGCATGACCGCAGCCATGGCGATTAGCACCCTGCCGATCGGCTCCTCGACCAGGATGGCGATGTACTCGGCGTTGAACGTGTAGATCACGAACGCCAGCGCAAGTGGGAGAACCGCCAGCAGGTACCCGGTCAGCCTCCCCTGCGCGGTGTACACGCGCACCTGGCGCTCGATCACGAACCGTTCGCGAATCGTATCCGCCAACGTGTCGAGAATCTCCGCCAAGTTTCCGCCGACCTCGCGTTGGATCAGCACCGCGGTGACAAAGATCTGGACGTCGACCAGGTCGATCCGGTCGGCGAGTCCAAACAGCGTCTCATCGAGCGGAAGGCCGAACTTCTGCTCTTCGAAAACCCGACGGAACTCCCCCGCCACCGGCTCGCCCGTCTCCTCGGCCACCATCTGAAGGCCGGTCGAAAAGGCGTGACCAGCCCGAATCGAGCGCCCCAACAAATCGATCGCGTCAGGGAACCGCTCCAGGAAAGCCGTCATCCGCTTGCGTTTCTTCCATCGAACGAAGAGGTACGGAAACGTTCCACCGAGGAGGCCGGTGCCAATCGCGACCAGCGGGAATCTGGTGAACAGCAGACCCGCAGTGCCAAAGGCGAGCGCGGCGCCGAGCGTGAGGATAATGAACGTCCCGAAGTGCCAACGAAGATCCGCCTGATCGAGCAGGATCTGGAGGTCGTAGATGTGCGGCAACCGCTCCGTTAGTGGCCCAAACAATCCGCCACCGCGGTCATCGGAACGTTTGAAGAGATCGTCGATCGTCTCGCCTCCCGAGCTCGTTCTCCCGGGGTCCATACGGCGCTTGAGCTCCCGATGCCGGCTGCGATCCCGCACCCACTCCCACAACAACGCCAGCGTCAGCACCATCAACGCGACCGCGGCAAACGCCAGTAGGACTGGGATCCACTGTCCTGGCTGAATCTCCATTAGCGCATCCCTCCCGCAGCCACGTAATCGGTGTTCGAGAACAGCGTCACGGGGAGATCGACTCCGGCGGTCTTCAACCGATCGGTGAACCGCGGACGGATCCCTGTCGCATGGAAGTGCCCGATGACGATACCGTCCTCGCTGATTCCCTCGCGCTCGAACAGGAAGATGTCCTGCATCGTGATCACGTCACCTTCCATCCCCACTACCTCGGAGATCGACGATATGCGGCGCGTGCCGTCAGCCAAACGACTGACCTGGATCACGACGTCGATGGCGCTCGCGATCTGCTGTCGCATCGCCTTTTCTGGAAGATTCAGGTTGGCCATCCCGATCATCGTCTCGAGACGACGCAAACCATCACGCGGGCTGTTCGCATGGGCGGTGGTCAAGCTACCATCATGGCCTGTATTCATCGCCTGAAGCATATCCAATGCTTCACCGCCACGCACCTCGCC
>CBDUCI010000077.1:0-9694 GCA_965365605.1 uncultured bacterium
CGTCGCCCAGGGATCCCACGCCGCGGTCCCGCCAGCGGGCCCCGTGGGCGTGGGCGGCGTCCTCCAGAACCCGCAGACCGTGCCGCTCGGCGATCGCGCCGAGGCGGTCCATGTCGGCGACCTGCATCGCCAGATCGTGATGCGAGCCCCGCCACAGTGAGTCCTCGATCGCATGACAGCCAGCACACGTCTGCCGTCCCAGGAACGTAGCTTCGGAGTCGATGTACGAACCGGATGATTCGCACCCGGCCAAGAGTAGGGTAACCGGGAGCACGATGGGGAGAACCCGCCTGGTGCGCATCACTGTCCCCTACCGCGGCGCCCGCCGGAGGATGCGGTCACCTATTTGAACGCCAGATATCGAGCGGTTGTCCATCGATGTCGGTTCTCACCTCGGCCTCACGGTGATCGAATCCCAGAACTCCACCGAATCGCGGCACCTCCCACGCGATCCGTTCAGGCGGTTCCATATCAAACAGCTCGAGGATTGTCGGGTACACGTCGACCGTGCGTGGCATGCGGCCGTACTTGAACAGTCGCTCGGCCTTCTCCACGTCCAGTCTTGGACTGCGGATCAATAACGGTACGACCAGGTGTTCCCGGCGCAGGGCTCCGTGCAGCCCCTCCTGCATCTGCTTCCAAGGCTCGTAGCCAGGTGCTGCATCGATGATGATGTCACCCGAGTTAGGCCCGTCCAACAGCTGCACGATCTGAACGATTCCGTCCGGAAACCTGGAGTCGCGGCTCGCAGCAGCCCAACGGTCACCACTATAGACATCACCATTCACCATTTTGCTCGTCGTCTCAACCGACGCATATCCGAGCGGGTCGTCACCGGCAACCGTGTACGAGTACTTAAACCTGTCACCAACGCGCTGAGTGCGAATCACCCCCTCACCGGCGCGGGACAGCACGTGATACTCGGCTCGACCGAGATCGGCTGCGTAGACGTGCGAGACTTGCGGATACCGAAGCAGCGCTGCGATCAAATCAACACGCTTGGTACCGCTTGAGGGATACGCGCGCAACTCTTCATACGTTGGCCGTGCGGTCCAATCGTCGAGCGTGACGCGGGGCTTTCGAAGATAGAGCTGGACGTTGCCGTTTCCCGACACCGCGCCTATACCCATCCACGCCCGATGTTCTCCCTTCTGCCAGCGCTCGATTGCCAACCCCGACCCGCGCATCATGTTGAGGTGCGCGTCGTGAATCGGAAGATCGGTGTCTTCCGCTAGCTGCTCAATGATGTTGAAGTGGGCGTTGGGACCGTGATCGACTGAGCTCGTCCCGTGATCGGCGCTCACAATGATCGTAAGATTGTCGAGCGCCCCCTGCTGGCGAAAAACGTAGCCGATCGCACCCAAGATTTCGTCGGCCTGTCGCAACGCCAACGCGTACTCGTCTCCCATACCGTAGTGGTGTGACGCGTCGTCAGGAAGCCGAAGCGAGATCATCGAGAACTGCGGTAAGTGACCAAGCTTGCGCGCCGACCACCGTCTTTCACGAACCACCCGCTCAATACTGGCGATGCTAAAAAACTCTTCGATGAGTAACCGCCGCCGTCCCCAACGACCCCAAGGAAAAAGCTTGCCATCGAACTCGGTGATGTCGTTGAAGCGCTTGGTGCTGAGATCGGGGCTCAGGTAGTTCACGAACGAAAGTAGATTCTGGAGATCGTTTTCGGCTACCCGGTTGAACCCGTACATCCCGATCGCACCCGGCAGGCTGAAGTAGTTCTCGTGAAGCGGATGGATGACACGACCATCGTCACGCCACCCGCGTCGGGTCACCAACCCCGCTTGGTTAAACGTCTGCTCGCGCCCTAACACCTCGTAGATGATCGGGAACTCCTTGGTGAGCTCCTCGCTGATCGTCCTCGTGTCGGGACCGATGTAGGCACGGAAGGCCTTGTCCTTGCGGACGTATTGACGGATTCCCGAGAGGTGGGACTTACCCGGGAAGAGCCCCATCGAGAAAGGTGCGTACGCTGGACCGGTTGTGCTCGGCCAAACCGATGTCGCCGCGGTGTAGACACCATGTCTGACGCCGTCTGAGTCCGGTGCCAGGAGCTGTGCCAGGTACGGCAACTCGCCAGCGTAAAGCATTGAACTGAACACCGCCTCGTTCGTCCCGTCGAGAATAACAAGAACGACCGGGTTCTTTGAAGACCGCTGTCCAGGATCTGACGATTTCGCTAGGATGAACAGAGCAATGGCAAGAACCAGCACCGCAAGCCAGGCGAGTTTTCCGCGGCTCAATCTCTGCTACCGGCCACCGTTCGACCGACCAAGTAGGCTACCAACCCGACAAGAAACAGCTGTCCGGTGATCGCCTCGACCGTGGCCATCGTTTGTACTAGCGGCCGCGCCGGGGTTATGTCACCGTATCCAAGAGTCGTCAACGTCACGTAGCTGAAGTAGACCAGCTGTCGCCCCAGGTCACTGCCGTAATCGAGTCCGTTGAACGAACCTGCAGCCAACCGTTCCACCATACCATACGCAATCGCCCAAACCATTCCGATGATGATATAGACGCACAGTGATGCGCTGACCGCGGCCGCGGTGATTCTTCGATAGGTCACAACGCGAACTAGAAACACCGCCGCTACAAAGAGAAAGGACGCCACCGCAAGCCCATCCCTCCACGACGTCGCAACTGGAGGCAGCGGTGCCATGAGTCGAAGAACGACTGTCGGGAGCATTAACGCCAGCCCAAACACAAACAGGACCTTCCGGAGCCGAACGGTGAGCAGCGCACCGACAAAGATCGCGCCCCATAGCAGCGCGATGGGCTTTACTCCCAAAACCGTCTGGCCAATCACCGGCTGGGTCAGCAGCATCAGCAGCAGAACCGCTAGGACGGCGTGGTAGATCTGGCTCGGAGTCTCAGTGTTTCGCGTAACAGTCATCACCCGTTGAGCGCGGTCCCCAACAGCCAAGCGAAAAGTGTTGACAGCGACGTTACCCATTGATACTCTGGCCGTCCATCTAGTTGCGATCGACCTGACTCAACGGTGTGACGGAATGAAGTACTATACCCTTGCGTTTACCGCTGCTCTTTTCTCCCTGTCGTCTTCCGCGCTGGCCCAGGTACCGAATCTTCGTGTCGGCATCGTGATCGATGGCCCTTGGGAGCGAAACGACGAGATCCGCCAGATGATCCACCATGAGACAGCGACGCTCACCGACGGTGAGTTCGATGTCCGGTTTCCAGCCGACAAGGACATCACCGCCGATTGGACGACCGACGGCGTACGCCAGGCGCTAGATGCTCTGCTCGCCGACCCAGAGGTCGATCTGGTGATCGCATCTGGGGTTCTGGCTTCGATCGACGCCGTCCAGCGCAGCCCCCTTCCAAAACCGGTGATCGCTCCCTTCACCATCTTCCCGGAGATACTGGGCTTGGCTCCCACTGGTGGGAGCGGTATCAGGAACCTGAGCTATGTGACGCTTCCGTCGACCTTCGAGAGAGATCTCCAGTCCTTTCGGGAGATCGTTCCCATCACCCACCTGGCGCTGCTGGTCAACGCCGGTGTCGCCGCAGGAGTCAAACAAGGCCTAGCTGCAATGGCGCAGCGTGCCGAGGCGTGGGGTGTCGACGTGACGGTGATCCCGGTCTCATCGTCGATCGACAACGCCATGGCTGCGGTTCCAAACACCGTCGACGCAGTCTACTTGGCGCCTCTCTTGCACATACCGGTCAGCGAGCACGATCGACTGCTGGCCATGCTTATCGAGCGGCGCCTTCCGAGCTTCTCTGTGCTTGGGCGTAACGAAGTCGAGCGAGGCGCGCTGGTGGGCCTGCATATGGACACGTGGTTCCCGCGAATCACGCGCCGCATAGCCCTCAATATTCAGCGCATCTTGCTCGGCGAGCTCCCAGAGCAAATCCCGGTCGGATTCCGGACCCAGGAGCGGTTGGTCATAAACATGGCCACGGCTCGCGCAATAAACCGCTTTCCGCCCTATTGGGTCTTGATCGAAGCCGAAGCGTTGAACGAAACTCCGTCGACTGGTCGCCAAGAGTTAGATCTCCACTCCGCGGTGTATGAAGCGATCCGAGAGAACCTCGACTTAGCGGCCAACGAGCGGGCGGTAGCCGCGGGGGCACAGGAGATCCCCCTCGCGAAGTCTCGTTTGCTGCCTCAACTTGAGGCCTCCACGCTGTCGACGGCGATCGACGAAGACCGCGCACAGGCAAGCCTGGGGGTCCAACCCGAGCGACGTTGGACGGGCACGCTAGCCCTGAGCCAACTCTTGTTCTCAGAACCGGCCTGGGCCAACCTGTCGATCCAGCGTCGCTTGCAGAATGCTCGGGAGTACGATCGGGACGCACTCACCTTTGATATCGCCCAGGCCGCAGCAACGGCATACCTCAACGTGCTCCAAGCCAAAACCGCTGAATCAGTCGAACGCGACAATCTCGCACTCACGCGCAGCAACCTCGAGATGGCACAATCCCGGAAGGAAATAGGCATCGCCAACCCATCAGAGGTCTATCGCTGGGAGAGTGAGGTGGCTATTAGTCGCCGGCGGGTCATCGACGCGGTTGCCTTCACGCGCCAGGCGGAGATCGCTCTCGCGCGCCTCCTTCACCGTCCGCTGAACGAAACATTCGAGTTGGCCGATGTTGCGATCGAGGATCCCTCGCTCGTCACCGGGCAACGCGGCTTTTTCGGCTATGTTGAGGACCAGCTCGTCTTTGAGGCTTTCTCAAGTTTTCTCGTCGAAGAAGGATTGGCCACGTCGCCTGAGATCCAGCGGTTGGACGCGCTGATCGCCGCAAGCGAGCGCTCCCTTCGCTCGGCCACGAGTGCGTTCTTTTCCCCAACTGTTTCGCTGCGCGCTCAAGTCGATCGTCAGTTCGACGAAAGCGGTGCCGGCACGGGGGGGTTCGGGCTTGAGCTCCCGACCGAAATCCCGACCGCCGATGACACCAGCTGGAGCGTCGGCGTCAATCTCAGCATTCCCGTGTGGACGAGCGGCTCACGGCTGGCTGATCGCACGCAGGCCAGTGAAGAGCTGTTTGACCTCCGGCTCCAGCGGGCTGCCGCTGCCGAGAAAATCGAACAACGCATCCGGACCGCGCTCGAGCAGACCAGCGCCTCGTTTCTGGGAATTCAGCTCGCCGAGGACGCTGCCGCCGCGGCGAATCAGTCGCTCGAGCTCGTCTCCGACGGATATGCTCGTGGCGTCGTGTCGATCCTCGACGTCCTCGACGCGCAGAATGCGGCGCTGACCGCTGATCTCGCTGCCGCTGCCAGTGTCTATCAGTTCTTGATCGACTTGATGGAGGTCGAGAGGGCGACCAGCCAGCTCGATTTCTTCATGTCGCCAGAGGCGTACGCAGCGTGGTTCCAACGCCTCGACGCTCACTTCGAATCAGTTGGTGTGTCCCCGCGGCAATGAACCCCCTTTTGACACACCGCGCTGTTTTGGCTACCACGACCCTCCTGTGTATTCAATCGATGGCTTGCGGCACCGAGCCTGAAAACGCGACCACCCTCAGACCGGTCCGGACGATGGAGATCTTCACCGGGGCCGAGGCTCGACAACGCACGTTCTCCGGGGTAACGCGTGCCAGGATCGAAGCGGTGCTGAGCTTCCGAGTTCCCGGCACGATCGTTCAGTTGCCAGTCACGGTCGGGCAACCTGTCACTGAAGGCCAAGTGATTGCGGCTCTCGATCCGGCCGATTACCGGCTGCAGGTGCAAGAGGCGGCCGCAGCGCTAGCCCAGGCACAAGCCAGCGCTCGGAACACCCAAGCCAATTACGATCGCGTACGAGAACTTTACGAAAACGAGAACGCTTCGCTGAGCGAACTCGACGCGGCCCGAGCGGCAGCTGAGTCCGGTCAAGCATCGGTTTCCGCTGCCCAAACCCGCCTGGCGTTGGCTCGATCCCAACTCAGCTATACGACTCTCAGGGCGCCAGTCGCAGGTGACATCGCGTCGATCACGACCGAAGTCAACGAGAACGTCAACACCGGTCAGGCGATCGCCGTGCTCAATGCCGGAGAGATCCCAGAGGTCGAAGTCGCAATCCCGGAGAACCTAATCTCGGGTATCAAAGTCGCAGACGAGGTCACGGTGACGTTAGATGCGATCTCCGACCGGCAGTTCCCCGCCATCATCACCGAGGTGGGCGCCGCCGCAACCGCCGCCGGGGCGACGTTCCCTGTCACTGTTCGATTCAAAGAGGCGGACCCCGCGATCCGACCGGGCATGGCCGCTTCCGCCACTTTCTCGTTCGCTGCAACGTCCACCGGGAACGTGGTTCAAGTTCCTCCGGCCGCGGTTACCGAGGACCGCGAAGGACGATACGTCTATGTCATAGGTCGCTCAGATGAGGGCACGGGTATAGTCCAGCGTCGCTCGGTTCGCGTTGGCGACCTCACCGCTTCGGGCTTGACCGTGCTCGACGGGCTTGACGACGGCGATCTGCTTGTGATAGCCGGCGTCAGCCGCATCCAAGACGGTCAGCAAGTGCGGTTACTGAGCTCTGCCGGGATCGCGGAGTGAGCCTCACCAGCCAGGCCCTAGCAAAAAACCGTATCACGTTCACCGCCCTGGCGATCATCTTGGTCGGGGGGGTGTCTGCCTACCGCACCCTGCCGCGCGCCGAAGATCCGGGCTTCATAATCCGAACCGCTGTCGTGATCACGAACTTCCCCGGCGCGAGTCCCGAACGGGTCGAGCTGCTCGTCACCGACAAAATCGAGAAGGCGATTCAGGAGATCCCCGAGCTCGACGTCATCCGGAGCCAGTCGAAAACCGGGAGTTCAATCATATGGGTCGATATCAAGGAAGAGTACACCGAGATGCGGCCGATCTGGGATAGCCTGCGGCGCAAAGTCGACCGAGTTCGCGGTGACCTTCCGGAGGGTGTCAGCGGCCCGTTTGTCAACGATGAGTTTGGCGATGTCTTTGGCATCGTTATCGCGCTGACCGGCGACGGGTTTACCTATGCGGAGCTCAAGGACGTAGCCGACGAGGTGCGTGACGAGCTCCTGCTCATAACCGATGCCGCCAAGGTCGAAATCGATGGTGCACAAGATGAGCGGATCTTTGTCGAGTATAGCAACGCTCGCTTGGCCGAGTTTGGCATCTCCCCGATTCAGCTTGAGCAAATACTCGCGAGCCGCAACATCGTGATTCCGGGCGGCAACATCACCACCGGAGACGAACGCATTGTCCTGGAACCGACTGGAAACTTTGAATCCGTCGACGAGCTGAAGCAGACAATCGTGAAGCTGCCCGGCCGCGATGCGCTGATTTATCTGCAGGACCTCGCTGAGATCTCTCGCGGATACGTCGATCCACCAAAAACGATGATGCGAGCAAACGGAACACCGTCGCTCGGCCTCGCGGTCTCAATGCGAGAAGGCGGCAACATAATCGCGCTTGGAGAAGCGGTCCGGGCCACCATCGATCGTGTCAGAGCTTCGTATCCGATCGGGATAGAATTCGACTATGTCCAGTTCCAACCTGACCCGGTACAGAAGAAAGTCGACGATTTCGCCGGCAGCCTTCTGCAAGCTATCGCCATCGTGGGTCTGGTAATGCTTCTCACCTTGGGCCTCCGGACCGGGCTCATCGTCGCCAGCTTGATCCCGATGGCGATGATCATGGCCCTTCTGGTGATGTCTTTCTTGGGGATTGGTCTAGATCAGATGTCGCTTGCCTCGCTCATCATCGCACTGGGCATGCTGGTCGACAACGCGATCGTAATGTCAGAATCGATCATGGTCATGATGCAATCTGGAAAGTCTGCTGTGCAATCGGCCGTGGATTCAGCGCACGAACTCATGTTGCCGCTTCTCACCTCATCATTGACAACCGCTGCCGCTTTTCTTCCGATCTACCTAGCGGAGTCAGCAGTTGGCGAATACACAGCTCCGATTTTCCTTGTCGTCACGATTACCTTGTTGTGCTCGTGGCTGCTGGCGTTGACGATGATCCCTCTTCTGGCGGTGCGTTATCTCCGGGTGAGTCCAGCGGCTAGGGAAAGCAATTTTAACACACCGTTTTACCGACGGTATCGCGGTCTTTTGCTTGCCGGGCTTCAACGTCCTTGGCACACTCTTGCAGTCGTGCTTGCGATATTCGTATTGGCGCTCGGTGGTTTCCGCTTTGTTCCGGTGATCTTCTTTCCACCCAACGATCGACCAACCTTCTCTGCTGATCTCGAGTTGCCAGTCGGTACACCGATCGAAAAGACCGCTGCCACGGTGAGTGCGTTCGACCGCTTTCTATTAGACAGCCTTGCGACCGATTCCGGTCGCAAGACCGGTGTCTCTAACTGGGCCGCTTTCATCGGCGAGGGCGCACCTCGCTATCTGTTGCCCTACGCTCCCGAGATGGCAGCACCCGAGTACTCGTACATGATCCTCAACGCGACATCCCGCAGCATCGTTGAGGATCTCGTCGCATCGATGGAAGCGTTTGCGAATCGCCGATTTCCTGATCTCAAGGCGACAATCCGCCCGCTCGACCTGGGCCCCCCCGCCTGGCCGCCGATCGAGGTTCGAATCTCGGGGCGAGACCCTGACGTGCTATTCAACCTCGTCGACCAAGTAAAGACGCGACTGCGACAGATTCCAGGGACGAAGCTGATCGACGACAACTGGGGTCCGCGGTCAAAGAAGATCGAAGTCCGAGTCAATCAACCGCGGGCAAGGCGAGCTGGTGTCACCAGCCAGGACATCGCCGTGTCACTGCAGACTTACCTGAGCGGCATCGAGATCAGCGAGTACCGCGAAGAGAATG
Organism: uncultured bacterium; assembly: GCA_965365605.1. Classification (GTDB taxonomy): domain Bacteria; phylum Gemmatimonadota; class Gemmatimonadetes; order JACCXV01; family JAHWKZ01; genus CAMYLR01. Next base: position 8,768 of record CBDUCI010000077.1, read on the forward strand.
AGGTCATACCGATTGCGATGCGATCGGTGGCCGCCGAACGCAAAGACATCGATCAACTGGAGAGCCTGAACGTTTACGCCCAGGCGACGGGACGGTCGGTGCCGTTGCGACAAGTCGCCGATGTGGAAGTCGTGTGGCAGCCGGCCAAGATCCTGCGCTACGACCGTCTCAAAACGGTTACGGTCGAGGCCGCCACGGATCCGGGCGTCACTGCCAACGAAGTGACCGCTGAGCTTCGGCCCTGGCTCGAAGAGCAAAGCCAGGAGTGGGGCCTCGGTTATTCATGGGAGTTCGGAGGTGAGGAGGAAACCTCGGTCAAAGCAAACCGGTCGATCATGGCCAAGGTCCCGATCGCCGGACTGATTATCCTGCTGCTTCTGGTGGGTCAGTTCAACTCGTTTCGCCGGCCCGCGATCATCTTGCTGACCATCCCATTGGGTGTGATCGGCGTCATCTTTGGGCTCTTCGTCGCTCGGTCGTACTTCGGATTCATGACGCTCCTGGGAATCATCTCCCTGTCAGGAATCGTGATTAACAACGCGATCGTGTTGCTCGATCGCATCAAGATCGAGATCGAGGAAAATGGTCTTGAGCCATCGAACGCCGTGATCGAAGCTGCTCAGAAACGGCTGCGGCCGATTCTTTTGACGACCGCGACAACGGTCGGTGGGTTACTCCCCCTCTGGTTCGGCGGCGGTCCGATGTGGGAACCGATGGCGATCGCCATCATCTTCGGGCTCTTGTTTGCCACGATGCTGACGCTCGGCGTCGTGCCGGTACTCTACTCCCTGTTCTTCGGAGTCAAGTACTCGTAGCACCGGTCAGTCTTGGAGCGGGCGACCGGATTCGAACCGGCGACGTCCAGCTTGGGAAGCTGGCATTCTACCACTGAATTACGCCCGCGGACGGTAAGGCAATGTCGCCAGG
>CBDUCI010000078.1:0-9645 GCA_965365605.1 uncultured bacterium
CGCGAGAAGGCCCGCCAGGAGGAGGCCGAGCGGCTCGACGCCGAGATCCTGCACGCGATTGGAAGCGGTTGGGCGGATCCGATCGACGCCTCTGCGTTCGATCGGCTCGCTCGGGATATCTTCGCTCATCAGTTCCGATTCAACCCGGTCTACCGTCAGTTTTGCGCACTGCGTGGTATCAGCGCACCGCGTGACGTGGTTGAATGGAAGCAGATTCCGCCGGTGCCAACCGGGGCGTTCAAGGTTGGACGATGGGCGACCTTTCCGGAACAGCGTGAGGCAGCCGCTTTCCGCACCTCTGGGACGAGTCAGGGGACGCCCGGGGTGCACCGGTTTGACACTTTGGCGCTGTACAACGCGGCGATCATTTCCTCCGCGCACCGCTTTCTGTTTCCCGATCGGGAACGAATCCGGTGTGTGTTTCTTTCGCCTTCAGCAGCCGAAGTCCCCGACTCGTCACTGGTCCACATGTTCGCGGTCTACCAAGAAGTGTTTGGCGATCCGGGCGGCGGCTTCTTCGTGCCCAGTTCGCCGTCGGGGGGCTTGCGACGCGAGGAGTTTCTCGCGGCGCTCGATGAAGCCCAGCAGAAGGGCGAGTCAGTCTTGATCGCTGGCGCCGCCTTAGCGTTCCACCATGCGTTGGCAGCGCTCGAATCATACGAGTTTGAGCTGCCCGCGGGCAGTCGTACGATGGTTACCGGCGGTTTCAAGGGCGCGCTCGGGGAAACCGATCCCGATGCCATCGGGAGCTCGATCGCGGATCGACTGGGGGTACCGGCCGATCATCAGGTGGAAGAGTACGGAATGACCGAGTTGTCGACTCAATACTACGACGAGCGGTTGCGAACGACGGTTATTGAGGATCGCCCCAGAGTGGGATTCCGGGTGCCCCCGTGGGCACGGGTGATGGTCATAGACGCTGATACCGGGGCCGCATTGGAGCCGGGCGAGGTCGGTGCCCTGGTGCACTTTGATCTCGCGAACCGCGCCAGCGCGGTCGCCGTTCAGACCAGTGACTTGGGTGAGCGCACCGTCGATGGGGGCATTGTGCTGCACGGACGCGAGCCCAGTGCCGAGGCTCGCGGGTGCTCGCTGGCAGCTGAGTTGTGGCTCGAGCAGCGATGAGAAGCGCCGAGACCGATCGAATCGCCGGTCTCGTGGCCGCTGGTGAGCGGCTCAAGGGGCGGCCAGTGAGCGAAATCATAGCCGGCTTGGCAACCGTTTGTGATAAATGGCGCGATGACGGTTGGTCAGTGCGGCGCGCGGCAACCGAAGCCTTGGTAGCGCACCACCGGGTGCCGAGAGCGTCGATCGCTAACGTGCTCGACGCTGCGTTCGACATTTGGACCCGCGACTCTCTCGAAGGCTGGGTCACTAGTGAGTTGGGTGCTTTAGGGGTGTTGGACGGGTTCGTGACGAATGGTGTCAACTCACGGCTTGCGGTCGGACCAGATTTGGTGGTGGCGGTTGCGGCGCATGGGGTTCCAACGACTCCAATTTCTGACATCATGTCCGCCCTATTGGTCAAGGCACCGGTGTGGCTCAAGCCGACCTCTGACGCCGATGACCTGACGGCGCGATTCGCGGCGTCTCTAGCGGATGACGACTCTGAACTCGGCGCGGCAGTTGTGGTTGGCGCCTGGCCTGATTCACCCGGTGGCCGTGAATCCGTGCTGAGGGCTGCTACTACGGTTATCGCAACCGGTCGCGCGGACACTGTGCGGCGTTTGCGATCGAGTGTTGAGCCAGCTACCACTGTGATCGTTCATGGCCCTCGGTTATCGGTAGCTTTGATCACGCGCGAGGCGTTGGCAGGGAATCGCGGTCGAGTGATCGACGCGCTGGCAGAAGACACGGCTTTTTCGGGTCAGATGGGGTGCCTGTCTCCGGTCGCGGCATTTGTCGAGGGAACCTCGGACGACGCTGCGTCGCTGGTCGAACCGCTGCTCGAGGCTTGCGTCACTCGCTGGCCGTCCCCGCCGCGAAGAGAGGCGAGCACCAGCGAGCGGGCGGCGTTTGGCGAGTGGCGATCGCTCATGGATGTCGAGACAGCGGCTGGAGTCGCCAATGTGTGGGCGGGAGATCTCGATTCCCCGTGGACAGTGCTCTCGCGCGCCCAGGCGGAGCCGCCCTCGGTGCCCCCCGTACCGCAGTTTCTCACGCTGGCACCCGTCAACAGCGTGGACCGCTCGATTCGGTTGTGCGCCAAGCGCAGGGGGTTGATCGCAACCGCTGGTGTCGCGGCTGCCGGTGAGCGGTTTCGCGATATCGCGCAGTCGCTGTCGATGGCTGGTGTCGAGCGGATCTCGGTTCTTGGCGCGATGCAGCGACCGACGCTCGGTTGGCGACGAGATGGGCGACCGACGCTCGTCGACCTCGTGCGTTGGGTAGATATCGAAGGGTAGTGCCCCCAAAAAACGGCCGGTCGCGAAACCGACGCAACCGGCCGCTCGGGGTCGAAAGAGCCTCTGCGTTACCGCTATTCTACGCGCTGCACCTTGACAGCCTGCGGTCCCTTGGAGCTCTTGCTGACTTGAAACTGTACCTGCTGACCTTCGGTGAGCGTGCGAAAACCGCTCCCGACGATATCGCTGTAGTGAACAAAAATGTCGCTGCCGTCGGGACGCTCGATGAAACCGAATCCTTTTTGCGCGTCGAACCACTTGACGGAGCCCTGCTCGGCCAGGGCTTCGCCCCGTCCAAACAAGTTCTTGAGCATACGACCAACCGAAAAACTCCCATTGGAACCCATGGGGAACCTCCGAGAAACAAACGAGAAAACGGTTCAAATGAAAGTCGTAAGTGCCGGCTAACTAGTCACTTGCGACTGTATGGCCACCGTGCCCTAGAAGCCAGCGGCGGCGCGCGCAATATAGGGCACGGAACATCGCCGGGCAAAGCCGTACTGGTGGATTGCGGTTTGACCGATGCCTATACTCCCGGCGCCTAGCGAGGAGGATGGCATGGAGCTTACCGAGCGCGAACGATCACGGCTGAGGCAACTGGTAGCCGAGGCCCGCGCATCTGCACCGGATGATGGTGTGCTTGCCGGGTTGGAAGCGAAGTTGGCCGCCGGCGGGGGACCGATGTTCGCGAAGTACGCCGAGCTGCTCGAGCCGGCACCAGAGACTGACCCGGATATCCTGGCTCGCTTGCGGGACGCGGTCGATTCCGCCTCGCGGATCGGTATTCGGTACACCGCCCGCACAACTGGCGAGACCACCGAGCGTGTTGTACGGCCGTTCAACATTCACTTCTACGACGGTCGCGAGTACCTCGAGGCGTACTGCGAGCTGCGTGCCGCCGATCGAGTTTTTGCGGTTGGCAACGTCGAGGCGATTCTGGACGTGGGTGAGAGTGAAACGGAGTCTACCGCGCCGGCCTAAGTTTCAACTTGGCCCTCAGCCATCGTTGGATAGAACCAGCGAACGCAACCGCGCCACTCGCTCATCCGTCGGAGGATGAGTTCTCAGTAGCCCGCGGGCGCGCTTCTCGAACTCCTTGATCGGGTCGACGATGTACAACGGGGCGGTGGCCCGGTTTGCAACCTCCAGCACCTCCGGATCGCCGGCGATCTTCTCGAGGGCACGCGCTAATGCCTCGGGATAGCGGGTCATCTCGGCGCCGCTGAGGTCGGCCAGCGTCTCCCGCCGACGGGAGACGGCGGCTTGTAGCAAGCGCGCTGAGAGCGGTGCCAGGATGGCGACCAGCAGCGCGACCACGACCATGATGGCTCCGGCTCCCGTGTTGCGTGCTCGCCTCGGTCCACCGCCCCACCACATATGACGGAGCGCAAGATCGGCCAGCAGCGCGATCGCGCCTACGCTCACTGCGACGAATGTGGTGTAGCGGATGTCGTGATTTCGGATGTGGGAAAGCTCGTGGGCGATCACGCCTTGTAGCTCATCTCGATCGAGTTTCTGGTACAACCCGCGGGTGACTGCGATTGCCGCATGTTGAGGGTCGCGACCGGTGGCAAACGCGTTGGGTGCCGTATCATCGATAACGAAGATGTCGGGCCGGGGCAGGCCGGACGCCAGGGCCATCTCATCCACGATGTTGATCAGCACCCGGTCGCGCTCGGGATCGGCTGGCCGCGCATTGCTCGCCGCGAGCGTCATCTGGGCACCGCCGTACCAGGTGATCGTCAGAAACACGACGGCTACGGCCCAAGCCGCGACCAAGCCTGTAAGCGGATCGCCCCAGACCCCACCCACCGTCGCCCCCAACAACGCCAGCAATAGCACGATGCCGGCCGCTAGGAACCACGAACGGCGGCGGTTGGCTTTGATCTCTCCGTAGAGGCCGCGGCTCTCCATCGCACCTGCCTGGCGGGATCCGAGCCCGGTCTAGCGCAGGTCGACTTTTACCGGCTCGCGCTCGGCGTCGTCGCCGGTCTCGAAGAACTCGCGAGCCGTAAAGCCCAGCATCCCGGCGATCAGATTGGTGGGGAACATCTGAAGCCGAGTATTGAACCTCATCACAGTGTCGTTGTAGAACTGACGCGAGAATGAGATCCGGTTCTCGGTGCTGGTCAACTCCTCTTGGAGCTTCAAAACATTCTCGTTGGCCTTGAGCTCGGGATAATTCTCGACCACGGCAAACAGCGACCGTAACGCACGAGTCAGCATGTTGTCGGCCTGCGCTTGTTCGGCTGGACCCTGGGCTGAAACCGCTTGAGCCCTCGCTTCGGTGACCTTGGTGAGCACGTCCTGCTCGTACTCCATGTAGTCTTTGACCGCCTCCACGAGATTCGGGATCAAGTCGTAGCGCCGCTTGAGCTGGACGTCGATTTGTGACCACGCGTTCTCAAGCTGATTGCGAAGCGTAACGAGGCCGTTATAGGTGAGAATCACCCACCCGGCGACGACCACGATAAGTCCGATGAACAGCAACCCGAGAAAACCGAGTCCGTAGCCGAGCATAAGTCACCTCCTGGGAGTAGGGGCGGTCAGTCCCCCCGACAACCGAGCGATCGAGCCAAGAACGGCAAGTCCGACCAGCAAGATCAAGAGGGTCATAAAGTCTTTGCCACTCGTGGCGACTGTAGTGCTGGACTCTATATTCGCTCAAATGCAGATCGTCGACCAAATATCGATCTTCATCGAGAACGAGCCCGGTAGTCTTGGTGCGCTGTGTCAGGTGCTCGCGGCCGAGGGCGTGAATATCCGGGCGATGATGGTTCCGAGCGGTACCGACTACGGAATAGTACACACGATCGTCAGTGACCACGAAACCGCGCTCCAGGTCCTGGAGCAAAACAGCTATCGCACGTACACGAGCAGCGTGGTCGAGATCGAGCTCGATGACGCGCCCGGTGCGCTCGCCAAGTTGGCAGAGCAGTTGTTGCACGGCGATGTGGACATCAAGTACGCCTACGCGGCGGTCGCAAGCGGTCGCGGTCGATTGATACTGGCGGTGTCTGACGCCGAGCGCGCCAGCAAGTTGTTGGGCCTCGAGCGCGAAGCGTCTCCCAGCTAACCACGACGACCCTTATCGAATCAGCGCCGCTTGTGTGATCGAGCGGTGTTGCACCAGTATCGCCTCGGCCGCGTTCTCCCCGCTTCGGACCGCGCCCTCCATCGTCGCTGGCCAACCAGTGTCTGTCCAGTCTCCGGCTACGTACAGACCGTCAATCGCGCCGATAGGGCCGGGGCGGTAGCGAGCTACGTTTGGTATTGCGCGGAACGTCGCGCGCGGCTCTTTGACGACGGCAGAGCGGATGAGCTTCGCGCCGTGACGAGCCGGAAACATGCGCTCGATAGCTCGATCGCAGCGCTCTGCGACGACGCCTTTTGGCATCTCGACCCACTCGTCGGCGGCGCTGAGCGAAACCCCGAGACAGTGCCCCGCCGCGTGCGCCCCGAGGAGCCGCGAACGGTTGAAGATCCACTGCAGATCAGACCCGAACGTGCCGGCAAAGACGAGATCCGTGATGGGTCGGTCGTACCACAGGTAGACATTCACGATCGCGCTGGTGCCGATCCCGGAATAGTCCCCCTGTGAGCGAACGACGAACGGCAGCATCCGCTCCAAAGCATCAGGTGGCACCGCGCACACGACGCTCGTCGTATCGAGCCGTTTGCCGCCTCTTAGCCGGACGCCGACGACATTGTGGTCGCTGACCTCGACCGTGTCGACCCGGGCGCTCAGTTTGACGACCACGCCGGCTCGCGCGAGCGCCTGATAGCCAGGCTCGCCGATCGCTCGTGAGAGCCCAACCGACGGCAACCAAACGGCGCCGCCATGCGAGCCCGTCCATAATGCTTCGCGAACGAAAAAGGCGGTTAGCGGGATGTTGGCTTCGTTGACTATCACGTTGAGCGCCGGGCGCACGAGCGGATCCCAAAACCGCTCGATTGACGCTGGTGACGCACCACGTGCCGAAAGCCAGTCGCCCAACGGAGTGCTCTCGAGATCGGCGCACGCGTTGCTGTCGAGATGTGCCAATGCTCGCGCATTTCGCGCAACGGTTGCTCGTTGGCGAAGATCGAGGTGTCGGTAGCGAAGAACAGCCGCCGCTATGTGGAGTGGTGCTGGAAACGGTGCCGCCGCCAACGTCGCCCTCGTGCCATCTGGACCCATGATAGTGACAGCGAGCCGAGGTTGGCGTGCAAACGCGCTCTCGGGAGCGCCGATATCATCGAGAAACCCTCGCAATCGGGTGCACGCTCCGACGAGAATGTGTTGGCCGTTGTCAATCTCGGCACCTGTATCAGGGTCCTCAAACGAGTACGCTCGACCACCGAGAAACGGTCTCTGTTCGAGCAGTGTTACCCGGTACCCGGACTGTGCCAGTTTCAAAGCCGCGGCCATGCCGGCGAGTCCGCCGCCCACAACCACGACCGATAATTGACCCAGCGGAGTTGAATTCAAGAGAACATGGCCGCTGCCGCCGACCCCAGACCGGATCGAAGCTTGGACGCACTGGCGAGACGCACTTCGCCACGCAGCGTGGACCTGGGATCGGCCGCGATCCGCTCGAGCAAGCCGCGGTAGACACCAACCAGCGCTGCCGGACAGGCACGGGTCGAATGTGGCAGACGCCGATACAGTTGCGGTCCCGCGCCGTAGTACTGCCGCGCCCGTTCGGCAACTGAGTGAACCAACGCATCGAACCCGGATTCAGCCCGACCTTGAGCTACAGCCGCAGCTGTGACCCCAAACCGATCGGTTTCCTCGAGTGGTAGGTACCATCGACCGTCACTGGCATCGTTGCGCACGTCACGCAGGATGTTGGTGAGTTGGAGTGCGTATCCAAGTTCCTCAGCCGCGGTCGCTGACTCGCGGCCGGTCCCGCCAAAAATCCTGAGCGCGATCAGCCCGACTACGCTGGCCACGCCGTAACAGTAGCTCAGCACCGACTCCCAATCGTTGAATGTGCACGGATCGAGATCGCTGGCGACGCCATCGAGGAGTTGCCGGTACAGCTCGGTGGGAACTTCGAATCTGTCGGTTGCGTGGGCGAGCGCGGCCCACTGTGGGTTGGGTGGCTCACCGGTCACCGACCGGTTGAGCGCGGCACGCAGGTTTTCCAGGCGCCGCTCTTTCTCCTCTCGCGTTCCATCACTATCAACGGCTTGATCAGCACGCTGGCTGAACCAGTAAACGGCTGACAGAGCGCGCCGTCGATTGGGGGGCAGAAGTCGGATACCAAGCCCAAAGTTGTGCGCCCATCGACGCGTGTCGGCCTCACACGCTTCGTACCCAGCGGCCACGATTGGTGTCACAGGTGTCGCGTTCACGGTCGCATCGAGTCGAGTCGAACACCGCAACGCGGGGCGCGGAGCATTTCGCTCGTCATGATCGCAGTCCGCGCTCTGCGGGAGAGGACTGGCCGCTCACACAAAGTATCGAACCCTTGAGCCTCGATCGCGTCGCAGGTCGCCCATCCACCGCGCGTAAAGCCGCGCACAATCGGCCGCCATCGAACCGGTAGCGAGTCAGCCAGCGACCACCCTTTTTGCAACCATTGGCGCGCGGCTCCCACTTGCTCTTTGACCAGATCGATGAGCGCAGGTGACGCGATCGCACGACAGAGTTCCACGCTAGGCTCCACCCCGTGTCGGGCACAAGCGTCGAGCGGCAGGTAGCAACGACCCTTGTCCCAGTCGCGCCTCAAGTCTTGCCAGAAGTTCACCAACTGAAGCCCGATACAGGTCGCGTCCGAGAGCGGGTCCTGTCCCTGGCCATGATCGATCACCGCCAAGACCATCCGACCGACGGGCGTAGCGCTGTAGCTGCAGTACTCGAGCAACGCGTCCGTGTCCGGGTACCGGTGCACGGTTTGATCGCGACGATTGGCCTCGACGATTCTCAGAAACAGGTCAGGCGATACCTTGCGCCGGCTGGCGGTCTGGCTCAGTGCTACCAGAACGGGTTCACCAGCTGGCGGTTGACCGGTCAACGCGGATGTCACGGCCGTCTCCCACGCATCGAGTGCTGCAACGCGGTCGCCAGCGAGCTCGTCGCCGAGATCGTCAGTCGTACGACAGAACGCGTAGATGGCTGCCAGGTCCTCCCGCTCGGCTCGCTTCAGAAGAACCGACCGGACAGGGAAGTTCTCGTAATGAGAGCGGGCGAGCTCAAAACACTCAACTTGGGCATCGGACACGGAGCTCATACTGGGTGAAGAACCTAGAGCATTAGCGCGTGAGGTCGAGCCGACGCATCATCTTCTGGAGCGATTGCCGATGTAACCCGAGAGCGCGGGCGGTCGCCGACACATTGCCGCCGTGTCGTTCCAACGCCGCACCCAAAAAGGACCGCTCAAACGCCGTTAGCGCCCGATCTCGCGCCTCGTGGTACGGGTAGTCGGCGATAGCCGCATCAACCGGTCGCAGGGATCCCTTGCTGGCGGTCAACGATTCGGGCAAGTCAGCAACCTCGATCGTTTCTGTATCGCTCAACAGAACGGCTCGCTCGAGAACATTTCGCAACTCACGAACGTTACCGGGCCAGTCGTACGCCATCAGCACTCGCTTCGCCTGATCGCTGAGCGGGTGGGGCGGGCGACCATGGCGCTGAGCGAGCTCAGCGATGAAGTGAAGGCTCAAGACCGAGATGTCCTGGCGGCGCTCACGAAGTGGAGGCAGAGGAAGCTCGACGACCCGAAGTCGAAACATAAGGTCTTGCCTAAAGGTGCCATCGTCGACCATCGAGGCGAGCGGGCGATGCGTGGCCGCCAGCAATCGCACATCGACCGGTCTCGAACTCGTCGATCCAACCGGAGTGACGCAGCCCTCTTCTAGCGCCCGAAGAAGTTTCGCCTGCGCTGCAGGAGCTAAATCGCCCACTTCGTCCAGGAAGAGGGTTCCTGCGTGAGCTGCTGCGAAAAGACCATCGTGATCACGATCGGCGCCTGTGAAAGCTCCTCGCACATGACCGAAGAGCTCACTCTCGATTAACTCCCCTGGAAGGGCGGAGCAGTTCAGCGGGATAAACGGTTTCTCCCGGCGCGGACTCTCGGCATGAATGGCACGGGCGGCGAGCTCCTTTCCGGTCCCGCTCTCGCCACGGATCAGCACCGTGGCCTCGGTGGGAGCCACGCGCGCGACCAGATCCTTGACCTTGCGCATGAGCGGGCTGTCGCCCAGGAGATCCTGATCACCGCCCTGCCGCTGCACGACCTCGCGCAGCCGGGCG
>CBDUCI010000079.1:0-9547 GCA_965365605.1 uncultured bacterium
CCCGCTCTCGCCGGTGATGAGTACGGTTACATCAGTGGGGCCAACCCGCTTGATGAAGGCGGTCGTTTCCCGCATCGCCGGGGAGTCACCGATCATGCCACGGTACTCGGTCGACATCTCCTCACGCAGTCGGCGATTCTCGGCTCGGAGGGAGAGCACTTCCCAAGCGCGTTTCAGGATCGATCGTATCTCTTCGTTGTCGAACGGTTTGGGTACGTAGTCGTAGGCCCCCGATTTGAGTGCCCTGACGGCTGTTCGTTCATCGCCCAACGCGGTAATCAGAACGAATAGCGTGTCGGGATGCTTTTCTTTAAGTCGGTCCAGTAGCTCGAGACCGTCAATGCCAGGCATTCGTAGATCAGCGAGGACGAGGTCAGCCGATTGTCCGTCGAGAGAAGCCAAAGCCGTGGCACCGTCGGGAACTTCGCGAGCAGTGTGTCCAGCGGCTTCGACGATCTCCAGTAGCGCGAGTCGGATCGCCGGTTCGTCGTCGACGACGAGGACTCTCACGGCGTCGGCTGGGAATCGATCGCTGCGATCGGGTTTTCAAGGGACGGAAGCACCAGTCGAAACTCGGCCCCTCCACTCGTCGCCTCACCGATTTCGACCTCCCAACCGAGGTCGACAGCGAGACGACGCACTACCGACAAGCCGAGGCCAGTTCCTTCAGCGCTGCTGTAGAGAGGCTCGAAGATCCGCTCGTAATCCGCTGGGGGAATCCCGGGTCCCTCGTCTCGGACGTAGATAGTGATGGTGTCAGCGCCGTCCCGCTGTTCGGCCGCCAGTTCGACGCGGCCCTGGGGCGGCGAGTGGTCGATCGCGTTGAGGAGCAGGTTCAGTAGAGCTTGCGCCACGTGTTCTCGGGCCGCTCTGACCGCGAGTCCTGCAGAGTCGACGTTGAGCGACACCCCTGATCTTGATGCCCGCGAACCGAGCAGCAGCCGAAGATCTTCGAATAACGGTGCGAGCTGGGTCACAGCCCCACTCGCCGATCGTGTCTTACGCCGCCGGGCTACGCCCAGGAGTTGAGCGACGATCTGCTCGACGCGCTCGACCTCGCGCACGATTACGCCGGCGTAGCGGCGTCGGCTGTCATCGGCGATGTCTTCCTCAGCCAGTCGTTGGGCCAGTGAACGAACGCCGGTCAGCGGGTTGCGCACCTCGTGAGCGAATGAGGCGGTCAACTCGCCGACTACGGCCATCCGCTCGAGCTCGGCTGCTCGAGTGGCGATCTCGCCGCTTCGGGCTGCTCGCACCTCAATGTCGTAGAACCGCCAGAAGACGACCCCGACAAACAATAGGACATGAAGCATCACCGTGAGCAGGGGCATCGTGTACCAGAAGAACTCGGCGCCTAGCAGTACTCCGCCGACCACGACGAGCGGAGCGATGAGAAGCAGAAACAGCGAAACCAGTCGTTGGTAGAGACTGCTAGCCCCGGTGGTCAATCGGTGCCTCAGGCCACACCGAGCCATGATCACAGACCCAAGGCCCCAGCCACCAATCTGCCAGGCGAGCTGAACGGGATCGGAGAACTGGTCCAACTCGACTCCGTAGACGCGTGGCAGCAACAGCAGGCCGATCGCGAGCGGAGCGAGAATCTTTGGAAGACCCCAATTGTATCCGTCGACGAGAGCGAACATGAGAAAGAAGCCAGGCATGAGGTGGATGCCGACGATAAACACGTCGGTTATTGGTTCAAGTGTTCCCGTGAGCAACGCCCAGCCCTGACCGAAAAGCCAGAGCAGAATGGTGACCAAGAACGGCATGAACCACCGCACGCTTCGGCTCTCGGGGTTGAGCAGAAACAGGACCACTCCGCCAAGAAAGTTGACGCCCAGTGCGAAGAACGTGATGGCGGTGGCGACCGGATACTCCATCTCAGCGTGCGGCGCGACGTCCAGGGCTAGGGTCATTTGGCATCAGAACTGGAGCTCAATCCCGGCGACAGCGGTGCGCTGAGCGAAGATCGATTCGATCGGCCGCGGGTTCTCGAAGTTGGCGTCGTACACGATGCTCGAAACGTTGTCGCGATCCAAGACATTGAGCAACTCGACGTACACCACGAGCAGACCGCTGGAGAGGCTCACGAAACGGGTTATGCGGGCGTCAAGCCGGAAATAATCATCGAGTCGTGCACCGGACGGGTCGCCATACAGGGGCTCGGGGAACGCGTCGAGATCGTTCCGATCGTGCGCGCCGAGAATCGGTGTGAACGGTCGACCCGTAGCGTAACGGGTAGTAACGCCCAGCTTCCAAGAGCCAGAAGAGACCTGACCCACGGCGGTTAGCGTGTGTGGTATATCGTACGCTGCCGGGACCGAGCGACCGTCAACCAAGTCCACGCGACTCCTCAGGTACGAGTAACTGATCCAGCCGTCCCAACGTTCGCTCCCGGTCCATTTGGCCAGTAGGTCGACCCCCGTGGCTTGGCCGGTCTCGATCGGCGGCCCGCCGCCATCCGGGACGTAGCGGTCGTACTCCTTACGATAGGCTTCCACTTTGGCGTACAAGCTCCCGTCGCGTTCGAGGCTACCGGTGTAATGCCGCGCTCGGCGGGGTGTCCCTGCTGGCGCACCGCCATCGGGAAGATCGTACCCCACGCGCCAGCGGCCTTGTTGAAACTCGCCGGCACCCAACCGCCAGGTCCAATCTCCGATTCGGTACGCGAAGGCAAACCGCGGATCAAACGTCCACGAATCCTCCCCGGGGAGGCGGTCGATTCTGGCGCCCACCGTCAAGCCGAGTGCGGGTACCGGTCGAAACTCGTCTTCCACGAACGCGCCCAGGTGCTGGCTCTTATCGTCAATGCCTGGTAGCGCCTCGGTCGGCGATCCAGGCGCCAGTTGTTCGGTCGCGGGCACACGGCCACGCTCGGTTGTCGAAAGGCGGGTCGCCTCGAATCCGGCGCGGAGGTGGTTTCGCAGACCAGGGGCGATATCGCCAGCGACACGAATGGCCAGGCTCCGGTCGGACCGCTCACGATCAAGCGCCCCAAACTCGAAATCGCTTTTGTGTTCTGACCATGCGACGGTGGTGTGTAAAACTGCACCGGCGTCCTCTCGCAATGCACGAGCCGAGAACAGGCCCAGCGCCGTGCGACCGCGGACCCCAAAGGGTCCGCGATACCCGATGGCGTCGATGATGCGATCAGCGGTGTCCGCTTGTCCGAGCGCGAGCGCCTTCAGCTCGATCCCAGGCCGCGGTTCGTGGACCCAGGTCGCCACGCCTTCCAGCGACCGGGGGAACGACTGATAGTCGCTCGCCTGGTCGTGGAGCCGAAGCAAAAGGGAGGTCTCCGTGAATCGCAACGAGGCCCAAGCGCCGGCTCGCTTCGAGATCGGCTTTCGCAAGGTGGCGCCACCACCCGCAAAATTGACCCCTGCTCGCCAAGTCGATACGGTCGGCCGGCCGTCGGTTTCGAGATCGACGACTCCGGAGAGCGCATTCCCGTAACGCACCGAAAAACCACCGCTCGAGAAGTAGGCTTTTCGGAGCACCGAGGGGTCGAGAATCCCGAACACGCTACCGTTGAAGGTCTCAAACACACCCGGGTGGAGTAATCGACCGCCTTCGACATAGACCGGTGTCTCCGCCGGGTCGCCACCCCGAACATAAAGGTCGCTGCTCTCTGAAGCGCGGGTCACCCCGGGCAGCGTCTGGAAGACTTGGAGAATGTCCGCCGCGCCACCGGGTGTCATGTACACATCCAGGCGGCTCAACGTCGCTTGGCTACGAGTATCCTCCATCTGATAGCCGCTCTCGACCTGCACGACGAGTGGATCGGCTTCGTAGTCGACCTTGAGCCTCGGTACGTCTCCGGCCGTGGGCGCGGCATCAGCCGCACCCACCTTCCGATCGCTCTGGTCTGCCTCATTGCCGGTGTCGCTACCAGCGACGATCCCATCGAGCCGCCGGCGGAGCTGGTCGTCGGCGGGAAAAAGCTGGGCGCCTCGACGCCATACTTCATGCGCGGCTTCGGTCCGCTTCTCTCGCAAGTACAGATCACCGAGGTAGGCGAAAGGGCCCGCCATTTGAGGATCGTCCGTACGTGTCCCCTGTTGCTCGATAAGCGTCTCGAACTCCCGAATCGCGTCCCGCGTGAGGCCTAGGAACTCCGGTGAGTAGTAGAAGTTGAGGGCTAGCGTGTAGCGGGCACCCCAGTGGGTCGGGTCGAGCTCGAGTGCCTCGCGGAGAATGGTTGTCGCCCGAGCTGACAACGCCCCCTGCTCCATGAGCCCGAGAAAAGGAACGCGACATTGGAGCATGACGCGAGCCAAACCGGTTCGGGCGTCTGGGCTGTCGGGGTCGGACTCAAGCCAACCCCAGAACCTCATTTCAGCTTCGTCAGCGAGCGCGATGGCTTTCGACTCGTCCTCGGCTTCTGCTGCGGCGACGCAGCCGTCGAGTGATGCGAACGCATCGTTTGCGGCGAGTTGGGCGTGCGAATTGACCGCCGAAAACAGCACCAGCATGATCCCGGCGGTGGTGGCACTGAACCGTTTGCGCATGTCTTCCTCACAGTTGAGTGGTGGTGTTTGTTGCCTTTACCACGGCCTAAGCAACGCCCATGCCTGAATTTCTAAGTCATTACCACGCAATCAGTTACGGAGGCGTCAGTGACGCCATAGGTGCAGCCGTGGAGCACCAGAGCAGCCAGCGGGCTGCACCCACGATTGAGAGTCCACGCCTGTCGAGCGCGGGGTGTGTCGGCTATCTTGCGTTGCTAATGGGTGGCCCCGGGTCAACCAAGCTCGAGCTCGCGATGCGGTGGTTGAACGATCCTGCGGTCGATCTCAACCATGATGAGCGCGAGCTTTTGGAGGAGTACGTTCGGCGGTATCCCGACGATCCGACGCTTACGCCGGTCGATCGGCGTCGGCTGGCGCGGGAGTTTGCGTTGATCGCCAGCCGGTTGGCGCACGACGCCGGCGCGTGACTCGTCCGAGGTGACGGGCCCCCGCTCCGGCACACCTGCTCCGATTCGCCGTCCATCCTCTGGCCGCGCCACGATGATCGTGATGTTTGGCATCGGCGTGAGCCGGCTATTCGGACTCGTTCGTGAACAGGTAATCGCTTATTTCTTCGGGCGCGCCGCGACGTATTCGGCATTCGTGGCAGCCTACAAGCTCCCCAACTTGGTCCGTGTTCTGCTTGGCGAGGGGAATCTTTCGGCATCTCTGATCCCGGTCCTAGCGGAACGGATGCGAACCGCAGATCCGGGCGAAGCGAGACGGCTTGCGCAGAGCGTGCTCGGACTGCTGTTGCTGACGGTTGGATTGATAACCCTAGCCGGGGTGATCGCCGCGCCGGCTCTGGCTTGGGTCGTTGCACCGGGGTTTGGCCCCGAGCTGCGAGCGCTCGTCGAACGACTGATTCGCATTCTTTTCCCGACCGTCGCATTTCTGGTTGCCGGTGCGTGGTGCATGGGAATCCTGCATGTCAATGGTCGCTTCTTCTGGCCCAACTTCGCGCCGCTGTTCTGGTCGGTGGTTTCGGCGGGTGCACTTATCGCCTTCGTGGGTCGGGTAGAGATGGAACCGATCTACATATTGGCATGGGGTGTCGTGGCTGGCAGTTGTGTCCAGCTGCTGGTGCAGCTACCCGCAACCCGCTCCGTTTTGGGAACCCTTCGGCCGCGCAAGGGCTGGCGCGAGCCTGCGGTGCAGCGCGTGATGGCGTTGTTCGCACCGATGATGATCGGCACCGGGGTGGCTCAGTTGTCAACACTCATCGATATCCAGATCGCCTCGTTTCTTACCGGCGCCGGGGTGGCTACGCTGGCTTACGCTCAACGACTCTATTTGTTGCCGTTGTCGTTGTTCGGTGTGGCGATCGCCCAAGTCGCTCTGCCGACCCTGGCGCACGACTCGGTGGGGCAGTCGATGTTCGAAGCGAGCTCGCAAGCTCCTGGCGTCGGATGATCTTCCTGATGCTGCCGGCGAGCGTCGGGCTGATCGCGTTTGGAAGACCGGTGGTCAGTTTGGTGTTCGAACGCGGGCGGTTCGTCGCTGACGATACGAATGCGGTCACCTGGGTGCTCGCAGCCTATGCGGCCGGGCTCGTCGCGTACGGATCGGTGCGTCTGTTCGCAACGGCTTTCTACGCTTTCCAGGATACACGAACGCCGGTCCGAGTCGCGGTAGGAGCACTGGTCTTGAATGCCGTCCTAGGCATCGGTTTGGCATGGACGATCGGGTTGCCGGGAATCGGTTTGGCGACAGCGCTGGCTGCCATCGCAAACGCGGTGACGCTCGGCGTTTTGCTCAGGCGGAGCTGGGGCGGGTTGTTCGAGCGCCAGACCTGGCACGTAGCGACACGAGTGCTCATCGCTGCGATCATCGCTGGGCTGGCGGGCGTCTGGCCCTACCTGTCGATTATGAATCGCTGGTCGGCGTGGGATCTGGGAGAGCGAATCGGTGCCTCGCTCGCACTCTATGTCGGCATCGCCGTGGCGTACTTCGTGGTAGCGGCGATCTTGCGAGTCGACGAGCTGCACCGGTTGTTCCGACGACGGAGTTGACGATGGGACTCATCCACGCCGCCTTCCACGAACCCCAAACCCGCATCTATCGGATCGTCCAATCGATCGTATGGGGGCTGATCGTCCTGTCGGTTGTCACGCTGACGATCGAGTTGATCGCCGCTGGTGGGCGGCCCCGTCCCACGTGGTTGGCCAGGCTAGACCGCGCCATTCTGGCGTTGTTCGCGATTGAGCTGCTCCTGAGGGTCGGTTCATTCCAGCCGCCAGAGCTAAAGATCTTCGACCGCCGCTTCGTGGCTCGGCTGACGACACATGTGCTGGGTCGCCTTCGGTTCTGCCTGAGGCCCTTGATCATTATCGATATCGTAACCGTGGCGGCGCTGGTGCCTGCTCTGCGTGGCTTACGGATTCTGCGACTACTGCGACTGATCCGGACGGCGCAGATCTTTCGTTACAGCCGTCCCTTTGGCGGCCTCGGTCGCGCGTACCGCGAGAACTCTCTGTTGTTCGCGTTCGCCTTCGTCGTGCTTGGAACGACCGTTGTCTTGGGAGGTTCAACGCTTATGCTTGTCGAGCGCGGCCTGAACCCAGCCATAGACTCCCTTGGAGATGGGGTCTGGTGGGCGCTCGTCACGATAACGACAGTCGGGTATGGCGATATCGTCCCCGTCACGAGGTTGGGCCGGGTGATTGGCAGCGTGTTGATGGTCGCAGGGCTCTTCAACCTGGCCTTGTTTGCGGGAATCGTTGGCAACACCTTGGTGGGTGTCGTCTTGAGAATTCGGAGGGAGCAGTTTCGAGTGAGCGACTACACCGGACATGTCGTTGTCTGCGGTTACGATGCCGGCTCCCGGATCTTGTTGGATGCGCTGCGCCAAGAGTTCGATTCGCAGACCGCGCTGGTCGTATTTGGCGAGGGTGTGCGGCCCGAAGAGCTGCCGCCCGATTTTGTCTGGGTGGGTGGCGACCCGACGAAGGAGAGTGAACTCGACAAGGTGCGCCTGACGCACGCTCGAGCCGCAGTGCTGGTGGCGCGCCGGGACGTTCTGCCGCAACAGGCGGATGCAGCGACGATCCTGACGGCGTTTACGATTCGGTCCTACTTGCTCGCCCGTCGCGAGTCTCATCCGAGGCGTGAACCGCTGTACGTTGCAGCCGAAATCCTCGATAGCGAGAACGTTGGCCACGCCATGTCAGCGGGTGCCGATGAGGTGATCGAGACGACCCGATTGGGCTTCTCGCTCCTTTCCCATGCGGTGTCGATGCCTGGTACGGCCTCGATCATGAGTCAGGTCGCGACGCTTGGCGCCCATAGCATCTTTGTCGCCCCGCTACCGACCGATATCCAGGTTCCGGCATCGTTTGGCGACGTCGTGCAACACGTTAAACGATCCTCTGGTGCGTTGGTGATCGGCCTCAGAAACGCGGAGACCGGCGATCACGTCGTCAATCCCGCTGATACGACCGAGATCGGTCGCGACTCGCATCTGATCTATCTCGCAGAGGAGCCAGTACTTCAGACGGCTTGATCGTTCGTCGTCCCGTCCCGGGGCGTCGATCGCGAGAACGAGTTGCGCACGAGCGCGACTGCGCGGGTATCGGTGGAACCCCAGCAGGGGCCCTGGTAGCCCGTAAGACATCCCGGCCCCAAAAGCGACCCGCGCCCCACCGATTGCGACCAACAACACGAAGAACAAGCCGACGCCGAGATAGATGCCGCTCTGCCGGATCGAAGACACCGCGTCGAATACGTCGAGTCGGCTGAGTTCGAGTTGAGCGCGTTTCTTTATACGCATGAGCGTGCCACGTAATAAACAACAGGAAGACAGAGATCCAACCCGCGCGGTAGATCATGAGCACCGCGCAGCCCTGGCCACTCGTTAGAGTAATCCCGTCGGCTGTCCCCAAGAGACCCTCGATGAGATAGGCAAACGGAAATTTGAGGCGGTGTAGAGGTGTGATGAACACCATCGCTCGGGCAGACCGCTGACGGCCGGCGTAACTTTTGGTTATGAGTCGGTTGAGCGAAAAGGTCGCACGGCTACCTCGGAGGCCCGGGGTGTACTTGTTCAAGGACAAGGCGGGAGCGGTTCTCTACGTCGGCAAGGCAGCGAATTTGCGCAGCCGCGTCCGATCCTACCTGCAGACGCCCGAAAGTCTACCCGACAAAACGCGCGTACTCATGCGCTACGCGACGGACATCGACTACCTGGTTACCGACAGCGATGTCGAGGCGCTGCTTCTCGAATCGAACCTGATAAAGGAGCACAATCCACGCTTCAACATCCTGCTGCGGGACGATAAATCGTACCCTTACATCAAGGTTACGCTGCAGGAGGACTTCCCTCGAGTGTTCGTCACGCGTCGCGTCGTCGATGACGGCGGTAGGTACTTCGGCCCCTACACGCACGTGAAGCTGCTGAGGCGCAACTTGGCGTTCGTAAAGGAGCTCTTCCCAGTGCGCTCGTGTCGCTACGACCTTCTGCGCGAGCGGCCATCTAGACCTTGCCTTGACTACCACATTGATCGTTGCGACGCACCATGCGTTGAGTACGTGTCCGTGGACGAATATCGATCGATGATCGATGACGTGGTCGCGTTTCTCGAGGGCGACACGCAAGCCGCCGCCAGCCGATTGGAAGCGCGTATGTTAGAGGCGGCTGAGCGACTGCAGTTCGAACGCGCTGCGGGGTATCGGCGCCAGCTCGACGCGTTGCAGGAGATCAGCGAGCGTCAGCGGGTAGCGGGTCTGTCGGGCGATGACCGCGACATCGTGGGCCTCGCGCGCGATCAAAACGAAGCCTGTGGCGTGATCCTGCGAGTGCGTGATGGGCGAGTCATGGGAAAGGAGCACCACGTGCTGGGAAACGTGGCTGGCGCCAGCGATGGAGAAGCGCTGTCCCTGTTTCTTACTCGGTACTATCTGAGAGCCGATCGCTTTCCGCGCGAGCTGCTGGCGCCATTCGACTTTGACGATCGACCGCTCGTCGAGACCGCGATCCGGCAACAGGCTGGTCATGTCGTCGAGATTTACGTGCCCCAACGCGGTGAGAAAGCGAAGCA
>CBDUCI010000080.1:0-9521 GCA_965365605.1 uncultured bacterium
CCCGACCCAAACCTTGCTTCAGTGGTTCGTGACCGAGCAGGTGGAGGAAGAGGCGACCGCCAAGCAACTCGTCGATCAGCTGAAGTTGGTTGGCGACAACAGCGCCGCCTTGTTGATGCTCGATCGTGAGTTGGGAGCGAGAACGACTGCCGAGTAGCTAGGCCGCGACGCGAGCCGAGCCTCGGATAACCCAGCCAACGATGCGCGGCGCTTTTGTGAGCCAATAGCGATCGATGGAGGTGATCTCGAAGCCGGCTTCGGAGAGCTTTGACTCCGTATCGCGGGTCAGGTGACACCCGCACCCGATGCGCTTCCAGATCGGCTCCAACCGTCGCTGCCAGCGTCGGACACCGGGCTCTGGGGCTGAGACGTGCTCCAAGAACAGCAACCTCCCGTCAGGCTTTAGGACCCGTCGGGCCTCGCTCAGCGTTCGATCCGGATCGGCGATTGTGCACAAAACGAACAACACCAGCACGGTGTCGAACGACCGGCTCGCAAACGGGAGCGACTGTCCATCGCCGGCGACCAGTCGAACCGGTACCGCTGCCTGGGCTCGCGCTCGTCGGGCGCGGTTGTTCATTCCACTCGACGGTTCGACCGCTGTAACCGCTGTTGCTGACGACGGGTAGTGCGCGAAGTTGACGCCGGTGCCGACGCCGATCTCTAGTGCTTGACCGGTGGCGTCGCTTATCGCGGCGTACCGCTCGGCCTTGAGCTCATCGGAATCGGATCGCTCCATGATCCAGGGAAAGATGCGTTCTGAGTACAGACCCACCAGGGAGGGTTACGGAATGACGTTCAAGGCAGCGGGTCGTCGAAGTCGTCGGGTTCGCTGTCAAGGAGCTCGTCGACGGAGCTCTCGCTCGGGCTGCGCTCTAGCATGAGGATCGCGCCTTGGGGGACAATCAGATACGTCTGGCCCTCGAACTTGACCTCGACCGATGCCTTGCGCAGGAAGATCGCGTAGTCGCCGACCTGAGCTTGCATAGGAACATGCCGGATTGAACCCTCGGCGGCTTTCCATGGCTCATCCTCGACGTCGCCGGGGTCGGGCAGCGGGATGCCGGGTCCGCAGGCGACGATGCGGCCCGCCTGGACCGACTCCTTTTCGACCGCCCAGCGGGGTAGGTAGAGGCCGACCTCCGTCCGGTGCTCGCCTTCGTCGGGTTCTATGAGAACTCGATCGCCAACAACGATAAGACGGCGGTCGATGGGTTCACTGGAGTCAGGCATGGCGCCAAGTTCGCGGTGCGGCTGGTATTGAGCAACCCGCCTGCGGGAGCGTCTCGGATGCGACACCCTTACCCGGCCGATAGATTGGTTTTCATGGCACCTTCTGACAACGCGATCGAAGCCGGCGCCTACGTTTCACTCGAACTGCGCGTCAATGGCGAGCCGTATGCGGTCTCGGTGCCCGTCCACAAGACGCTGCTCGAGGTGTTGCGTGAAGACATCGGATTGACGGGCACCAAGCATGGTTGTGAGCTGGGCGAGTGTGGTACGTGCACCGTGCTCGTGGATGGCCAACCGGTTCTATCGTGCCTTGCACTGCCGGCGGCGCTGAAAGGCCGCGACGTGATGACCGTCGAGGGGCTCGAATCGGCTGACGGTCTGCACCCGGTGCAGCAGACATTCGTCGAGCTAGGTGCAGCCCAGTGTGGCTACTGCACGCCGGGGTTCGTTTTGGTGGCGAAGGCACTGTTGGACGACAACCCGCAACCGTCGCGAGCCGAGATCAAAACCGCGCTCGGCGGCAACCTGTGTCGCTGTACCGGCTATCTCAAAATCTACGAGGCGGTCGAGTTGGCTGCTGCCCGGCTGCGCGGTGAGCCGGCCGAGCCCACCAGAGAGATGCTCTATGGCGCCGGTTGAGTCTCCGCCGACAAAGGCGCCGGCCGAAGACCGGTTGCGCGTCGTCGGAACTTCGCTACCCAAAGTCGATGCGGTCGCCAAGGTCACCGGTCGCACCAAATTCGCCGACGATCTCTTTCTGCCGCGAATGCTCCACTGTCGGATGTTGCGCTCCACGACGCCGCATGCCGAGATCGTCTCGATCGATACCGAGCGAGCCGAGAAGCACCCCGGAGTGGTGGCCGTGCTGGTAGGATGCGACCTGCCGACTCCGTACGGCATCCTGCCGGTCAGCGAGGATGAGCACGCCCTGTGCATCGATAAGGTCCGGTTTATCGGCGATCCGGTAGCCGCTGTAGCCGCGATCGACGAGGAGACCGCGTCGAGAGCGTGCGAGTTGATCGAGGTGGAGTACGCGCCGCTCGACTCGGTGGCGGGCATTGAGGAAGCGCTCGACGGTGACGATCCGGCGATCCATGAGTATGGGGATGCACACAACGTGCACAAGGCGATCGCGCTCGAGTTCGGTGATGTCGAGAGTGGGCTGGCCGGGGCCGACCTGGTCCAAGAGGACTTGTTGTTCTACGAGGGGAACACCCATCTGCCGATGGAGCAGCACGCGGCGTTGGCCGACTACCGGCCAGATGACCGGCTGACGCTGTGGTCGTCGAGCCAGACGCCGCACTACGTCCACCGAGCTCTGGCTACGGTGCTCGAGATGGCACCCAGCCGGATCCGGGTCATCGCCACACCCAACGGTGGCGGGTTTGGGGGCAAGTCGGATCCCTTCAATCACGAGATCGTCGTGGCTGAACTCTCTCGCCGTACTGGTCGGCCGGTCAAGATCTGTCTAACCCGTGAAGAGGTCTTCTACTGTCACCGCGGTCGCCA
Organism: uncultured bacterium; assembly: GCA_965365605.1. GTDB lineage: Bacteria > Gemmatimonadota > Gemmatimonadetes > JACCXV01 > JAHWKZ01 > CAMYLR01. The sequence goes on from CBDUCI010000080.1 coordinate 2,743, forward strand.
TCCGACCCTGATGTGGATCAAGACCGGTTTCAAACACGACGGATCGATCACCGGGATGCACTTTCGATCGTTCTTGGATGGCGGGGCGTACGGCTCGTATGGCGTCGCGTCGACGTACTACACCGGTGCTCTGCAAACCGTCACCTATCCCGTAGCGGCCTACAAATTCGAGGGCTTGCGGGTGTTTACCAACAAGCCACCGTGTGGGCCCAAACGCGGACATGGGACGCCACAGCCGCGGTTCGCGCTCGAGGTTCACATCGACAAGGCAGCCGAGAAGCTCGGTCTCGACCCCGCCCGCATGCGACTCGACCATCTGGTCGAGCCCGATTCGGTAACCGCCAACTACTTGAAGATCGGATCGATGGGTCTCGGCGCCTGTATCGAGAAAGTCGTCGCCGAGTCGGGGTGGAACGACCGCCGCGGCACGCTGCCCGAAGGGAAGGGGCTGGGGCTCGCCTGTGGATCGTACATATCGGGCGCGGGATTGCCAATCTATTGGAACAACATGCCGCACTCGGGTGTGCAGCTCAAGCTCGATCGCGGCGGTGGCGTGACGGTTTTCTGTGGCTCGACCGAGATCGGTCAGGGGTCGGATTCAGTGCTCGCCTACGTGGTGGCCGAAGTGCTCGGCATCAACCCCTTTGAGATCGATATCGTCACCGCTGACACTTCGCTGACTCCGGTCGACCTCGGTTCGTATTCGAGCCGGGTCACGTTAATGACCGGAAACGCGGCGCTGCAGGCTGCCGAACGCGCGCGTGAGCTGCTCGTCCGATCGGTTGCCGAGAAGTGGGACGTTCCAGGGGTTCGGGTCGCGATGGCCGACGGCCGGGTGTTCGATGTTCAAGATCCCGACTGCACGATGACATTCGCTGAAGCGGTCGTGCTGACGGAGTCGAAGTTCGGGACGATCGGAACCGTCGGCTCGTACACGCCGCCTCGCTCGCCGGGGCGTTATCGCGGCGCCGGCGTGGGGCCGAGCCCGGCTTACTCGTACGCCGCGGCCGTGGCCGAGGTATCCGTCGACATCGATACCGGCGAGACTCAGGTCGACGATGTGTGGATCGCGCACGATATCGGACAAGCGATCAACCCGGTCGTGGCGATCGGTCAGGTCGAGGGGTCGGTCTACATGGGGCTCGGCGAGGCGCTGATGGAGGAGATGACCTACCGCGGGAATCGCAACATCGTCCACCATCACCCCTCGATGTTGGAGTACAAGAGTCCGACGACCCACGAGATGTGTCGGGTGCACACGTACCTCATCGAGGATCCCGACCCCAACGGACCGTTTGGGGCCAAGGAGGTCGGCCAGGGACCGTTGCTGCCGATCCCGCCGGCGATCGTGAACGGTGTCTACGACGCGGTCGGAGCGAGGGTCGACGAAGTCCCGGTGACGCCGCAGAAGGTACTCGCTGCGCTAAAGCGAAAGGCGAAGCAAGAGGAGCCGCGTGAGGGCCCGAAGAAGGTTCCGGAGTTCGATTGGCCGGAGGCGATCCAGGTGCCACCTCCGTGGGCCGGTGGCGATGGCCGCGCGCTCGACGAGCGCCGCGAAATCGGTGGGGGAGGGGTGCGAAAATGATGCGGCTGCCGCAATTCCGGTTCCAGGTGCCGTTGACGGTCGACGAGGCGATCGCCCGAAAGCGCGAGGCGCCACCCGATGCCGCGTATGTGGCCGGCGGCACGGATCTCTACCCAAACATGAAGCGCCGGCACCAGGAGCCGTCCGTCGTGATCGCGCTCCATGCGATTGACGAGCTGCGGCGTATCAATACGGGTGCGGACGGCGCAGTTTCGATCGGCGCCACCGCTACGTTGACCGAGGTTGCGATGCACCCGGATGTGCAAGTCACGTATCCGGCATTGGCCAAGACGATGCATCTCATCTCGACACCGATCCTTCAAAACATGGGAACGATTGGTGGCAACGTGCTGCTCGACACGCGCTGCAACTACTACGACCAGAACTACGAGTGGCGAAAGTCGATCGACTTCTGCATGAAGAAAGATGGCGAGGTGTGTTGGGTCGCGCCGCAGTCGCCTCGGTGTTGGGCGGTGCAGTCGGCTGATTCTGTGCCGCTGTTAGTGGCGATGGGGGCGACCGTCGACCTCGTCGGGTCGGATGGTGAGCGCTCGATCCCGATCGAGGGTCTCTACCAGGACGACGGGATCCTGTATCTGTCCAAGCAACAGGACGAGCTGCTCACGCGGATCCATCTGCCGAGCCCGAACGGTTGGCGATCGAGCTACCGAAAGGTGCGCCGTCGGGGCGCGTTTGACTTTCCGGTTCTGGGAGTCGGCGCGTGGGCCGAGCTGGATGCGGAGGGTGTGGTCCAAAATGCACGAGTCGTTCTCGGTGGCGTCGCATCGTCGCCGGTGATCGTCGAGACCGCAGCGCAAGCACTGGTTGGCTCGTCGCTATCGGCGGAAGCGATCGAGGAAGCAGCCGAGCTGGCGTGGAAGACCGGGCGGCCGCTAGACAACACCGACTTTACGCTGTACTGGCGGAAGGAGATGATCCGCCCGACGGTTCGGCGCGCGCTCGAGGATCTAGCGAGCCAGCGATGAGTAGCCGGTTCGGGTCGGTGGTGGGGATCGTTCTGGCCGCCGGACGCTCGCAGCGGATGGGTGAGCCCAAGCCGCTTCTCGAGATCAACGGTCGAACGTTTCTCGAGCGTGCCATCACGACATTGCTGAGTGGTGGCTGCGCTCCGGTTATCGTCGTCCTCTCGCGATGCGAGTCTGCGCAGGCGATGCGAGAGATAGCGGAATCGGCCGGCGCTCAGCCGGTCGAGAACCCAAACCTGGAATCTGAGCCGATCGACTCGCTGCGGATCGGTCTTGATGCCGCGCCCAGGGAGGCTCGCGCGGCGGCCGTGCTGCCGGTCGACCATCCGGTGGTGCGAGGGGCGACGGTTGCGGCCTTGCTAGGTGCTTTCGAATCTCACGGTTCGATCATCGTGCGGCCTGTGTTCGCGGGTCAGGCGGGTCATCCGATCTTGCTGGGGCGCTCGATCTGGGACGAGCTGGCCGAGCCGGATCTGCCGGATGGGACGCGCACGGTGGTGCGTCGACATGCAGTTGAGATCGATGATGTCACAGTCGACGATCCCGGAGTGCGAACAAACATCGACACGCCGGACGATTACGAGCGAGAGCTGGAGCGGCGACGATGCGAGGCCTGAGGAGAGGATCCTACAAGACGGTTCCGGGAGAGTTCTACGGGACACCGAAGGAGCTCTGGGGTTTTCGCTCACCGCGGAGTAGGGGTCGCCCGGCTGATATCGCAGAGAGGTTTCTGCTCGCCAATGCTGAGTTGCTGGGGCTGGCTGACGACATCTCCGGCCTCGAGCTACAGAAGGTCATTCCAAGTCTCGGCGCGCATCACGTCATCTTTCAGCAGATTCACTTTGGCCGGCGGGTTCACCGAGCCTACGTCACGGTACACGTTGGGAACGATGATCGCGTCTATCTCACAAAGAATCGAGCCATGCCGCGTGAGCTCCTGCCGATCAAGGCGGAGTTTCGACTCGCGGAGGAGGAACTGGTCCGGCGCGCGCGTTGCTGCCTGCGCCACAGTCGGCGTCGGGTTCGAGTTCAGGATCTCGAAGAGATGTGGTTTCCAAGAAGGGCTAGGCTCCTTCCGGTTTGCCGCGTGCGGTTGGAGCGCAGACGGCCGTTCGAAGAGTGGATCGTCTACGTCAACGCGAAGACCGGTACCGTGTTGAGCAAATGCGATAATCTGGCTGCGGCTGTCCGGGGTCGGGCGCGCGTCTTTCAACCAAGTCCCGTGACCGCCATCGATGGTCACGAGACCTTGTTGACGGAGAAGCTGCGGCCGCGTCGACCACCGAACGCCGCTTACAAAACCGTGTCTCTGTGGGGCCTCACCGGAAACGGGTATCTGGAGGGCAAGCGAGTCACGACTCGACCGACGGGCTTTCGGCGTCGCGTGCGGCGCACCAGTCACCAGTTCCTATTCGATTCGACCGATAAGGGGTTTGAAGAGACGATGGTCTACCATCATATCGACAGCGCCATCCGCTACCTCGAGCGGCTTGGGTTTCGCGGGAAGCGCACCATTTTTCGCGCCCCGGTACGCGTGAATGTCAACGGCACGCGCGACGACGACTCGTGGTACAGCCCCTGGCACAAGCTGCTGACGTTCGGGACCGGCAGCATCGATGACGCCGAGGATGGGGAGACGATCGTGCACGAGCTCGGTCACGCGTTGCAGGACGCGATCATACCGGATTTTGGGCAATCGGAGGAAGCTGCTGCGATGGGTGAGGGCTTCGGGGACTATTTCGCGGCCAGTCTCTTTGCCGATGTAAAGCCCGAGCGGTATCAGCCCTGTGTCATCACGTGGGACGGATTGTTGATCGGGCTAGCCGACGGCCTGGACCCACCCTGCTTACGGCGCGTGGACAACGACTGGACGTACGCCGATTTCAGAAAGAAAGATGACGAGCACAACAACGGTGAGATTTGGTCGGCAACATTGTGGCAGGTGAGAAACGAGCTCGGTGGCGAAGAGGCCGATCGTCTGATCGTGGAGAGCCACTTCCAGCAGGACGGATTCACGACCTTCGCCAGGGGTGCGAGGGCTATTATCGATGCAGACCAGAACCTCAATGGCGGCGCAAATCGCGTAGCTCTGAGGAAGATCTTCAAAGATCGCGAGATCGGACCGGTATGAAAGTGATCGGGTTGGCTGAGGCCGCTCGACTTGCGGCACAGGCGCTCGACGACGGTCGAGTGACCGTGCACGGCGTGGTGGTTGGGGCGCCTGGGCGAGGGGAGCTGGTTGGTCAACGTGTGGTTTGGGATGGTCAACAGCTTCACGGCGAGCTGGGAGAAGCGACGCTGACCTCGGCCGCCGAGGCTCTGTTGGCGAGTGGTGTCGATAGCGCCATGTGCGTCACGATCCCGGGGTCGGACGTCGAGTTATACCTCGAGACGCTGGCGCCCGCCCCGGAGTTGGTGATCGTCGGCGCCGGCCACATCGCAGTTCCGCTCTCGAATCTCGGCGCGCTGCTCGGGTTCCGCGTGACGGTGCTCGACGACCGACCGGATTTTGCCAAGACGGAGCGTTTCCCGGACGCAGATCGGGTGATCATCGCTGACTTCGAGGATCCGTTCGCGGGGATCGCGATCAACCCCCAAACCCACATCGTAATGGTGACCCGCGGTCACCGATACGATTACGATTGCATGTTGGTGTTGGCGAAAGGTGACGTTCAGCCGGCATACGTGGGGATGATCGGGAGCCGGCGCCGGGTCAAGGCGACGTACGAGCAACTCGCCGCCGAGGGTGTCGACGCCGAGTGGTTGAGCCGAGTGCATGCTCCACTGGGGCTTGACCTGGGCGCCGAGACGCCGGCCGAGATCGCGATCGCGGTGGCTGCCGAGATCGTGCTCCGGACGCGCGGTGGGACCGGCCGGCCGCTGCGCGACGTGACCGACGTCCTCAAGTACGTTCAAGCTTTGTCGGACTCTGTGACGGGAAGATCATGAGTGAATCGAGCACTATCTTAGCCGCGCTGGACGATGCGGTGCGCGAGAAACGGGCGGTGGCGCTGGCGACCATCGTCCGGGCCCGTGGATCCACACCCCGAGGGGTGGGGAGCAAGATGGTGATCGACCCCGAGTCGGGGGCGATCGGCACGATCGGTGGTGGGTGCGGTGAGGCCGAGGTGATCACCGAGGCACACGCCGCGTTGGCAGACGGTCGGCCACGGCTGGTGAGCGTCGATCTGACTGCGGATCTCTTTTCGTGGAGCCCGGCGATCTGTGGCGGCGTGTTCGATGTGTTGATCGAGCCCCTCCAACCAGCCTAGCGCAGCGAGACCGCCGTTCCTACGTTCGGGCAGATGCTATTCCTGGTCACCAACGATGATGGCTACCTCGCTCCCGGCATCAGGGCCCTGGCTCGCGCTCTCGATCGCGTCGGGGATGTGGTTGTTGTCGCACCCGATCGCGAGCAATCGGCGACCAGCCATTCCTTGACGCTGCACAACCCGCTCAGGATTCGACAGACCAACGACAACGCGTACCACGTCGATGGCACGCCAACCGATTGCGTGATGCTGGCGGTGAGCGCTGTCTTGGACCGGCAACCCGATTTCGTCTTCAGCGGTATCAATCATGGCGGAAACATGGGCGAGGACGTCCTGTACTCGGGCACGGTGTCGGCGGCGATGGAGGGAACATTGCTCGGCATCCCTTCGATCGCGATCTCGCTCTCGCAGGGTAACGAACGTTGGATCGAAGGCTACGAGTCAGTGGTGCAACGGTTGGCCGAGAAGATCGTCCAGGGGTCGATCGACAAGACGTTTCCGCCCGATACGCTGCTCAATATCAACTTGCCGGATCGTGACCCGGCCGAAGTGTTGGGGACCAGGGTGACTTCGCTCGGCAAGCGGATGTACGAGGACCCGATTGTGACGGACGTCGACCCGCACGGCAAGACGTACTACTGGATCGGCGGGAGTGCTCCAACTTGGGAGGGGCCGGAAGGTTCAGACTTCCTGGCGGTCCAGGCGGGTTACATCTCGATTACGCCGATCCAGCTCGACCTCACCAATCACCAAGCGATCCCCGGTCTCAAACGCTGGGAAGAAGTGTCACTGCGGGGGGAAGACTGACGACGGTCCGGCTCCCTTTGTTGGCGATGCGGGGCGCGGTCGGCGGCGTGCTGATGGGGTTGGCCAACCTGGTGCCCGGGATCAGCGGCGGGACGATGTTGCTGGCGGCGGGCGTGTACCCACGTTTCG
>CBDUCI010000081.1:0-9473 GCA_965365605.1 uncultured bacterium
CGCTGAACGTGGGATCTAACTCTGTGGCGCGGCGGTGTCCGTCGAATCGGGGAGACGAGCCCTCCGACGCTTCATGTAGGGTGAAACCAGGATCAGCACTAGCCCCAACACAACCCCGGCCCACTGCCCCCAACCGAAGCCTGCGCTCCGCCCGACGCCGATTTGATCCGCAAATAAGGAAACCAGGATTAACAGCAACCCAAGGATCGTGAGGAGAGTCCATGTCTTTGTCACTTTTGACCTCCTTGGCTAAACCGCTTTACGGACCTTATTGGCCCGGATGCAACTGGCACAAACGCGGACCCGCTTGACGCCGCCATTATCTCTCACCCGTACGGTCTGTAGATTGGGGAGGAATCGGCGACGCCGCTTATTGTGAGCGTGGCTGACAGTGTTTCCCGAGCGGGGTCCCTTGCCGCAAACGTAGCATACTTTTGCCATAGTGTTATCCTGACGCGATCGACGAGATTAGACACTATCCGAGAAGGAAAATCAAAATATAGGTCGCCCGATAATCCAGGACAAGCTGGATCTACCTTATATTGAGGCGCCCGCTTCTATGAGCGAACCACTTCACCCTCGGCGTGTGCTGGTCACCGGAGGGGCCGGTTTTATCGGCTCTCATGTCGCTGATCGCTACTTGGCCGAGGGTTGCGAGGTCACAGTCTTGGATGACCTGTCGACCGGCAGACGAGGTCGCGTTCCGGAGGGGGCCCAGTTCGTCCATTTGGGGCTGAACAGCGACGAAATCGACTCCGTTTTTGAACGCGGCCGATTCGATCTGGTCAATCACCATGCCGCCCAGATGGATGTCAGGGTGTCGGTCGCTGATCCGGCGCGTGACGCGCGCACGAACGTGCTCGGCTTGCTCAACGTACTCGAGTGCGCCAGGCGCCACGAGACACGGCGGGTGGTGTATATCTCTTCGGGCGGTGTCGTGTACGGTGAGCCTACCATCATCCCAACACCGGAGGATCATCCTCTTCAACCGCTGTCACCTTACGGGGTGACCAAGTTGGTAGGGGAGCAGTATCTGCATTATTACGCTCACGTTCATGGGCTGGACTATGCCGCCCTGAGATACAGCAACGTATACGGGCCGCGCCAGGAGCCACACGGCGAGGCTGGGGTGATAGCGATCTTTGCCGCGCGAATTCTCACAGGGGAGCCGATCACGATATTTGGTGACGGCAAACAAGAGCGAGACTACGTCCACGTCGCGGATGTCGTTGAGGCCAATTGGCGGGCCAGCACCGGGTCGCTGCCCGCACCCGACACGATCGTCGCGCGGGCGTGGAACATCGGCACCGGTCGGGGTACCAGCGTCGGTGAGCTTGCGGACTTGTTGATGGCCGCGGCCGGGCACGAGGTCGAGCGAACGTTCGCGGCTGCGCGCGCCGGTGAACTCGAACGCAGCGTTCTCGATATCGCCAAAGCCGAGCGGGAGCTCGAGTGGCGGCCGACTGTACACTTCAAAGATGGCCTGGAGCAGACAATGAGATACATCGAAACACAAATCAACCCTCAGCGCGCAGTGGATCCGTCATGATCGAGCTCCTTCAACTGGGGTCCCGCTCGTTGCCGGCCGAGCCGTCAGTCTGGACCATGGTTGTCACCGCCGGTTGGTTCGCAAAGGGGATTCTCCTCGTGCTCGTTGGATTCTCGCTCATCTCCTGGGCCATAATCTTCCGCAAGATCGTCGTTTTCAGGAAGCTCAGGGGAAAGCGGCAGCAATTCTTCCACGCCTTCGAGCGGCGATCGGGGATGGCCGAGGCGTACCAAACCGCGCTGGCGATCCCCGCTAACCCCTTGACCGAAGTGTTCAAGGCGGGGGTCCGCGAGCTCAAGCACTTGAGTCAGCGCAGCGAGTTGAGCCCTCGCGAGGAGGACCCCATGGGGGCTGCTTCGGGTGGTGTGACGGCACCACCGAGGGGGACCACCACGATCACGATTCTCGAAAAAGAGTCGATCCACATGGCACTCGAGCGAGAGGCCTCCCAGCAAGTTGAAAAGCTAGAGGAGGGCCTGCCCTTCTTGGCTACCACCGGCAGCGTGGCGCCCTTTTTTGGTCTGCTCGGGACCGTGTGGGGAATCATGGACGCTTTTCTGTCGATCGGCCTCCGGGGCTCCGGTAATATCAACGTGGTCGCGCCAGGCGTGGCCGAGGCGTTGATCACCACGATTGCCGGTCTGGCTGTCGCCATCCCGGCGGTCATCGGTTATAACTATTTCGTTAGCCAGATCAAGGAAATCGGAGATGAGCTGGGTCACTTCTCATCAGAGCTCATCAACGTGATCCTGCGCGAGCGCCGGGGGTAGCATGGCGTCGCCGCTCAAGCGCGAGCACGGGTTGCTGGCTGACATCAACGTCACATCGCTGGTCGACGTCACTATCGTACTGCTCATCATGTTCATGATCATCGCCCCGATCTCGCAGGGCGGGATCGAGGTGCGCGTGCCCCAGACAGAGAGCGCCGCGCTGCCGTCATCGGAGGCGATCCTCATATCGGTGGATGCGGAGGGTAGGGTCTTCATCGATCGCACCGAGGTTCGTCCCGAAGCGCTGAGCGATGTGCTCGAGCAGGTACGGCAGAGTCGCGGTCTGGCCCGCGTCTATTTGCGAGCCGATGAAGCCAACACTTACGGTCGGGTGATGGAGGTCATGGGACAACTTCAGCTGGCTGGCTTTGAGAACGTTGGCTTGGTAACTGAGCCCCCACCAGTCGAGCGGTGAGGCGCGCCCTGTTGACGTCCGCGGCGTTTCATGTGCTGCTTGGGATGGGCGCATTTTTGCTCGGGCTTCGCGGCCCGACTCGTCCGGATCTACCGCCCGTCTATCAGGTGAACCTGGTCCAGGCTGCCGAGCTGCCCCCTCAGCGCACGCCACCCGAGCCCGAACCCATCGTGGAGGAGCATCCCGAGGAGCCAGAGGCGAAGGAAAAGGTGCCCGAACCCGAGGCTGAGCCGCCGAAGCCGGAACCGAAAGAAAAGCAACCCGAGGCCGTCGAACGGGGTCCCAGCCTTCCGGTGACGCTCGAAGGGCAGCCGTTCGAGTTCCCCTGGTACTTGGAGGCCTTGGTCCGCAAGGTCGAGCGGAACTGGAGGCCCGGCGATGGTGCGCTGAAAACCACCATTTATTTCCGCATTGATCGGACCGGTCGGGTCAGCGATGTCAAGGTGGCGGAGCCCAGCGGGAGTTTCCTCTTCGACCGTGCGGCTCGACGGGCGGTTGAGGCGAGCCATCCCATGCCGCCTCTGCCAGCCGAGTATTCGGGGGACTACCTGGGGGTCTACTTTGACTTCGACACTGGGGTTCGTCCATCCGGCTGAGAGCGGAACCCACCGACCCGACAGCGGTACTACATTCGATTGATCCCCATCCTGAACTTGAGGTTCCAACAGATGCGTAGGGGGTTTTCGTGAACCGGATTCGACCGGTTGGGCGAGCAACACAGGCCCTAGCGGGCTCGTTTCTCGTCCTTTTTGGCGTGATCGCGGCGTCTACCTCGCTGGCGGCTCAAGAACAGGATGTACGGGTTGGAATCCGCGGCTACGTCGACGAGAAGATTAATATCGCGATCGATGAGGTCACGCCGGCTTCGTCGGCTGCCCAAACGGTGGCCGATATCTTGGCGTTCGACCTCGAGTTCTCACTCCGTTTCAACGTCATATCGGGTCGCGCCCAAGCCGGCGTTGTTCGTACTGCCGGGTCGGTCGACTACGAGGCATGGTCGATCTTCGGCACCCGGTATTTGGTCAAAGCGTCGCTCAATCCGGCCGGCGCCGGGCTCGCAGCCACCATCGAGCTTCACAATGTGCCCTTCCAGCAGCAGATCCGGACGTTGTCGTACGCTCTCCCGGATCTCGGGTCACCGAATTTTCGGATGGCGGTACACGAGATCTCAAACGAAATCATCCGTGAGTTGACCGGTGAGCGGGGTGTGGCCGATACACGCATCGCGTTCGCCAGTCGCCGACGGGGAGACAAGGAGATCTTTGTCACCGACTACGACGGTCAGAATCCGTATCGCGTGACCCGTCTCGATACGATTTCGATGACTCCGGACTGGAGTGCTGATGGGACGGAGATTTGCTTTACGACTTTCGTACGCGGCAACGCGGATCTCTACTGCGCCGAATCCAGCGGTGGACGCGCGAGGGCGCTGTCGGATCGCAAGGGGCTCAACATCGCACCCGCCTGGGCACCCGACGGACGGCGAATGGCTCTAACGCTGACCAAGGATGGCAACGCCGAGCTGTACGTGCTGGACGTCGGTCGCCGCAGTCTCAGACGGCTGACGTACAACCTAGGCATCGATACAGCTCCCAGTTGGTCACAGAATGGGCGCCGAATCGTCTTCGAATCCGATCGCGGGGGCCGGAGTCAGATCTTCGTGATGGATGCCGAGGGCGCCAACTTGAAACAGTTGACGTTTGGCAACGAGGCCCACTCACCCGAGTGGTCGCCCCAAGGTGACCGGATCGCCTACGTGGAGCGCATAAGCGGGCGCTTCCAGATCGTGACGATCGGCATCGACGGTGACGGACGGACGGTGCTAACCTCGACCGGTGACAACGAGGATCCTTCCTGGTCTCCCGACGGTCTACATATCGCGTTCTCGTCGACACGGAGCGGCCCGTCGGATATCTACACCATGGATTGGAATGGTCAGCACATTCGGCCCGTGACCCGTGGAGGCGGGTATCATAGCCCGAGCTGGTCACCACATCTCGGAGACAGGTGATCGGCTGGTGGCGGAGAACCGACCCCATTGGAGGTGCGCGGGGTTCGGGCTATCTTGGAAGCCGAAGGCCTACTATCACAATCGAGCATCTCAGTCATGGCAGGCGGCTCGGCCGTCTGAGAGCAAGCTGGAACTGAGCGCCCCACGAGGAGGAGTCCCGATGGCCGGACGCACGCTGACGCTGCTGGCGGCAGGATCACTGGTGTTCACAATCGCTTCGACTGGTTGCGGTAAGAAGCAAGTCAATACGGATGACCGCGATCGCACCCCGCCCCCGGTGGTTGAGGAACCCACCGAAGACACGACCGACGATGCCGAGATGGCTCGCCAAGCCGCGATGAACGCGATCGGCGCGATGATCTTCTTCGACTTCGATCGGTCCGACTTGAGGGAGGATGCGCGCAGCACGCTACAGCGCAAGGCCGAGGCCTTGCGGGAGTTTCCCGAGGTTGATGTGAGGATCGAGGGTCACGCCGACGAGCGCGGGACTATCGAGTACAACCTCGCGCTCGGTGAACGTCGTGCAGACTCTGCTCGACGGTACTTGATCGACCTCGGCATCGATCCGGATCGGCTTACGACCGTCAGCTACGGCGAAGAGCGGCCGATGACGCCGGGTTCTAACGAGGCGGCTTGGGCGGACAATCGGCGCGACGAGTTTATCGCGGCGTCCAACTAAGGATGGTCGTGGGGAGAAGAACCAGGCACGCAGCATCGGTTGGTGCCGGATGCTTTGCGGTGGTGCTAGGTCTGACGGGTTGCGCCACGCGGGGCGATGTCGACGACTTGATGTTCGAGCACCAGCGGATCGAGCAGCGGCAGGACGACGTCCAGGCGCAGATGGACCAGCTAGCGGAGAGCGTCACTCGACTTCTGCAGGCGATTCGCGCCGACTTCAAGGCTGACCTGGGAGCTCTCCGTCAGGAGATGAACGCCGTTGAAGCAGCGCTCAGAGGCGCCGAAAGCCAGATGGATGAGCTCAAGCGATATCAGCCCCGCGCCGAGCCTCAGGTAATGACGCCGGCGGATACAACCGACCCAGCGAGGGGCGTCGATGAGATCGGGCTCTACAATGAGGCGGTCACCGACTATCAACAAGGGCGCCTCAACCTCGCGCGCGAGGGCTTCATAGAGTACTTGCGCCTCTTTCCGGCCGGTCTCAGCGCGTCCGATGCACAATACTGGGTCGGAATTATCGCGTACGACCAACGGCGTTTCGACGAAGCCGTGACCGAGCTGCGGAAAGTGCCGGACCGGTACCCCGAGAGCAGCAAAGCTGCGCCTGCGCTCCGCAAGATCGGTGACGCCTACCGTGCTCAAGGTGACACCGAGCGGGGGCGGGCTGCCTACCGCGAGCTTGTAGAGCGTTACCCGAACTCTTCCGAGGCCGAGGCCGCGCGGCGCGAGCTCGGTAGCTAGGACACCCCCGTGCGCTGCCCCTTCTGCGGATCCGGGGAGGACCGGGTGGTCGACACCCGATCCAGCAGAGGGGGACGCGCGATCCGACGCCGTCGCGAATGCTTGAAATGCGGCAAACGGTTCACAACGTACGAATCCGTTGATCACGTTCCGCGTCAGGTAGTAAAACACGACGGTCGGCACGAGGCCTACGACCGCCAAAAACTGCTCATGGGCATGGTCACTGCCTGCACCAAGCGACCGGTGAACCTTGAGACGATCGAGGCTGCGGTTGACCGAATCGAGGAGCGGCTGGAGGAGCGGCTGGAGCAGATCGGTCGTCCAGAGATACAAAGCGAATGGCTCGGCGAACAGGTGATGGCCGAGCTACAGCACATCGACCAGGTGGCGTACATCCGGTTTGCATCCGTTTACCGGAAGTTCCAAAACCTCACCGAGTTTATGGACGAACTCGAGGAGCTGACCGAGGCCTCCGGGGAGGCCTAGGGGTGGCGATCCCAAAGCCGAGCCCTGAGGGAACGATGTCGTTCCTGGATCATCTCGAAGAGCTACGACTGCGGATTCTTTGGAGCTTGGGTACGCTGGCTGTCCTCTCGGTCGCGGGTTTTTGGCTCACGACTCAGTTTGGGGTCCTCGAGTTGTTGACGCGTCCTGTGCGACCGCTTCTAGACGCCGGTCGGCTCGCATACTTGAGTCCCACCGAACCCTTCATGGTCACGCTCAAAGTTGGGGTCTTTGTCGGCGTCGTTTTGTCGCTCCCGGTGTTGTTCTACCACTTCTGGCGTTTCGTTGCGCCTGGTTTGCTGGAAAACGAGCGGCGCATTTTCTTCCCGGCACTGATCGGTTCCGTGCTGCTGTTTGTGGGCGGTGCTGCGCTGGCGTTCTTTATTGTGCTTCCGCTGGCTCTTCGGTTCTTCCTCGGGTTCTCCGAGGAAGCCTTGATCCCGGTGATCACGATCAACGACTACTTCACGTTTGCGATCCGGATAACACTGGTTTTTGGTGCCGTCTTTGAAACCCCTCTCGTTGTGATCGTTCTCACGTACGTTGGTTTATTGTCACCTAGAACAATCCGGCGCTATCGTCGCCACGCGATCGCCGGCATGGCGATTCTAGCCGCGCTGTTAACGCCGGCCGACATCTTCTCGATGGTGCTCATGCTCGTCCCGCTTTACCTGTTGTTTGAGCTGAGCTTAGTGTTCGCGACATTGATTGAACGACGCCAGGAGTTGCGTGCTGCGCAGTCGTTGACGGGAGGCGGCCTGTCGCCAGCCGACGAGAACGACGGGCTGGAACCCTTCGATGCTTAGTCGTCCGACTGTCCTAATCGGAGTGCTGCTGGTGCTGGGCTGGGCCGACGTGGGACGGGGCCAGGAAGAGGTTCCCGATGATGGCCTGCCCGGGACGATCCCCTCGTCAGACGAGATATATGAGATCCTGATGAACCGTGACAGCAGCGGCGATAGTCTGCCGGGGCCTAGTGGCGGTCCGATCGAGTATCAGGGACAACGGCTTTTGTTCTATCCAGAGGGCGAGGTGATCCTGCTTGAAGGTGAGGCATCTACCGAACAGGCCGGGACGGAGCTCAAGGCGGACCGAATACTGTTTCGCAGTCGCGAGGGTGTGGTGGAGGCTTTTGGTGAGGCATCCGTCAGCCGTGGACCTTCCGAGCTAAAAGCAGACTCATTGTTCTACGATCGAGAGTCCGAAACCGTCGCCACGTTTGGTGCGTCCGCGCTCAGCGAAGGCCAGTCGGTGACGGAAGGGCTAGATCTGAAGTACGACCTCAATCGCCGCAGCGGTCGGTTGGGCGCCGGTGTCACAACTTACGTACCCTGGATCTTGACCGGCGACGACATGGAGAAAATTGGGGACTCGACGTACTTGGTTCAGGATGGGTATTTCACTACCTGTGACCTCGATGTCCCGCACTATTCATTTCGAAGTACCGATATCAAGCTGCGGCAAGAAGACGTCATCGTGGCCTCACCGGTGGTGCTGTATTTTTCTGACGTCCCGGTGTTCTACTTGCCGTGGTACGTCGAGCCAGCCACACGTGGACGGCACTCCGGGTTTCTCAGGCCGCAGATCGGAATCAGCACGCTTATTCTCAACAGTGGTCGTGAGCGCAACGTCCGCGATCTCGGCTACTACTATGTCGTTAATGACTATGCCGACGCCGCTGTAAGCGCGGACTGGTACGCTGAATCGCGATTCATTCTGCGAGTCGATTCGCGCTACAACGTTCGTCACAGCTTTCGCGGCGATTTGCACTACGAGTCAGTTTGGAATCGCCTCGATGATGAGCGCTCACAGCTAATTCGCTACTCCCATGATCACACGTTTAGTAGCAAAACAAGGGGCAGTGTAGATGTCAACTGGTCGAGTCGGCGGTCGTTTCTGAGGCGTAACTCGTTTGACCCAGACGAGATTCTCCAACGCGCCTTTCGGTCGGCGGCTAACTACAGCACACGCTTCGGGTGGGGATCGTTTGTAGCCGGTGGTGACGCCGATTTTCGACTCGATTCTAATCGTACAACTTTTAGGATTCCGGATGTACGGCTGTCGATCAACCAGCGTCCGCTCTGGGGGCGCCGAACACGAGGGGCTGCTGGCGAGGGTCAACCGTTTTGGCAGATCCTCCAATACAGCGCCAGCACTTCGTTCGTTGCCACGGTTGAGAAGGCTCAGGTGGACAGTCTCGGGAACGCGCTGTCGACGATTCCCACCGATAGTCTGGGAAACGAGATCGAGACCGATCGTGAGACGATTCGGAATGAGCAGGATATGAGCGGCCGATTCACTTTGAGTGGACCGCTCAACCTATTTGGCGTACTCAAGGCATCGCCGTCGGCGAGCTACAGCATGTCGCTTCAGAACGATCAGCTTGCCGAGGACGAGAAACTCGGCGGCCGGGGGCAGTTCTCCACCGCCGTGAGTTTCTCAACGAAGTTTTTCCGAGTTTACGACTCGGGGCTTGGGCCGGTCCAAAGGTGGCGACACACGGTGAGCCCGAGTGTTGGCTTCAATTACTCTCCCAAGGCCAACCTGTTTGGTGCACGAGATACGGAGTCAGCGCGAGAAGCACTCACCGACGTCTTAACGGCAAATGTCAGCTTCTCTCAGGACTTGGACGTGAAAGTCAGACAAGGCGAAGAGAGAGCTGCGCTTACGGGTGGTGACAGTGGGGAAGAGGAAGGCGAGGAAGAAACGGAGGAAGAGCGGACTCGAACGATTAACCTCCTAAACGTGACAAACACGTTCTCGTACGATTTCGTTCGCGCACGCGAACCCGACCAACTCGGCTGG
>CBDUCI010000082.1:0-9463 GCA_965365605.1 uncultured bacterium
TGAGCCACATCACCAGTGTGGTTACCGAAGCCACACCGATAGCAGACGAGAACCAGAGCCGCCGCCTCCATTGCCTGACGGGCTCGAGTCGTTGTCGCAACTCCAGATCGCTAGCGTCGAGTTCACGAATCAAAACTGTCAGCGTCGCGCGTGGGATAGCCAGGACGTCCGGAAGACAGCGAGAATCGCCAGACACAGGAAGAATACCGGAACAAAGCTAGCTTCCATACCGGTGGCTCCATTGTGGTAGCCCGCGCAGGCCGGGCCGCCACCGTCTTCAAATCGCGGCAAATGCATGCCCCAGATAGTCGTGATCGGTGGCGACACGGCAACTGGAAGTCTTAGTTTTTGACCAAATTATGGAACCTACTGACGTTACGAACCCGGCCTACTACCACAAAGTCGTCGACTGCCAGTGGGGGTGTCCGGCACACACCAACGTTCCCGAGTACATCCGCATGATTGGGCAGGGGCGGTATTCAGACGCGTATATGCTGAATCGCGAGTCGAACGTCTTCCCCGGCATCCTAGGAAGAACCTGTGACCGGCCATGCGAGCCAGTCTGCCGGCGCACTCGAGTCGACGGCAAACCGGTGGCGATTTGTCGTTTGAAGCGAGTGGCATCGGACCTGAAAGGCGAGATCACGCATCGCCTGCCCGAGATCCCGAAACGGAAGAACGGCTTCAAGATCGCGTGTGTGGGTGCCGGCCCCGCTTCGTTGACGGTTGCCAACGACCTCCTACCACTTGGTTACGAAGTGGTCATTTTCGAGCGTTTTGATCGCGCCGGCGGCCTGATGTGGACGAACATCCCACAATTCCGGCTACCGGTCGAGGTTCTCGATGAAGAGATCGACATGATCCTCGACATGGGAGTGGATATCCGGTACGACACGCCGATTACAAGTTTGGATGAGCTGCTCTCCGAAGGGTACGACGCGGTTTTCATCGGCTCCGGCGCACCACGAGGCAAGAACCTCGAGATCCCTGGCCGATACGAGTCCGACAAGATCCATATCGGTATCGATTGGCTCGAATCGGTAGCCTTCGGTCATATCGACTCTGTTGAGGAACGAGTATTGATTATTGGTGCCGGTAATACGGCGATGGATTGCTGCCGAACTTCGAAACGAATCGGCGGAACCGATGTCAAAGTTATGGCTAGAAAGCCCAGGCACCTTTTCAAAGCGTCTGATTGGGAGCTCGAAGACGCGGAGGAAGAGCAGATCGAGATTCTGGAGAATCACTCGCCAGAGCGGTTTTTCATCGAAGATGGGCAAGTCCGAGGGATGCGGTTCGAAATCGTTGACTGGCACAAGCAACCTGACGGAAGACTAAGAAAAGAAGTTCTCGATGTTGTCGACATTCCCTGTGACGAGGTGATTCTGGCCATTGGTCAAGAGACTGCATTCCCTTGGATCGAGCGTGATATTGGCATCGAGTTCAATGAGTGGGATATGCCGATCGTTGACCGGGTGACGTTCCAGACAACCCGTGAGGGCGTCTTCGTCGGTGGGGACGCGGCTTGGGGCCCGGAGAACATCATCTGGGCCGTCGCCCACGGACACGGAGCGGCGATCTCGATTCACAACCACTGCAATGGGATCCCTGTATCGGATCGCCCGCCGGAGGGCATGAACCTGGTGAGTCAGAAAATGGGGCTCCACGAGTGGAGCTACAGCAATGACTACGATCCGTCAGAGCGGGTGCGTATGCGCCACGTGGACCTGAGTCACCGATTCGAGGGGCTCGATATTGAGGTCGAAATGGGCTTTGATCTCGAGCAAACACTGACCGAGGTGGAGCGGTGTCTCAACTGTGATGTACAGACCCACTTTACTGATTCTCTCTGCATCGAGTGCGACGCTTGCATCGATGTATGCCCGGTTGACTGCCTGACTATCACTGCCGACGGAGAGGAACAAGAACTCCGGCAACGTCTCACCGCCCCGGCGGAGAACACCGACCAGGATCTCTACGTCTCGGGAGCGTTGCCACACACCGGGCGCATAATGGTCAAGGACGAGGACATCTGTGTGCACTGTGGCCTTTGTGCGGAGCGTTGCCCTACTGCGGCTTGGGACATGCGACAGTTTGAGTTGCTCCTACCCTATGCGGGCCGGTCTGCGTGCGCAGCGACAGCGTAGTCAAAGTCAATCAATTCGCGATCAAACTCGCCACTGTCAACGGGACGGGCTCGGCCAGCGCTAACGGCCTTCTCATGCAGGCGATCTTCCGGATGGGGATCCCAGTGTCGGGGAAGAACGTTTTTCCATCCAACATCCAGGGGTTGCCGACGTGGTATGAGATTCGGGTTGATCGCGACGGGTACACGGCGCGGGCTCAAGAATTTGACTTAATGGTGGCGATGAATCCCGAGAGTTACGGTCGTGACGTCGCTGAGGTGAGACCCGGCGGGTATCTGGTTTACGATTCTTCGTGGCCGCTAGATCCGGCCTTGGCGAGGGATGACATAACGTTTTTGGGTGCGCCGCTTGCCCGGATGTGCATCGCCAATTTCGAGGGTTCACGGGAACGGATCCTGATGAAGAACATCGCCTATGTGGGCGTGCTGGCAGCGCTTATCGACCTTGACCTCGAGGTTGTGGAAGCGATGCTTCACGAGCGATTTGGCAAGAAGGAACACCTGATGGAATCGAATCTGCGAGCGATTGAACTTGGATTCGAATTTGCCCGCGATAATTTCGACTCCCCGCTTCCGCTCCGATTGGAGAAGATGGACGCAACTCGAGATTCAATAATGATCGACGGTAATACCGCCGCTGCACTCGGGTGCCTTTACGCGGGTGCAACCGTCGGTGCGTGGTACCCAATTACCCCCGCGACGTCGTTGATGGATGCGTTTCTTCATTTCTGTCGACGCTATCGTGAGGATGCGGAAAGCGGTGAGAGGCGTTATTGCGTAGTACAGGCTGAGGATGAGCTCGCCGCTGCCGGCGTCGCGATCGGTGCGGGATGGATGGGCGCGCGTGCGTTTACACCAACCAGCGGGCCAGGGATCTCCTTGATGAGCGAGTTCCTTGGTTTGGCTTACTACACGGAGATTCCGGCGGTCTTCTTTGATATCCAGCGGACTGGACCCTCGACCGGGATGCCAACCCGGACACAACAAGCGGACCTCCTGTTGGTGGCATACGCTTCACATGGGGACACGAAGCATATCGCCTTGTTCCCGGCTGACCCTCAAGAGTGTTTTGAACTGACCGTGCAGGCATTCGATCTGGCTGACCGGTATCAAACCCCTGTTTTTGTAGTGTCCGATCTGGACATTGGAATGAATGACTGGATGTGCAAGCGCTTCGAGTGGAGTGATGGCTACCGGCCGGATCGTGGAAAGGTTTTAAGTGCGGAGGAGCTCGACCAACTCGATGCCTTTTACCGTTATCTCGATGTGGATGGAGACGGCGTCTGCGCGCGGACCCTGCCTGGCACGCATCCGAAAGGTGCATACTTCGCACGCGGGTCGGGACATGACCGGTACGGTCGTTACACGGAGAACGCGGAGAAGTATATCGATGTCGTCGACCGGCTTACTCGCAAATTCGCGAATGCCGCCGAGAACCTCCCGGCGCCCATCATCGAGTTGGCTCCAGATTCCAGCCTCGGGATTGTCACGATCGGCAGTTGCAACGCCGCGGTTAGGGAGGGGGTGGATCGGCTCGCAAAGGATGGCATTTCAGCGAGCCTGTTGCGGATCCGTTCCTTTCCCTTCAGCGCAGCGGTTAAAGAGTTTCTGGAGCAACACGAGCAGCTGATTGTTGTCGAAATGAACCGTGACACTCAGTTGAGGCATCTCCTAGTGCTTGAGACGGGCGTCCCACAGCGTCGCATGAGTTCGATTCGGTACTATGGTGGCGCCCCGATGACCGCCGATCAGGTGGTGACGGGTGTGATGCACGAATTGCAGGGGGTCACGGCATGACTTTTATTGCTAAGCCCGGAGTCCGACACCCCAGCTTGCCAACAAACGAGCTGGGTCTCACGACGCGCGACTACGAGGGCGTGATGTCGACTCTGTGCGCCGGATGTGGACACGATTCCGTGACCGCGGCTGTGATCGAGGCATTCTTTGAGCTGGGGATCGCGCCCCACCGGGTCGCCAAATTGAGCGGAATTGGCTGTTCATCGAAGACTCCTGCGTATTTCCTGAATCAGGCGCACGGTCTCAATGCCGTTCACGGGCGAATGCCGTCGATTGCCACCGGCGCCAACGCCGCCAATCGAGATCTCATCTACATCGGGATATCTGGCGATGGTGATTCGCTCTCGATCGGACTGGGCCAGTTGTGTCACGCAATTCGGCGCAACATCAATATGCTCTACATCATCGAGAATAACGGTGTATACGGTTTAACTAAGGGACAGTTCTCGGCTTCCGCCGACGTGGGATCGTTATCCAAGCGTGGTGACCCCAATCCCCTCGCACCGATGGATCCTGTGGCGTTGGCGCTGGGCATGGGCGGAACCTTCGTAGCTCGAAGCTTCTCCGGAGACAAGCCGCAGCTGGTCCCGATTCTAAAAGCAGGATTGGCCCATCCTGGGTTCGCCCTCGTTGACGTGATTTCTCCATGCGTGACGTTCAATGATCACGAGGGATCAACCAAGAGCTACTTGTTTACTCGTCAGCACTATCACGAAGCGGTAAGTGCCGACTTCGTACCGGTGGAGAAGGAGATCAAGGCCGAGTACGCTGAGGGTAGAACGATTGATGTCGCAGTTCACGGAGGCGGTGTGATCCGCTTTCGAAAGATCCCCGAAGACTACGATCCAACCGATCGGGATGCGGTGACCGCGTATCTCGGCGAGCGGCACAAGCAGGGCGAGATTGTGACCGGTCTTCTCTTCGTGGAACCCGAGTCAAGCGACTACCATGGGCTCAAGAAGACCGTTGCGATGCCGTTGGTTGACCTACCGTACGAAGAACTGTGTCCCGGCAAAGAGAAATTGACGGAGTTGATGAATGAATTTCGTTAGACGCAGCGTCGGCTCTCATGTTGCCCCACGCCGAGCAGTGTAACGAAGGGTCGTTTAGAGAATCGGTAGGTAGTACTCCACCTCGGCCCGGCTGACGTGGGATCGAGCTTCTTGCCAGATGATTCGCTTGTTGCGTAGGAATTGGTCGAAGATGTGCTCACCCAGGGTTTCGCGCATCAGCGTGCTTTCGCTCGTCATGCGGATCGCCTCACCGAGGTCCTCCGGCAACGCCGCGATGTCAAGTCCGACGCGCTCATCGTTGGTCATTTCATAGATATTGACATTTTCGACTGGATCCGGTGGCTCCATGCGCTGCTCGATACCTCTCAGCCCCGCAGCCAACATGCAAGCGAAAGCCAGGTAGGGATTACACGCGGGATCTGGCATGCGAAGCTCGATACGCGTCGACTTTTCTTTACCCGGCTTGATGTTGGGAACGCGAACCATCGCTGATCGATTGGCGTTTGCCCAGGAGATGTAGATCGGCGCCTCGTATCCGGGAACGAGCCGCTTGTACGAGTTCACCCACTGGTTGGTCACCGCGGTAAACTCTCCAGCGTGATGGAGCACACCTGCGATGTAATGGCGGGCTGTATCAGAGAGGTGGAACTCGGAGCTCGCATCAAAGAATGCGTTGCTGTCCCCTCTGAACAGCGATTGGTGACAGTGCATTCCGCTGCCGTTCTCGCCCATGATCGGTTTTGGCATGAACGTCGCGTAGAGTCCATGCTCGTAGGCAGTTCTCTTGACTACTGTCTTATACGTCTGGACGATATCAGCCATCCTGAGCGCTTCTGCGTAGCGCAAGTCGATCTCATGCTGGCTGGGTGCTACCTCGTGGTGACTGTACTCAACGTGGATACCCATGTGCTCGAGCTTCTGAATCGTCTCTTCTCGCAAATCATTGCCTTCATCAAGCGGTAACAAATCAAAATACCCACCCTTGTCCATCGGCGTGGGATCGCTGTCCGAGGGGAAGTAGAAATACTCGAGTTCGGGACCGACATAGAAGTCGAACCCCATCTTCTTTGCCTGTTCCAGAACACGCTGCAGCACGTAACGGGGATCGCCATCGTATGGCTTGAGGTCAGGCGTCTGAATGTCACAAATCATTCGCGCAACGACTTGACCATCGGCTTGCCATGGCAAGACCTGGAACGTTGACGGGTCTGGCTTGGCGATCATGTCGCTTTCCTGAATCCTGGTGAACCCCTCGATTGAAGACCCATCGAAACCCATCCCTTCGTCGAGCGCTGTTTCCAACTCATGAAGGGTTATCGCGAAGCTCTTCAGAAACCCCAGAATGTCGGTAAACCAAAGGTAGATGTACTTGACCTTGTGCTCCTCAACAGCGGCGAGGACCTGATCGCGATCCATGTCGACTCCCGGCAGGCTATGGGTAGATTCTAGACGTGATCAAACGACAACAAAAAAACCGCGGTAGAGGCTAGGAACCCTCCACCCCGGTCTTTTGTACCCCGTGGTGTAACCCGGGCCGAGCCCAGGCCTGCAACGCTTGGATCCACCAATGATGACCCGAAACTGGCGGAAACCCTAGTTGCACTTCCTAGACGAGTTCATTCTAAGACCCCGAGGCAGATTGTCAAGATTCGAGGTTCCCTACAGTGATCGGCCGAGCAGATCTCCCAGGGCGCGGCGCCGTCTTCGACTCAATCTTAGTTCCGTGCCGTCCTTTAGAATGACTACGTAGGCACCGTTGAAATACGGTTGGAGTTCCGCGATCTGATCGATATTGACGATAACTGACCGATGAATCCGCGCGAATCGTCGCGGGTCTAGCTTGCTCTCGAGACGGGTCAACGACTCGCGCATCTGGTGGACCTCTTTGCCAATATGGATTCGGACATTGTAATCTGCTGCCTCGATCCAGTCGATCTCGTCGACCTTCTGGAAAAAGATCCTCTCGCCATCTCGGATCATGATGCGATCCAGCTTGTTTGCTGGGATCGACCTGCTCGCGGTTGAATCCGCAGTGGTGGCGTCGACTCTCCAGTATTGTCCGAGAAGGTCGAGAAGCTCGGTGCGGAGTGTCACCGCGTCCTCGTCATAAGCGTCTCCGATACTCACACCCGTGAATCGTCTCCGTGGCGCGGGCCAGTGTTTTCTCGAATCGTTCGTCGTCAAATGGTTTGAGGAGATAATCAAGGGCGTCGAACTCAAACGCTCGCAGTGCGTGCTCCGCATGCGCAGTGACGAATATGACCACCGGTGGTGAGTTGTGATCGATGGCCTGAAGTAGCTCGAAGCCATCCATTTCGGGCATGTGGATATCGAGAAAGACGAGGTCCGCGTCGAGTTCCTGCAGCGCCAACAGGCCGTCTCGGGCCGAGCCGAACTGTCCCACGATTTCATACCCTTCGCGATTCTCGAGGAGCTTGATTACGCGGCTCCTGGCGAGCGGCTCGTCGTCGATCACGATCGTGCGTATGGGACGGATCACCATCAGCCAGCCGCCACGATGGGTGCTAGGTGAAACGGGACGACGAGCTCGACACCGAAACCGCCGTCGCACGGGCGAAACGTTCGGAACTCATGTTGCTGACCGTACAACTCGACCAGCCGGGAGCGAACGTTCGCCAGGCCTACGCCCGTCCGCGGCTCTGAGAAGTTCTCGTCAGCCCCATCTCCATCTCCCGCGCCATCATCGACGACTCGTAGGCTGAGCATATCATTCTGACGCCGTGCAGTGATTGTGATTCGACCCCCGTCTTGCAACGGAGCGATTCCATAACGCACCGCGTTCTCGATCAAAGGCTGCAAGATCAGGTTGGGGACCATAGCATCGATCACCTCAGGCTCAACGAGCATATGCACATCGAGGTGCTCGGAGAAGCGGACCCTCTCGATGTCGAGGTACAGCTCCATGCACTCTAACTCCTGTCGCAAGGAAACTTCTTGGATGCCTTGCGTCTCCAAAGTGAGTCGGAGCAGATCGCCAAGGCGCACGAGCATGCGACGGGCCATCTCGAGGTCTTCATCCATCAATGACGAGATAGCGTGCAGAGTGTTGAACAGAAAGTGCGGTTGAAGCTGCACCTTGAGAGCTTGGAGGTGTGCTTGAGCAAGCTGTGCTTCCAAGTGGGCCGTGCGGAGCGCGCTGGTTCGGTAACGGTCCTGATAGTCGATCAGGTAGCCAGTACCGAGGATTGCCCAATAGATGAGATACTCGAACGGGAAGTAGGCCTCGGCAAAGTACTTCACCCCTTGCAGGAGCGTGTCCGCTGACTCTCCTGGATCGATCGCTCGCGTCGCCATGCAGACTAGTATTACATGAACCCCACCTATGATCCCAGCGATCAAGGCGTGCACAGCGACGTTGGGCCACAGTCTCTCGCCCTCCAGTCGGAATCGGTGCCCGAGCAGTAGAACGAGCGGTGTCAACAACGCCCACAGGTACCAGAACGGCGCCGCGATCAGGAGAGCCCGTACCCATGATGCGGGATCTCCTTCCTCGAGCATCCGGATGTAGACGACGATTGCGCTGATCGCTGCTGGAGCTGACCACAAGGCTAAGAGGACAGCCCAAAGTCGCAGTCGGTGTAGAGGCGGCTGGAAAGCGCTCAGGCGGCCCCTTTCGAGCGGTATCAAAAAACGAGCCTCGAATCAGTGCCGGCCCGCTGGTGGGAGGTCTCTCACCAGCAGTGAACGGTTCCACCGTGCGTTGTCGATCGCCAGGCGGATGCAGCGAACGGCTCGGATAGCGCAGTGAACGGCCTGTTGATGGTTGCAAGCGGCGCAGGGCGATGCACGGAGCGAAACCGTCCTTATTAGGAAGAACTGGCGAGCTGGTAGGCCTCCATCGCATGCAGGCGCTCCAAGTTTACAACCGTCGATCTGCGAATGCTGAGGAACTGTCGCGGATCGAGCTGGTGAGCGAGGTCTTCCAGTTTCTGAGCGAGCATGTGAGTTTGCCCTCCAGAGGAATGGATTCGTGCCCCTTTTCCCACCGCCTCGATTCGTTCGATCTCGTCGACTCTCAGAAAGAAAATGCGGTCACCATCGCGGACCAGGACGCGTTCCAAATAACGCTGGCGGTGTCTCGTCGGCGTGCTCCAAGAGCGGGTCAGCGGTTCTTCATACTCAGGAAACGCGTTTAACAGTCGCAAGTGTTGACCGCGGAGATCGCGGGCGTCTTCGTGGCCCAAATACGCTTTGGCTCGGTCTAGAACTCTGTCAAATCGTTGTCGATCGAATGGCTTGAGCAGGCAATCGAGTGCTGTAGCTTGATCCGGTAACAATACGCACACGTCTTGCGAGGTAGTGAGGAGCAAGGCGGGTTTTTTCTCTGCCGCGCTGAAATCGAGGCGAGCCACGTCCGGCAGCTCTAGGTCGAGGAATATGAGGTCAGGAAGAAGTTCCCGCATCGCACGTCCGGCATGCCCGGCGCTCCCGAATTGGCCTACAACTTCGAATCCACGGTGAGACCCCAACAGTCTATTCAGATGGG
>CBDUCI010000083.1:0-9438 GCA_965365605.1 uncultured bacterium
TTCAAGCCGGGGCTGCTCATCGACAAGGACTATTGCGACGAGCTTCTGAAACGCGTCGAGAATGCGTGCAGCTGGTTTCTTCGGGCGATGATCGCTCTCGATCGCGCGGGTGTGTCACTCGATGCGATCGATCTGATCGAGTTAAACGAAGCCTTTGCCGCCGTCGTGCTCGCCAACATGGAAGTCTTTCCCTCCCGCCAGTGGGCGACCGAGGTGCTCAATCAATCGCAACCGATTGGCGAGATCCGGGACGAGCGGTTGAACGTCAACGGTGGCGCGATCGCGCTCGGCCACCCGATTGCGGCGACAGGATCACGGCTCGCGCTAACGCTCACGCTGGAGATGAAACGGCGCAACGCGCAGTGGGGTCTGGCGACCTTGTGCGTGGGCGGCGGACTCGGCGGAGCGATCGTCTTCGAGGCTTGATGCCGAGGGCGTTCGACTACTTCGTCGACGCGGCTGGCTTGGCTCAGGTCATGTTCGATACCCCCGAGAAGCGAGTCAACCTGTGGTCGGCGGAGACGTTCGATGAACTCGAGCAGGTGTTGGCCGAGCTCACGGCGCGGGGAGACCTGGCGGGCGTCGTATTTCGGTCCGCAAAGCCTGACACTTTCATCGCCGGGGCCGATATCGAGATGTTGGCTTCGGTTGACTCGCGTGAGTCGGCGATCGCGTTGGCGCGTCGCGGTCAGGAGGTTTTCCAGCGTGTAGCCGACGTCTCCGTTCCGACGGTGGCCGCTATCCACGGCGCATGCGTCGGCGGCGGGCTCGAGTTCGCGCTCGCTTGTTCCTTCCGTGTCGCGACCGACGATCGCTCGACCCGACTCGGATTTCCCGAGGTGCAGCTCGGGATCATTCCGGCTTGGGGCGGCACGCAACGCGCGCCACGACTCATCGGGCTTCAGCATGGGTTGCAGTTGATCCTGACCAGCCGGTTGGTGTCGGGAAGCCGTGCCAAGCGGATCGGCTTGGTGGATCGGGTAGTTCCAGCTTCGAAGTTGGTTGATTCTGCGGAGGAAGTGGCCCGGGCCGCGTTCGGTGGACGGCGCGTACCGGGCGGGGGCGGTCGTGGATTGGCGGGCCTCGTCCTCGAGCGCAATCCGGTCGGGAGGAAGGTGGTGTTCAATCAGAGTCGGCGCCGCGTCCGCGAACGAACGGGCGGCCATTACCCCGCGCCACTGGCGGCCATCGACGCGGTTGAGGCCGGCCAGGTCGGCGGGTTGGCGGCGGGGTTCGAAGCCGAGGCGGCGGCGGTCGGCGAACTCGCCACCTCGCCTACCGCGCGCAACTTGATGTGGCTGTATCAGCGTCGTGAGAACTCCCGCAAGCCGCTCGCCGAGGGTTCGCCCCGCACCGTCAAACGGTTGGGTCTCCTGGGCGCGGGCGTCATGGGTGGTGGGATCGCCGAGGTGGCGGCCTACAACGGAATCGAAGTTCGGCTAAAGGACATCACCGCCGATCAGGTCGCTGCCGGTCTCGCGCATGCATCGAAGATCGCCCGCGGTCTGGAGCGCAAGGGCAAGTTCACCCGGCGTGAAGTTCGCCAATTGATGAATCGCATTTCGGGCACGACTTCGTACCGAGGGTTTCAGCGCAGCGACGTTGTGATCGAAGCGATCGTCGAGGATCTCGAGATCAAACGCCGGGTGCTGGCCGAGCTCGAATCGATTGTCGGGCCGGAAACCGTGCTCGCAACCAACACGTCCTCGCTACTGGTCGATGATCTCGCCACCGCTCTCGATCAACCGGGTCGGTTTGGCGGGCTACACTTCTTCAACCCGGTCGAGAAGATGCCGCTGGTCGAGGTCGTGCGGGGCGAGCACACGTCACCGACCGTGGTAGCCACGTTGCACCGGCTGGCTCGCGATCTCGGAAAGACGCCGGTCGTGGTCGGCGACGGTCCGGGCTTCTGGGTCAATCGACTCCTGATGCCGTATCTGAACGAGGCTGCTCACTTGTACGCCGAGGGTGTGTCGATCGAAGTGCTCGATAATGCACTCGAGAAGTTCGGGCTGCCGATGGGCCCATTGGCGCTGCTCGACGAGATCGGGCTCGACGTAGCGGCCAAAGTCGGCAAGGTCATGGCGGCAGCGTATCCTGATCGCATGCGACCACACTCGCTCCTCCAACGTCTCGAGCACTCGGGTCGGATGGGCAAGAAATCGGGGCGCGGGTTCTATCTGTATGAACGCGGACGCAGAAAATCAGCCGATGGTGACCTGCGAGCCGAGCTGGGGATCGGATCAGAGGGGATTGGTGAGGCCGCCGTGTTCGACGCCGACTACTTGGTGACGCGGTGTGTGTACCCGATGGTCAATGAAGCCTCGCGAGCGCTGACCGAGCAGATCGTCGCCAGCCCCGGCGACGGCGACCTGGCGCTCGTCATGGGCATTGGATGGCCGCCGTTTCGCGGCGGGTTGCTGCGGTGGGCGGACGACGTGGGTCTGACACCGATCGTGGACCGGCTGGACGAGTGGTCGGCGGCGATCGACTCGCGCTTCGCTCCGGCTCCCGAACTCCGTGAGCGTGCCCGCTGGGACGGAGGCTTCTATGGCACACCGCGAGTGACGGTGCCGGGCGCCGAGGATTCCCAACCCGGCCTGGGACTGTGACGGGTGTCTTGGAGCCACTGCTGGAGGCGACCGCGCCGGCGGCGATGGGGGCCATCGCGCTGGCGATGGTGACCGTGTACGCGGTCGGCCGTGGCCGACCGGCGGTGTGGCCGGCGACGGTGATCAGGATTCTGGCGGTGGCCGGGATCGTGGTTCCGGGGATGACGATCATCGGTTGGTACGAACAACTGCGGCGCACCAGCGAGTTGGCCGAAGCGCTTCCGGTACGCACCGCCCCCGTTATCGACATGGTGATCGTCAACAGCGCGATCCTCTTGAGCGCCGGGTTCCTGCTGCTGATCGGTGGTGTCTATCTCGCCCGGCAGCTTCCCGGTCGGCGAACGGCGGTGGCGGCGGAGCCCGCCGACGCCACAGAATGAGTGTCGTGAGGCCCTTCTTTCTGGGCCACATCGAGTCCGAAGGGTTGTTCCCGTATCCCGAGATCTCACCCGACGAAGCGGAGACAGCCGACATCTTGAGTCGGTCGCTCGACCAGTTCGCCGAACAGCACATCGATAGCCGGGCGATCGACTCCGAGGGGCAGATCCCGGCGGAGGTCCTGTCAGGACTGGCCGAACTCGGCATCTTCGGAATCGTCGTGCCCGAAGCCTACGATGGGTTCGGGGGATCGGAGACGCTGTACGCCAAGATCTTCGAGAAGGTGGCAACGATCGACACATCGATCGTCGTTACGCTCGGCGCGCATCAATCGATCGGACTCAAGGGGATTCTCGCCTATGGGACTGAGGAGCAGAAGCAGCGCTTCTTGCCACCGCTCGCGCGCGGCGAGCAGTTCGCAGCGTTTGCGCTAACCGAGCCCGGCGCAGGCTCCGATGCGGCATCGATCCAAACGCGGGCCGTCTACGACGCCGATCGCGATGCGTACATCCTGAACGGCACCAAGATCTGGATCACCAACGGTGGTTTCGCCGAGGTCTTCACCGTGTTCGCCCAGACCGAGGTCGAACGGGACGGGGAACCTGTAGATCGCATCACCGCGTTCATCGTTCCACGATCCTTGGGGGGAGTCACCAGCGGGCCGGAAGAACACAAGCTCGGCATTCGGGGGTCGTCGACCACCGAAGTCCATTTCGAGAACACCGTAGTTCCCGCGGATTACGTCCTCGGTGAGATCGGTCGCGGGTTTAAGGTCGCCATGGGGGTACTCAACTCGGGACGACTGGGATTGGCGGCCGGTTGTGTGGGTGGTGTCAAAGACGCGCTCGCGGTCGCGATGCGGGCCGCGACTGAACGTCAGCAGTTCGACCGGTCGATCGCGAGCTTCGAGATGACCCAGCGCAAGCTGGTCCACATGGCGCTCGAGGCTTACGCCTGCGAGTCGATGGTCTATCTAACGACCGGACTCGTCGACCGGGGTGACGACGACTACTCGCTCGAGTCCGCGATCTGCAAGGTGTACTGCTCGGAAGCGGCTTGGCACGCGACGAACGAAGCGCTGCAAATCGCCGGTGGGATGGGGTACATGCAGGAGAACGCGTACGAGCGCGACCTGCGGGACGCGCGCATCAACCTGATCTTCGAAGGCACCAACGAGATCCTACGCTTGTACACTGCGTTAGCCGGACTCGAGGAGCCTGGCGCCCATCTAAAGGCTGTCGCCAAAGCGTTGCGAGACCCGATCAACCAGTTGGGCGTGTTGTCGGAGTACGCCCGCGAGCGGGCACGTCGTACGCTGATCAATCCAGACCTCCCAGAGCTTCATCCGGATGTCGAGGCGATCGCGGATCCGTTGTCCGAGTACGTGGCAGACTTCGCGGGCGCCGTTGAATGGGCCCTTCGGCGCCACGGGGAAAAGATCGTAGAGCGTCAGTTGGTGCTCGAGCGGATCGCTGCGGCCGCGATCGACCTGTATCGCATGGCGGCGGTGATATCCCGTGCCGATCGCGGGCGGCGGGCCGACGACGGTGAACGCGGCGCGGCACATGTCCGGCGAGCCAGGTTGATCGTCAACGAAGCTTGGCGCAATGTCCGGCGCAACGTGGCGACGGTGAGATCGAACCTCGATGACGACGTTCGGGCCGTGGCCGGCGAGTTGTCGGACTCGGGTGGCGTCTATCTGCCCGGACAGAGCCGCGTCGGCGCTCCCTGAGCCCAGCGGAATGGACGCCGACTCGGCGGGTATCACACAACAGGAGATGACATCTCACGAGCGCGTCGAGGAAGCCGCGCTCATCGAACGCATCCTGGCCGGCGAGAGTCGTCACTACTCGTTGCTCGTCGAGCGCTATCAGCGCCGACTCTACTGGGGTTGCATGCGGCTGCTCGGTGACGCTGACGAGGCCGAGGACGTCGTCCAGGAAGCGTTCGTCAGGGCTTATGAGCGGTTGTCGGACTACGACCCGACATATCGGTTTCATACGTGGATCTACTCGATCGCTCGAAATCGATGCCTGAATGTTTTACGGAAAAGGAAGGTGTGGTCTTTGCTTTCGTTCCAAGATCCCGAAAGGGCGCCGACGGTGGCCGCTGTCGACGCAACCGACCATGCGGTGGAAAACCAGGAACTGGCGGTGGCTTTGTCGGAGTGCCGGGCCGCGCTGTCGACCGAGCAGCGCGAGTGCTTTGACCTGCGGCACGGCGAAGCGTTCAGCTATCGTGAGATAGCGGTTGCGCTGGGAGTTCCCGAGGGGACCGTCATGTCGCGATTGGGGCGCGCGCGGGAGAAGATGCGCATCTGTTTGGAGTCGAAAGGAGTGGTTTGGAGCGCATGACGAACGGGTCGGGCCTTGGTAACGACCATGTCGTCCAGTTGCTCGATCAGTACCGGACCGGCGAACTATCGGACGAGCAGCGCCGTATTGTGGAGATACATTTGGAGGTGTGCGGGGCTTGCATGGCGGCGCTGGCAGACTTGGCCGCGTTCGCGTCGACGGTCGAGAAGGGGTACGAAGCGGAGCGCGAGCTGGCGGCTGAGAGCGAGCCCGATTGGGCCCGAGTCAGGCAAGAGATCGTCGCCCGTACGTCAGCCGAGCACGCGCAGTCGAAGCGCAGCTGGTTGGCGCGTCATGTGCCCCAGACCGCGGCAGCGGTCGTTGCTGTGCTGGCGGTCGTGATCGTCGTCCAACAAGGAGTGCGTGGGCCAGACGATGTGTCGCAGGCGTTGCGCCCGACCGAATCATCGGAGCGGGCCGAGGTCGATGGCCCCGAAACGGAGCCCTCGGCGAGCGAGCCCAGGGCCAGCGAGGTAGACGCTCTCGCAGCGCTCGAGTCAGAGACCGAGACACTCGAACGCTCGTACGACGAAAGCGAGCTGCGCGATCTCGACAACATGCGTCGCGGTGGGCGTAACGAGGATGGACGGGGCGCGGATCCAAACGCGGCTCGGCAGGGACAGGAAGAAGCATTCGGGAAGGCTGCTCGGGCCGACGATATGCGCGAGAACCAGATCGCCGCCGATCGGGAAGCCCCCGCGGTCGGTGGAGTCGAGCACGCCGTCGAGCCAGAACGCGCGGTGTTGCGAGACCAAGCCGCCCAGGAGAAGCCCGACGCCGCAGCGGTTGCCGACAAGCTCGAGGCGCAGGTCGAACTCGACCCCGCAGCCCAGCCGCTGTCCCGGTTCGAGATGCGCGCCCGAACCGCGATCGCCGAGGGCGACACGCTGGCGGCCAACGCGGCGCTCGAGTTCTGGAACGACAGCCTCGGGGCTGGCGACGAACTCGAGCCGACCAACCGCCAGCGCGCGCAGGCGCTGGCCGACAGCCTGGCTTCGTTGGTGGCGGGGCGCCCCTAGGGCCGTCTCAGGGCGCCTCGAACTCGACCAGAAAGACTTCCTCGTCCCCGCCTTCGACCTGGGCTTCGTAAACGACCCCGATCCCAGGACAATAGGTCTTGCTCTCGAGCGTGCCCGGCTCGAGCGCGTTCCAATCGTCGGTAACGATGCAGTCGTCGAAGTCCCCGAACGGGATGGTGATACTCTGGGCGACTCGAATCACCTCGCCCCAATCCTCGGCTTCGCCCTCGTAGAACTCCTGCCTGTACTCCTCGTTGATGTGCGCCGCGGGGTTCCCCCACATGATGATGCCGGGGAGCGCTCCGTCGACACCCCATTCGAAGGAGCCTTCGGTGTCTACGACCATACCGTCTTCCAGCTCTTCCGTGTCCTCACCGAGGTACCAGACGTCTCCATTCAGCGCCTGAGCGTACCAGTCGAAGGTGTTCTCGATCAGTTCGCCGTCGAGAAACACCTGATCATGCACGATCGTGGCCTCGACGCCCATGATCAGCCGCGTTTCCTGAAGTACCTCGACCTGGATCGTCTCACTTCCATCCTCGGTCTCGCTCTCGTACGTCCACGACGATCCTGGAGTCAGGGGGAAATAGGGGTTGGTGACCGCCGCGGCCCACTCGGTCGGAATATCCGGATCGTACTCCGGAGAGGAGGATGCGACGGGGTTGCTGTCGTCGCATGCCACCACCAAACCGAGCGGAATCGTGACTAGGGTTATGACCCACGACCTCTTCATATGCGTCTCCCTTCGATGGTTCCAAAGGCCATCTCTATGCAGGGAGCGCTTGGAGATCGGGAATCGTGGCAAACCGGGGGTGGAGTCGCCAGGCGGGATCTCGGGCAAAAGTCGGGGCAGCGCCCCTAAGACAGCGACCGGTGCAGCATCTCCTTGAAGCGCGCGATGTCGATCTCCCACACGACGGTCGCATTGGGTGCCAAGTCGCGAACCCCGAGCTGATCGACGACCGACATCCCGCGGGTCAGCTCGCTCCTGTGCTCGATCTCCACGTGGTGCTTCGAGGCTCGCCGGACGACCCGGTCGGGATCGAGCGCGACCGCCATCGCGACCGGATCCGGTAACCCGAGCCCGGGATCGCCGAGCCACTCTCGGTTGCTCTCGATCGCGATCGCGTTGCAGTCGATCGCGAACTGGGCCAGATCGGTGCCGATCGCTCTTACTTCGGCCATTTCGTCGTCGTCGAGGTTGGCCTCACCGCGGCACAGCTCCCAGCCGACCATCACGATCGGCAACCCGGACGAGAACACACTGTGCGACGCGTCGGGGTCGACCCACAGGTTCCACTCGGCCGCCGGCGTGATGTTGCCGACCGTGCACGCGGCGCCACCCATGATGACGCATGTGCCGACATTGGTTGTGATCTCGGGCGCACGCTGAAGCGCGGTGGCGAGGTTCGTCAACGGGCCCAACGTCACGAGTGTCACCCCGGGGTGTTCCCGGATCGTGTCGATCAGCGCGTCCACGGCGTGCTCTTTCTCCGGCCCGCGTTGCGGGTCGCCGTAGCCGCGCTCCCCCAGCCCGTCGCTACCGTGAAAGAAGTGTGCGTAGTGCGGCTCGACCCGAAGCGGTCGCTGGCTGCCGATGTAGACCGGCACGTCGGACCCGCACAACTCGGCTGTGATGAGCGCGTTTCGAGCGGCGTTCGGGACCTCGACGTTGCCCGACACGGTGGTGATTGCAAGCACGTCAACGTCCGGCCAGCGGAGCGCCATGATCAGTGCGACCGCGTCGTCGGAGGCGGTGTCGGTGTCGACGATGAACTCTCGCAACGGATCCTCCGGTGCTCTAGTTGGGCCCGCGCACTTCGCTGAGCCGCGACGCGACCACGCTTGGCGTGGCGATCGACTTGCGAGCACCTCGCTCGGTGACCGCGAGACCAGAACCGACGATCGCCCAGCGAACCGCATCATCGAGCGCGTCGCCGGCGGCCAGCCGCGCGGCCAACACCCCGTTGAACACATCGCCAGCGCCAGTCGAGTCGGTCGGCTCGACATCGATCGCTGAGTAACGCCGCGCGCCGCCACCATCGACGACGAGCGCGCCGGCGTCTCCCAGCGTCACGATAACAGGTGCGCCGGTTTGGCCAAACAGTGCAGCGGCCGCTGCTTGAGGTTGGGTGATGCCGGTCAAGGTTCGGGCTTCGCCCTCGTTGGGCGTCAGGATCGGAGCCAGCTCGGTCAGTCGATTGTGGATCGCGCGCGCGGGCGCCGGGTTCAGAACCAGCTTGAGGCCGTTCGCGGCGGCGGTTTCCGCCGCAGCTAGAACCGCCCCGTCGCCGACCTCGAGATTCGCCAACATCACTCCGTCGGCACGCAGGGGCCGGTTGGCCAGCGCCCGATCGACGAGTTTTCGGTCGACGGCCGTGTTGGCGCCCGACGCGACGGCGATCTGGTTCTCGCCGTTACGGTCGACCACGATGATCGCGACACCGGTCGTCGTACCCTCGACCCGCGCCACGCCGGTCACGTCGAGCCCTCTCGCGTCGAGCCGGTCGATCGCGTGGCCACCCAAGTCGTCGTCGCCAACCGCACCGACGAACACCACATCGGCGCCGATCGTGGCTGCCGCCACCGCCTGGTTGGCGCCTTTCCCGCCGCCAAAGCGCTGAAAGACACCACCGGTGACGGTCTCTCCGGGCCGAGGCAACCGGTCGGCCCTGACGACGAGATCCTCATTGATCGAGCCGACGACGAGGACGAATGGGCGATCCACGGCGAACCAGCCTACGAGGGCCTGCTTGTGGCGTCCAGCGGGACCGATGGAATAAACCGCCGTCCCAGCTGTAGCAAG
Source organism: uncultured bacterium (assembly GCA_965365605.1). GTDB lineage: Bacteria > Gemmatimonadota > Gemmatimonadetes > JACCXV01 > JAHWKZ01 > CAMYLR01. The sequence goes on from CBDUCI010000083.1 coordinate 9,170, forward strand.
GGTCAGTCAGGCCAGGAAATCGACACCTCAAAACATGGGAGGCGTAGGGACGATGCGTACGAAGCTGATGTTACTGGTACTGGCGGTGGGCGGGCTGTTGGCGGTGACCGACGGCGCCACCGTCATGGGTGACGACCCCGACCCGCGGACGCTGGCGGTGACGGTCTACAACGGCAACCTGGGGCTGGTCAAAGACCAGCGCCCGATCGACCTTGAGCGCGGCGTGTTCACGCTGCCGTTCAAGGACGTCGCCGCCCAGATCGACCCGA
>CBDUCI010000084.1:0-9377 GCA_965365605.1 uncultured bacterium
CTGACCGAGAAGCGAGAAGCGGCACGCGACGAGCTGGAGTCGATCGATTCCGAGTCGGCGGCGCTCGAGCAGCAACTCGCGACCGAGGAGCATCGACGAAATCTGGTCGCCGAAACGGTCGAGGACCGGTTGTATCGTGTCTACGACCGGTTGCGGCGGGCACAGCGATTTCCGGCGCTGGTGCCGCTGCGGGGCAGCGCGTGCGGCTCGTGCCACGGTCACTTCCCGCCCCAGGTCGTGCGCGAGGTGACCCACCACGGGACGATCCACACCTGCGAAGCGTGTGGCGTGCTCGTCTACGCGGACAAGCAGGAGTAACGCTTGGCGAAGCGGCGGCTCGTGCTGCGAACCGATGGTGCGGCTCGCGGTAACCCTGGTCCGGCCGGCGCGGGGTTCATCATCGAACGCGACGATGGCTCGGTTGTGGACTCGGGTTGGGTATACCTCGGCAGGCGAACCAACAATCAGGCCGAATACGAGGCGCTTATTTGCGGTCTTGAGGCGCTGGCACCGGAACTGCCAACCCATCTCACGGTGTACTCGGACTCGGAACTCATGGTTCGGCAACTCAATGGCCAGTATAAGGTCAAGGACCCAGACCTCAAGGATCGGTTTATACGGGTCAGCCAGATGCTGCTGAGCATAGGCTCGGTCAGTGTGGAGCACGTTTCGCGATCCGATAACGAGCGCGCCGACGAGTTGGCCAACCAAGCGATCGACGAGCATCTTTCGTAGTGGGACGGGCGGACAGACGGCCGCCGGCGACCTGGGTCGTCGGAGGAAAGTCCGGGCTCCACAGGGCAGGATGCTCGCGGAGGCCCTTTTCGGAGGGTACAACGCGAGGCGCCCCGAAGGGCGACGGAAAGTGCCACAGAGAGCAGACCGCCGAATGCCTTTGGCATGGCAAGGGTGAAAGGGTGGGGTAAGAGCCCACCGCGCGTCCGCGCAAGCGGCGCGGCACGGCAAACCCCTTCTGGAGCAAGGCCGAATAGGGAAGGAAGCGGTAGCCCGCCGCACTTGACTTCCGGGTAGGCCGCTCAGATCGATGGTCGTCACCGTGGTTGCCGATGAGGCGTCACGGCACAGAACCCGGCTTATCGTCCGCCCGACCCACTCAAACCCGAAACAGACAGGAATTGAGCACCCGCGTACCGAGACCCCGATGGAGTTGGCCGTCCGCCGTTGATGACACCGCTGCGGAAGCGTTGACTGCCGCACTCGGCGTGCCAAGGTCCGTGGCGAACCTGTTGGTGCGCCGCGGTTACGACACGGTCGAAAGCGCTGGTCGCTTCCTTCAGCCGGACCTCGATGCCCTGATCGACCCTTTTCGGCTGCAAGACATGGGTGTCGCGGTGGCCCGCATCGAGCGAGCGATCGAGGCTGGCGAGCCGGTCGCTGTCTACGGCGACTATGACGTCGACGGGATTACGGCGACCGCGCTACTGGTACGCTACCTCCGATGGCGGGGCGCAAACGCGTCGTACTACATCCCTCATCGATTGGAGGAGGGATACGGGGTATCACGCGCCGGCATCCAAGCGCTGGTTGAACGTGGCACCAAGCTGGTTATCACATGCGATTGTGGCGTAACCGCAGTCGAGGAAGTCCGGGTCGCTCGCGAGGCGGGCATGGACGTGATCGTCTCCGACCACCACGAGCCTGGGCCTGAACTGCCAGCCGCGATCGCGACTTTGAATCCCAAGCGCATCGATAGCGAGTATCCGGACCCGAACCTGGCCGCGGTCGGGGTCGCGTTCAAGCTGTGCGAGGCACTCGAGCGATCCGCTGGAAGAGATCGGGACAAGCTGCGCTTTGCGCTCGATCTAGTGGCGCTTGGCACGGTTGCCGATTTGGTCCCGGTGACGGGCGAGAATCGTGTGCTGATTCACCATGGCCTGGACGTCCTGGGGCGGACGCGGAATCCTGGGCTGCGGGCGTTGCTGGAGCGAACCGAGCTCGCGGGTCAGCGACCGTCGTCCTGGCAGGTGGGGTTTGTGCTTGCACCGCGGATCAACGCGATCGGGAGGATGGACGCGGCCGAGCGCGGTGTAGCGCTGCTGCTCACCGATGATCCGGACGAGGCCGACACTATCGCGGACGAGTTGGAGCGAATCAACACTACGCGCCAGGAGACCGATCGTCAGCTGCTCGATGAGGCGCTCGAGATCCTCGATCGATCATATGACCCCGAGCGCGACCGAGCGATCGTATTGGCTGGGGATGATTGGCACCCGGGCGTTATCGGGATCGTCGCTTCGCGCATCGTAGAACGGTTCCATCGCCCAACGATCGTGATCTCCATCGACGGCGATGGGATGGGTCGTGGCTCGGCTCGAAGCGTGGCCGGATTCCACCTGCTCAACGCGCTTCGTGGCTGCGAGCAGCACCTGGATGCTTATGGAGGACATCGGCATGCAGCCGGACTGGCCATTCGGCGGGAGTCGGTGTCGGGGTTCCGGGAGGCGTTCCTCAACATCGCGCGCGACCGGATTACGCCCGAGCAACTGGTGCCCAGCTTGACGATTGATGCCGCCGTACGACTCGACGAGGTAGACGCTCGTCTCTATCTAGCTTTGGCACGTTTCGGTCCGTTCGGGCCAGGCAACCCCGAACCGGTGCTAGCGGTTGGAGGCGTAGCACCGCGCGGATATCCGCGGATCGTTGGCGATAATCACCTCAAGATGATCGTTGCCCGTGAAGGTCGGACGCTCGACACGATCGGTTTTAACCTGGGTCATCTGCTCGAAGAGATCGATTTCAACCGGGGAACGATGACGATCGCCTGTCGGCTCAGGGAAAACGACTTTCTTGGACGTTCAACGCTTCAGGGTCGACTGATCGACGTTCAGTCGGGCGACGCTGGTCGACCAGCGGTCGGGTAGCGATCGAGTGCGGGTCATCGCGGGTCAACTTCGCGGACGCCGGCTGCAGAGCGCGTCCGTGACTGGTCTGCGGCCGACCTCAGATCGGGTGCGGGAGGCGATCTTCAACATCCTTGGCGATGCCGTCAAAGGAGCGCGAGTGCTCGACCTCTACGCCGGTACCGGTGCATTGGCGATCGAGGCATTGAGCCGGGGCGCGGTGAGAGCGACGTGCGTTGAACGGGATCCAAGAGCTCGGGCAGCACTCGAAAGCAACGTTGCAGCGCTGGATCTTGACGAGCGACTCGAGATCGTCGCTCGCGATGCACTGGACTATTGCCGACAAATCGTCGAAGATGGGGCCACCTACGACATGGTATTCTGCGATCCTCCATACGCGACCGACCTGGAGCCACTTGTCAATGCCGTGGTGGAGCAGGACTGGTGGAGTTCGGTGTGCGTCATCGAGCACGCCGCCAACGGCCCCGTGGGAGGGTCGACCACGACCGCTGATAGACGCCGCTACGGCGATACCGGCGTGACGTTTTTCTGGCGCCAGTCAACGTGACGACTGCCGGCCGGCCCATCGGGCTCTACCCGGGGACGTTCGACCCGGTGACGCGAGGCCACGAGGACTTGATCAGTCGTGCGCTGGCGATGGTGGACACCCTGATCGTTGGCGTCGCGGCGGACACCGATAAGCGTCCGCTGTTTTCGATCGACGAGCGGGTTGCCATGCTGACCGAGGTCTTGGGTGGCGAACCGCGGATCCGGATTGAGTCGTTTGAGGGACTCACGGTCGAGTTCGCCCGCAGTCGTGGCGCCTCGATCATCTTGCGTGGGTTGCGTGCGGTGTCCGATTTCGAGTTCGAGTTTCAGATGGCCTTGATGAACAAGCATCTGGCCCCTGAGATCGAGATCCTGTTCATGGTCCCTGACGCCACCCACTCATTCCTGAGTTCGAGCCTGGTCCGTGAGGTAGCGCGGTTGGGTGGCGATGTCGCGGCTTTCGTCGCGCCACCGGTGGCCGAGAGGTTGGCCAACAAGTTTGGCGGCGAAGGCAAGCCGTGAGCGAGCAGGTTTATGCCAACCTCATCGGAGTGGAGGAATCGGCGACGCTAGGCATGACCCGCCGGGCTGCCGAGCTCAAGGCGGCGGGCACACCGGTGATCTCGCTGTCGGCTGGGGAACCAGATTTCGCAACGCCGGGGTTTATCGCCGAAGCCGGCGCGGAGGCGATTCGAGATGGCCAGACGCACTACCCCCCGGCGGCTGGGCTGGCGCCACTGCGGGCGGCTGTTGCCGCATACATCAACAAAGAGTGTGGTGGCGCCTACACGCCGGATCAAGTCTTGGTCACGGTCGGCGCCAAACAGGCGCTGTTCAATGCGATCTTCACGCTGTTTGGTCCCGGCAGCAGGATCGTCATTCCGGCTCCGTATTGGGTCTCTTATCCTCCTATCGCCCACCTGGCGCGAGCCGTGCCGGTGATCCTCGAGACCAGGGCCGCGGATGGCTTCAAACCTGATCCAGATGAGTTGGCGGGGCTGTTCCGCTCTGGTGCGAAGGCGCTCGTGCTGAACTCGCCCAGCAACCCAACGGGCGCGGTGTTGAGCAACGCCGAGCTCGATCGCATCGTCGCCGTTGCCGCCCGGCACGATGCATGGATCATCTCCGACGAGATCTACCACGCGATCGTTTATGAGGCCACCCATGCGTCGGTCGCGCCGCGGGCGCGCGACTACGAGCGGATTATCCTCGTAAACGGGTTTTCAAAGGCCTTCTCGATGACTGGATGGCGGGTTGGCTACGCTGTCGGACCGCGTGACGTCATCGCCGCGATGGCGCGCCTGCAGGGTCATGTGAATACCAACACGGCTTTGCCCTGTCAGTACGCGGCGCTTGCCGCGCTCGACCAGCATGGACCGCGAGAGCGTGCCATCAAGGAGATGGTATCGGCCTTCGATCGGCGCCGAGATCTTCTGCTCAAGGGAGTTGGCGCGATCCCGGGGCTCACACCGTATCGGCCGGACGGAGCGTTCTATCTTTGGATCGACGCCGGTCCATGGTGTGACTCGCTGGATGCCAACTCGACCGGTCTGTGCTTGGACCTGCTCGACAACGAGAGGCTGGCACTCGTCCCAGGTGAGGCCTTTGGCGCCGATCGGTTCGTTCGCTTGTCTTTTGCCACGACCGAGCAAGCGTTAACCGAGGCACTGGAGAGGCTAGCAAAGGCCTCCGTTCGGCTGGGTCTCGAATGACCGACCCGGTCGCGGCACCCCTTGAAATGAAGGTTAAGCCCTCGGCCGACGGGGGGCCGAGCGTCGTCGAGGTGACAGGCGATCTGGTCGCTACCACGGTACCGCGGCTGCGTCAGGTGATCGAACAGACGCTCAAGACGTCGGATCAAAGCCCCAACATCGTGCTCGACTTCAATGACGTTGTGCACATCGACACCCCTGGGCTGGCGCTCCTTTACCGCATGAACGAGCGGTGTCACGCCGTTGGTGGCGGACTGACGATCGTGGCTTTTCCGGAACGGTTCTCCGAGCTGATCAGGGAGCTCCACATCGATCGACATTTCCGCTTTGCTGATACGGTTGCCGCGGCTACTCGGCTGCCGCAGTGATTCGGCGCGGTCGGCCGCGCCTCTCCCAGCATTTCCTCCATGACCGCAAAGTGGCTGCGCGGATCGCGGCTGCGCTTCGTGCACCACCGGGCGCCGACGTGCTGGAGATCGGTCCCGGCAAGGGCGCCCTGACCGAGCATTTGTTGAGCAACGGTTGGTGCGTGACCGCTGTCGAGATCGATCAAGCACTGGCCGCGAAGCTCGCCTCCACCTGGGAAGACGAAAGCCGACTCGAGGTCGTCCGAGCAGACATTTTGGAGTACCACCTCGAACCGGCGAGCGGCGGGCAATGGTACGTCATCGGGAACGTGCCGTACGCGATTACGTCACCGATTGTGTTTCATCTGCTCGATCAAGTGATGAGCGCGCAGATCGTCGAGTTGGTGCTGATGGTCCAGCGTGAGGTTGCGGAGCGAATGGTAGCGAAGCCGGGTTCGAAGCAGAATGGCGCACTGACGGTCGGAGTGAGGCTGGTCGCGGATACGGAGGCCCTTTTTCACGTCCGCGCAGGTGCATTCCGACCTGCGCCGAGCGTCCAGTCGACTGTCATTCGGCTGACCCCACACGACCGTTGGAGACTCGATGCGGCTGGCCTTCAGAGGGTCCGATCGCTGGTGCGAGAGCTTTTTGCGCGACGCCGCAAACAACTCCAGAAGAGCCTGCGCACGGTGCCGACGTGGAAGCTGTCGGCGACCGAGGTGGCGATCGTGGCTGACACCACCCAGATCGATCTGTCGCGCCGCCCTGAGACGCTGGATATCGAGGAGTGGCTGGCGCTCGAGCGATCGTTGACCGAGATCGGCGGCCACTCAGCGCATTGAATCACGTTTCGATGCCGGCCCGCCGTTTTCCACATCGGAGGGGTCAGCGCCTGCTTGCGTCTTAGCGCGTCGACGCTTGGCCGAAACGATTAACCTTCAGCGAGATAACCCTGATCTCTTAAGACTCGGTTCGAGGTCTAAGAACGCAAGTCGTTATGAGACAAATTGATGCCCGGTGACACCAGGGATAGTGGCGCTACTTTCGTGATTTGACGCCCGACCGAAAGGGTGAAAGTCATGACTGCTGATCTCGATCGAGATTGAGCCGTGGGCGGGTTGTGGACAACTGTGGAAAACCCTCCGCTTAGCCTGTGGGCGGAAGACCCTCATCGGCGCGCCGGGCGGTGTCCCGTCCAGCCTCGACGTCGACCCGCGTAAGCAGCAGCGCCCCGATCACGAAGAAGAGGATAACCGACAGGATCGCATGCCGACTGGATCCCGTTAACCGGATCGTCATGCCGAAGATCGCCGGCCCGGCTACGCCCGCGAATTTCTCCAACACGCCATAAAAGCCAAAGAACTCAGACGATTTATGGCGCGGAATCATGCTCGCGAACAGCGACCGGCTCAGCGCCTGACATCCGCCTTGGACCATCCCAACAAAGATCGCCAAGGCGAAAAACTCGGTAGCCGAGTCGATGAAGTACGCGAACGACGCGACGCCTACATAAATCGAAAGTCCGATCAAGATCGCTCGCTTGGGACCTATCCAGCCGGCTAGCCGCCCAAACAACAGCGCAAACGGTACGCCAATGACTTGGACCAGCAAGATGGCGCCGATCAAAACCCCTCGCCCGATCCCGATCTCGGAGCCGAACAACGTGGCCATGCGGACGATCGTCCCTATGCCGTCATTGTAAACGAGGAACGCAACCAGCATCAAAAACGCGTGGCGATAGGCGCGTAACTCATGGAAAGTTTCTCGAAGCCGTTGGATCGCCACCGTGAGCGGGTTCTGACCTGGTCGCTCATCGGGCTCAAGTTGCGGGACTGGCTCGGGCACGCGACGAAAGAGCGGGATCGAAAAGCCGACCCACCATATCGCAACCGAGACAAACGCCAACCGTGCGGGGAGTGATGCTTGGTCTGGGGTTATCCCCGCGCCGCTCGGCAGCCCGAACCAGGCTGGTTTGAGAATCCAAGCTAACTGCAGCGCTAGCAGCATCGAGCTGCCCAGATAACCGAGCGCGAAACCGGCAGCGGACACGCGATCGACCTCGTCAGCCCGTGCGACGTGTGGCAGCAGCGAGTCGTAGAAGACGACGCTGCCCTGAACGCCGATGTTGGCGAGACCAAACAGCAACGCTGCGAACAGCCACTGACCTTGGTGGATGAAGAACATGCATGCGGTGGCGGTCGCACCGAGTGCCAGGAAGGACCCTAGAAAACGCTTCTTGAAGCCACCATAGTCGGCCATCGCTCCCAGAACTGGAGCCGCGATCGCGATCGTCAGCAGCGCCAGCGAGGTGGCCCACGAGTACCGCTCGGCGCCGACTGAGCTTGGCAACCCGTCGGCTGCGACATCGAGGAAGAAAATCGGGAAGACGGTCGCGACGACGGTCAGAAAAAACGCCGAGTTGGCCCAGTCATAGAGAGCCCAGGCTCTTAGCTCCGGCCGGTCGAGGCCAAATCTGTCCAGCAAGCGGGTACTCCTTTGAGCCGACGGCACGTTTGAGCCTCCGATCCTAGGCAAGCCGAACAATAAGCCGCTTGACCGGCTCTGGCGACGGCTCGTATACTGACTTTGCTTGTGAAATCAATCACAAACGAACGTTTCCCAGCCCTCATTCAACATGCGCCCCGCCAAGATCTCTGAGTCTGCCGTTCGTCGACTGAGTCTTTACCTGCGCGTTCTCGACGCGTTTGAGCTCGCCGGAAAGACAACCGTCTCGAGCGGCGATCTAGCTGAGCGCGGAGGCGTGACGCCGGCGCAGGTTCGGAAGGACCTCTCTCACTTTGGATCGTTTGGCAAGCGCGGCCTCGGATATCCCGTTTCGCAGCTCCGGGAGCGGGTCACAGAGATCCTCGGGCTGGGTCGCCGGTGGCGGGTCGGCCTCATCGGCGCCGGCAAGTTAGGCGCGGCGCTGTTTTTCTATGATGGTTTTCGCGGCCAGGGCTTCGACGTTGTCGCGATTTTTGACAACGATCCAGATAAGATCGGCCAACGTTGGGGCCGGCTGGTGGTTGAGGACATCGACTCGATGGACCGCGTGGTTCGCGCTTCCCGGGTCGAGATGGGGATCATCGTCACGCCGGCGGTCAGCGCGCAGCTGGTTGCGGATCGTTTGATCGCATCCGGCGTCGAGGCGATTTTGAACTTCGCCCCGACTCGGCTCCAGGTTCCGGTCGGAATCACGTTGCGCAACGTCAACCTGGAGATCGAGCTCGAAAGCCTGGCCTTTGCGCTGACGCACGAGAACGGGGCCTAGCATGCCCCGACCAGCGATCGAAGTGCGAGTCCAAGGCGCATGCTTCTGGGAGCACACGCTGTTGTGCGCACTGCATCGAAAGGACGACGCCGAGTACTGGGTGCTACCCGGTGGCCACCTGGAGCCGGATGAGTCGATGTGGGATGCGCTCGTGCGTGAGTTCGACGAGGAGACTGGACTCGCCGTCGAGGATGGTCATCTCTGGGCGCTCAGCGAGTTTCGTTCGCCCCGTCGACACGTCGTGGACTGCACGTTTGCTGTCACCCACTTCGGCGGTCGTTCCCAACTCGGTACCGATCCCGAAGCCGGTGATACCCCAACCTTGATCGATGTGGCTTGGCTTGATCGCGAGGCGTTTGTGGAAGCGCGGTTTCGACCAACCCTGTTGGCCCGCCACCTGCGGGCCCACTGGGAGGATTGGGGAGTTCCCGCCGCCTACCTGGGTGTCGAATCGACGTGACTGGACTGAGTTGGGGTCCACCGCCGGTCCTTGTGCTGACGGTCGGTGCAGTCGCTGTGGTGGCTTGGTTGGTGTTGTCTCCGCCGAGTCGTAACGGTGCGGTGCGAGGCCTATTGAGGCTGGCGGCAGCCGCGCTGTTGTCGCTGACTCTAGTCGACCTCGGATGCCAGCAGGTTG
>CBDUCI010000085.1:0-9342 GCA_965365605.1 uncultured bacterium
ACCCGGAGACACGGTTGAGGTTGCGGACGTGCAAACCTTGACTGGGCCGGCGGTCAGCCGGTCGAAGGCCGCGGATGCCGAGTCGCTGATCGCCAAGCATTCCACGTTCAGCGACTACCGCGACGCCGCGGAGCAGGCGTTTCTGAGTCGGAAGTTGAGCGAGAACGACTGGAATGTATCAGAAACCGCGCGTCAACTCGACATGCAACGCTCTCACCTCTACAAAAAGATCGAGAAGTACGGCTTGTCCCGCGACGCCTAGCGGCTACCGGTCGATGATCGCTCGCACGCGCTCGAATATCGCGTCGAGCATCGGTTCAGTGAGCTTGCCCGTAAAGGTGTTTTGTTGGGAAGGGTGGTATGACGCGAGTACCACCGGCTCATCGATCCCGAGCTCGACCTCGGTACCGTGCGCAAAACGTGGTTTGGGAACAGGAACCGAGACGTTCTGGTCGCGGTAGATCCGCAGAACGTGATCGTAAGCGTACTGTCCCAGGGTAACTACCACGCGGACATTATGGAGTGCGTTTATCTCAGTTTCGAGATACGGGCGGCAATTGTCACGCTCGATCGGTTTTAGTCGGTTGGCGGGTGGAGCACAGCGGGCGACGGCGGTGATGTAGCAGTCGGTTAGGATGAGGCCGTCGTCCCTGTGCTCGCACCTTGATTGATTTGCAAAACCGGCGCGGTGGAGCGCGCGATAGAGCCAACGACCGGATTCGTCACCGGTGAACATGCGCCCGGTTCGGTTGGCGCCGTGAGCGGCTGGGGCCAAGCCCACCAACAAGCAACGCGCGTTCGGATCTCCCCAGCTCGGCACCGGTCGTCCCCAGTACTCCTCTCCAGCGAACGCTGATCGTTTCTTGCGCGCCACCTGCTCGCGCCACGCCACCAGCCGGGGGCAACGGCGACACACAGTGACCTTCACTGCCAGATCGTTCAGCGAACTGGTCATGCGATCGAAACCTAGCCGCGGGGTTGATCGTCGACCCGTTGGAGATCGCCTGGCGAAGGGTGATATTTACGGCCATGACAAACGGCCAATCCGATGTCGCGGAGTCGAAGCCCGTGTCCTATAGCCGCGTCGAGATGAGTGTTTTCGCGGATCCTCAGTCACGGAACATCTTTGGGTCCGTTCACGGTGGTTGGATCCTTCGTCAGGTCGACCACGCGGCGTACGTCGCCGCCGCTCGACACGCCGGTAAGCATGCCGTCACCGCGTCGATCGACCGGGTCGACTTTCGATCGCCCATTCGGGTTGGTGATCTGGTGACGTTGTGCGCCTCGGTTCATTGGGTGGGTCGAACATCTATGGTGATCGGAGTGCAGGTCGATGCCGAGGATCTGCTGAGTGGGGAGGTGCGGCATACGACTTCGTGCCTGCTGACGTTTGTGGCGATCGACGAGCAATTCCGACCGACGGTTGTGCCCGGACTGGAACGCGAAACTCCGGAAGAAGAGTCGCTGTGGGAGGCTGCGCAACTACACCGCGAGCAGGGTCGGGATTGAGGCCGAATCCTTGGCGAGATCGAGGTGACGGGCTACCTATAAAGGTCAATGAGCGAGACATATGGCAATCTGATTGCCGGGAAATGGGTCGAAGCTGCGACTCGAACCACCTTTCCGAACACAAACCCGGCTGATACTAGCGACGTGATCGGGGCGTTTGCCGCAAGCGGACCGGTGGATGTCGATGAGGCGGTGGTCGCAGCAAAGGCCGGGTTTGAGGAATGGTCGCGCGTTCCGGCACCGGTGCGAGGCGATGTGCTGAAGCGAGCCGGGGACCTGCTGACCGAGCGCAAAGAGGAACTCGCGGACGGGATGACGCGTGAGATGGGCAAGCCGCTGGTTGAGACCCGCGGTGAAGTGCAGGAGGCGATCGATACCGCGTACTACGCGGCCAGCGAGGGGCGGCGGCTGTTCGGCTACACGGCCCCCTCGGAGTTGCCACAGAAGATGGGTCTCTCGGTTCGCCGTCCGGCCGGCATCTTCGGGATTATCACGCCATGGAACTTCCCGATCGCCGCACCGAGCTGGAAGATCTTCCCGGCCTTGGTGTGTGGGGACTCGGTGGTGTGGAAGCCCGCCGAGGACACACCATGGTCAGCGGTCAAGTTCGTCGAGATTTTGCTCGAAGCTGGGTTGCCCGAGAACGTCGTCCAGTTGGTCACCGGCTTTGGGCCCGAAGCCGGCGCCCCATTGACGACCCACCAGTGGGTGACCGGCATCTCGTTTACCGGCTCGACGGCCGTGGGGTGTAAGATCGCGGCTGCCTGCGGCGAGCAGGCGAAGCCGGTTTCCCTGGAGATGGGGGGTAAGAACGCCCAGCTCGTCCTCGACGACGCGGATGTCGAGCTAGCCCTTGATGGGGTCCTCTGGGGTGCGTTCGGAACGACGGGGCAACGCTGCACGGCGACCAGCCGTTTGTTGCTCCAGGCGGGTGTTCACGACGAGTTTGTCGACGAATTGGTACGACGGGCCGAGGCGCTGGTTCTGGGGGATGGCCGCAAGCGCGGAACAGACGTCGGGCCGTTGATCAACGAAGAGGCCCGAGACAAGGTCGTCAAGTACGTTCGCATCGGTACCGAAGAGGGTGCGACCTTGAGAACCGGGGGTGAGATCCCGGCGGAGAAAGGGCTCGCCGGCGGCTGGTTTTACCGGCCGACGATCTTCACCGCCGTGGAACCCGATATGCGAATCGCGCAGGAGGAAATCTTTGGGCCTGTGCTGTCCGTTGTCAGAGTCGAGAACCTAGACCATGGGATCGAGGTCATGAACGACGTCCGCTACGGACTTTCGTCATCGATCTACACTCAGGACGTCAGCGCGGCGTTCCAGGCCATCGATCGTATCGACGCTGGGATCACATACGTGAATGGCCCTACGATAGGGGCTGAGGCTCATTATCCGTTCGGTGGGGTAAAGGACACCGGTAATGGCCACCGCGAGGGTGGCTGGCCGGTTTACGATTTTTTCAGCGATCTGAAGACCGTCTACGTCGACTATAGTGGACACTTGCAGCGGGCCCAAATCGACACGTAAATATCGCTCTAATCATGAGCAAAGGATTACAGCTTTGAGCCGAGCAAAACGAACAGAGAAAAAAGGGAAGACGCGCTACACGCGGGCCCCGGTGGAGTCGTCGTTGAGACGCGGTGCATGGGAGTGGGCGAAATCGATCGCGGTGGCATTCGTGCTCTTCATCGTCATTCGCACGTTTCTGATCCAGGCATTCAAGATCCCGACCGGCTCGATGGAAGACACACTTCTGATCGGGGATTTTCTGCTGGTTAACAAGGTCGTGTACGGCGCTCAGATCCCAGGTACGGGGTATCGTTTGCCCGGGTTCAGCGAGATTGAGCGCGGTGACATCGTGGTGTTTGTCTACCCCGACCCGTACAACGAGTACGAGCCGGATCCCGACTACGTGAAGCGAGTGCTGGGGATGCCCGGCGACACGCTGTCGATGCGCAACAAGGTGTTGTCGGTCAACGGACAGACGCTGCGCGAACCGTACGCACGACACGTCGATGGCCTAGATGACCAGTATCGCCCGCAGTTCGCTTGGCAACGCGAGTTTCTTACGCCCGAGGTCGACTTCGATGGGTACCGGCCCTCGCGCGACAATTGGGGACCTATCGTAGTCCCGCCCGGTAGCTACTTCGTCATGGGCGACAACCGCGACAACTCGGCGGACAGCCGATACTGGGGTTTTGTCCCCCAGAAAGCGATCAAGGGTCAGCCGCTAATCGTGTACTTCTCCAAAGAGTCAGCCGGTCCAATCCCCTGGATCGACGAAATCCGATTTGGTCGCATCGGTGATCTGATCCGATAGTTTCTGGACATCTTCGGGTTTCTTATGGTATAATCGCTCAACATCTACTCACAGGCGCACCGCGCGCCCCTTCCACAATCCATAGACTCAGGGAGACCGGGACCTGTATGGCTATGGCACTGAACGCATCTAAGCAGACCACCTTTGATGAGGGGTCTCTCGACTTGTACCTGAGAGAGATCAGCCGCTATCCGCTGATCACTCGTGACGAGGAAGCGCGGCTCGCAAGCCGCATCCGAGAAGGCGACCAGGAAGCGATGGAGACACTCTGTCGCTCCAATCTCAGGTTCGTCGTAAGCGTGGCCAAGAAGTACCAGAACCAGGGTGTCTCGTTAGCCGACTTGATCAACGAGGGCAACGTCGGGCTCATTCGCGCCGCTCACAAGTTTGACGAGACGAAGGGTATCAAGTTCATCTCGTATGCGGTGTGGTGGATCCGCCAGGCGATCCTCCAGGCGCTCGCGGAACAATCGCGGATTGTCCGCGTGCCGCTCAATCGTGCCGGGACATTGCATCGAATCGGTCGGCGGTCAAACGCGCTGCTTCAAGAGCTCGGCCGAGAACCGTCAGCCGAAGAGATCGCGCGAGGCATGGACATCTCGATTGAGGAAGTCCGCAAGACGATGTCGATCTCGCAGGCGCACCTGTCTTTGGACGCGCCGTTGACGCCGGGAGAGGACAACAAGTTGTTGGATTACCTGCCCGATGAGTACAGCCCGCTACCGGATGACAACGCGGCTGAGAGCGCTCGTCGCAGGGCGATTCAACGATCACTCGGTTCGCTCAAGCCCCGCGAGGCGAAGATCCTTCGACTCTACTACGGGCTCGACAACCACGAGGCGATGACCCTGGAGGAGATCGGATCGGTGCTCGGCATTACCCGCGAGCGGGTTCGTCAGATCAAGGAGAAGGCGCTCGACAGGCTGCGCCACCGTTCGCGATCCGAGACACTGGAGTCGTTTACCGTCTGAGTGCGCTGCCCCACGGTTTACCACGTCGCGTCGGAAGCGCGGCAAACGTTCGACCGCTTCCCGCTGGCGGTGATCACTTTGCGCTCTCGCTGGTCGGCGTGGCGATCCTAGCAGCTTTTCTTGTCGCTTGGCCCACGTGGTCTGACGGTATAGCCAACCGGCGGTTCATACAGCTCAGCGTCGGTTTTCATCTCTTGGATCGATGAATGGACGCCGGACGGAGTCGGGCCTGATGATCCGGCACGTCGATGGGGAGGTTCACCTCGATTTCGAGTAGCGATCGGACCAGCGCTGGTTTTCAACCTCCGTTGCTGCCTCCGAGGGCGCTTTATCCCACATCGGATGGTGGGGGCAGAGTGGTGGAGCGGATCCAGCCCGACGATGGTGGCCCCTGTGCGGCGGCGATCGTCGGGCTTCCTTTTGATGCTGCGATTCCGACCCGACCGGGTGCGCGTCGTGGACCGGATGCGTTTCGGACCGCTTTGACGCGGTTCTCAGCCGACCAGGGGAGTTCCCAATGGCCGGTAGGATCGAGGATAACCGATCTCGGGGATGTCGATCTTCGTAACCTCGGGGTCGCAGACGCCCACGATCGTGTAGTGAAAGTGCTGTCCGGCGTGCTCGATCGCGTGGATTGTCTGATCGCGATCGGTGGTGATCAAAGTCTTTCGTTTCCCGTGTTCCGCGCGCTGGTCGACGCGCGTGGCGGGAGCTGGGGTCTGATCAGCTTGGACGCTCATCACGATGTGCGGCCGTACAGCCGCGATTCGATCTCGAGCGGGACGTCGATGCGGCGAGCTCTAGAGCTGGGGGCGCTTTCGCCCAAGCAGCTGATACAAATCGGTATCCGACCCTTTGCCAACTCCGCAGTCCATCGGGCGTGGTGTGAGGAGCGGGGAGTCGGCGTCTATGATGTCGCGACGGTGCGTGCACGCGGAATCGGTCAGGTCGCTCAGGAGGCGCTCGAGCGCGCCACTCTGAACGCTGATCGGCTGTACGTTTCGGTCGATCTGGATGTCATCGATCAAGCCCAGGCGCCGGGGACCAGCGCCGCCGGGCCGGGTGGGTTGTCGGTGTCCGAGGTGCTGCAGGCGCTCGATGTATGGGCGTCGTCGCCCATTTTCTACGGTGGTGACATCATGGAACTGTCGCCACGATGGGACTGGGGTGATGAGACTGCACAGGTCGCTGCGCGGGCGTTCTTGGCGATCGCGTCGGCGCGCTGGCCAGTCGTGATCGACAAGGCAGTGTGAGCCGCACCCACTGTCTGACACTGCTCGGGCTGGCGATCCTCGCCAGCGGTTGGCCCACCCCAGCGCGGTCGCAGTCGATTCCTCGCAACCTTCCCACCGACACGTTGCGGGTCGAAGCCTACGGCCCAGGACCAGAGATCGCTCTCTCGAGCGGGGAGCGACTGGTGGTCTGGGTAGAGAATCGCGTTCGCATCGCGCGGCCCGGAGCCGCGCCGCCACCAGTGCCCGAGGCGTTGGCTGGCGAGGTGACCGCCCGGTTTGGGAACAGCGCGTGGTTCGCTTGGCCACTCGCGCCGATCGTCTGGACGGCTCCCCGCGAAGGTCGTTTGTCGTTCGGTCTCAATGGCAGCGCGGCGCACCGGATGAGCGGCACGGCGGACGTTATCGTGGCCCGACTCGGTGTCGGTTCAGATACCACGCAGCAGAATTTTGCTCCGCCGTCATTGACGTTGGAGCGCACCGCGGGAGGCGTCAAGGCACACTACGTCGACCGTGCCGGATTCGGCCTTGACTTGGCCGCGCTCCGATTTCGGCTGATCACTGCCCAAGGCACGGTTTTCCAACTGGCCTCTTGGGTGCCGGCCGGAGAACGTGAGACGACGTTGCCGCTCCCACCGCCCGGCGTATCGGTGCCGGCGGGCGTGCACACCCTCGAGGCGACGATCACGGATCGGCTCGGAAACGACGCCCCCCGTGCCACGCTGACGTTCGATTCCGCGCGCCAGGATCCCTGATACCCGGCCTACTGTCGCCCGATACTCTCCAACTGCCGCTCTAGTGCGTCAGCCGCGTTCACGGGTTCTAGACATCGATCGCCGATGCAGACATACGCTCTAGGATCCCCCTCGCGCGGATAGCCGAGCAATTCCAGCCGAGCCGGATCGCGGTCCGGATCGAGGATCTCCGTTACCCGCGACGGCATGTAGCGCCGCCAAGCGACCCTCCACAGTGTTCGCAACGTTACGTCATCGGCTGGGCCGACTAGGTGGATCTGAACCGGCATGTCCACGACGTGGATCGCCGCCAGCGCCAGGCTGGCGCCCAGCAGTCCGAAGCGCGCTCCCTCTCCGGCGAGCGCCTGGACGATCGACTCTGCCCGCTCGCGCCACCGCCCATCACCGCCCAGCGCCGTCAACGTGGCAAAGCCGGAGGCGGCAGCGGCGTTATCGCTCAGCGGATAGTGCGGCTCGTCCAGGATCCCGTCCCCACGAGCGTCAAACGATCGGTCCCGGCACGCACCGCGTTTGGTGTCGAAAAAGTCGCGTTCGATCACATGCGCCAGCTTCTCCGCGCGCATGAAGTGGTCGCGAACCCCGGTGCTCTGAAAAGCTGCCAATTGCGCTGCCATCCACCACGCTTGATCGGTCAGCAATAGTGGCGCAGCAACATCAACCGAGTCTCCGCCGTATGGAGGGCGAAGAACATGCCGCATGGCGCCGTCCGATGTGCACAGGTTGGACGTCAACCGTTCAACCGTGAGCTCGCACCACTCGGTGAGCTCGGGCCAGTTGAGGACAGCGGCCGCCTCAAATCCGGCCACTACCATCATCCCGTTCCAGTTGGTGTAGAGACGATGGTCGATGGTGGGCATTGAGCGCTTGGCGCGCTCGACTAGCTCGAGTCCGTAGTACTCGGCTTCTCCGTCTGCATCTTGGCTTCCGAATGCACCGCCCTCACGGTGACTCAGCGTTTCAAGCACAAACGAGAAGATGCCGCGAACGGAATTCTCAAACCGCTCCTTGCCGGTCAACCGGTAGGCATCGAGGTATGCCATAGCCAGCCTCGCGTTGTCTTCGGCCATCTTCTCGAAATGGGGTTCGCTCCAATCACGAGTCGTCGAGTACCGGAAGAAACCGCCAGCTCGGTGATCGTAGAGCCCGTATGCGCGATTCTCTGACAAGCCAGCGTCCCGCATCGCGACCAATGTCTTCTTGGCCGCCTCCAACGGGGCATCGGCGCCGCTGCCGTGATACGCGTGGAGCAGAAGTCGCACCGCCTCGGGATGTGGGAACTTTGGTTGCGTCCCAAATCCGCCGTAACGCCAATCAAAGGCGTCGAGAACAGACTCGACCGCGGTGGTGAGAAAACGTGCGTTGGGGGCGTGGGATTGGGAACGTTCCGCGAGGGTCGCGGTGCGTCGTTCGCGGACCTTCTCGACCGCTGAGTCTATAGCCTCACGATCGTTGACCCAACCGTGGTGGACCCGTTCGAGAATGTCGCTGAACTGCGCCGCCGGGAAGTACGTACCGCCGGTGATGAGCTCGCCGTCGGGGGTGAGGAAGGCGGTAGTGGGCCAACCTCCAAGGTTGTAGCGGTCGTTGACGTCGGGGCGTTCATCGTTGTCGACTCGCAGTGGTACGAACCACTCGTTCACGCGCCGGGCGACCTCAGGGTCGGCATCGGTGGTGTCGTCCATCACGTGACACCAGTGACACCAAACCGCTGAGATTCGAAGCAGTATCGGCTTGTCCTCGCGCTGTGCGCGCGCGAACGCTTCGGGTCCCCACTCGAGCCATTGAACCGGTGAGGCGACGGCGTGGTGATCGGATGCCATTAGGCCTCCGTAAACCTAAGAGGGGAAGGCCGTTAATCGGGTCTCCGCAGCATTGATCAGCGATGGCCGACCTATTGGGCGCGGATTATACTGCGACGGCCATGTCGAACCCACCGGCTGCTGAATCGACGCGCGATACCGAGACCATGGACGCGACCGCAGCGGAACTCGAAACCAATCCGTTCGCGGCGGTCAATCACTATTTCGACATCGGAGCTACCGCGGCTGGTATTTCGGAGGACTTCCGGCTTCTCCTCAAGACCCCGTATCGTGAGATGCGGGTCGAGGTGCCGGTGAGGATGGACGATGGCAGTCTCGAGGTCTTCATCGGCTATCGCGTGCAGCACAACGGCGCTCGCGGACCGTACAAGGGGGGAATCCGATACCATCCGGAGGCCGACCTGAACGAGATCCGGGCGTTGGCTTCGCTCATGACCTGGAAGACCGCGATCGTTGACGTTCCTTTCGGCGGCGCGAAAGGCGGCATCCAAGTTGACCCTCTGGGAATGAGCCCGCGTGAGCTGCGCGACATGACCCGCCGCTACACCTCGCACATCTCCTACATCCTGGGTATCAATCGCGATATACCGGCACCCGACATGAATACCAATGCTCAGATCATGGCTTGGATGATGGACGCCTACGGGCAGCGTTATGGTCACACGCCGGGGATCGTGACTGGCAAGCCGATTCCGCTCGGCGGCTCGCCAGGCCGTGAACAAGCGACCG
>CBDUCI010000086.1:0-9302 GCA_965365605.1 uncultured bacterium
TATTACGCACTCTTTCAAGGAATGGCTGCTTCTAAGCCAACCTCCCAGTTGTCTGGGCAAATCCACATCCTTTGTCACTTAGCCAGGACTTGGGGACCTTAGCTGTCGGTCTGGGTTGTTTCCCTTTCGCCACTGGAGCTTATCCCCCAGCAGCTGACTCCCGCGTAACATGTGACCGGCATTCGGAGTTTGGTTGGGTTTGGTAACCTGGTAGGGCCCCTAGCCCATCCAGTGCTCTACCTCCGGCACACTCTAACGCAAGGCGATACCAAAATATCTTTCGGGGAGAACCAGCTATCAGGTGGTTTGATTGGCCTTTCACCCCTACCCACAGCTCATCCGAGAAGTTTTCAACCTTCAACGGTTCGGTCCTCCACGAAGTGTTACCTCCGCTTCAACCTGGCCATGGGTAGCTCACCACCCTTCGGGTCTGCGCCACGCAACTCAGTCGCCCATTTCGGACTCGCTTTCGCTACGCCTCCGGGGGGCTTCCCCTTAGGCTTGCTACGTAGCAGCAACTCGCCGGCTCATTATGCAAAAGGCACGCAGTCAGTCGTACCGGCTCGAAAGCCGGCCAACCTCCTACCGCTTGTAGGCACACGGTTTCAGGTTCTATTTCACTCTCCGTCAGGAGTCCTTTTCACCTTTCCCTCACGGTACTGGTGCGCTATCGGTCTCAGACGAGTGTTTAGCCTTACGAGATGGTCCTCGCGAATTCATGCAGGATTTCACGGGTCCCGCATTACTTGGGAGACTGCTACGGGAGAGTGAGTCGCTTTCGCCTACGCGACTATCACGCTCTGTGGGTCACCTTTCCAGGATGATTCGGCTAACGATCACTTTTGTGACTCCCGGAGATCGCTGCAACGACCTCATCGCAGTTCCCACGACCCCGCTATGGCAACGCTTGCAGGCTTGACACCATAACGGTTTGGGCTGTTCCGCTTTCGCTCGCCGCTACTAACGGAATCGTGGTTACTTTCTGTTCCACCAGGTACTTAGATGTTTCAATCCCCTGGGTTAGCTTCCGCCGGCCTATGTATTCAGCCAACGGATACTGCACTATGAAGCGCAGTGGGTTGCCCCATTCGGACATCCCCGGATCATCGGTTGTTTGCACCTTCCCGAGGCTTATCGCAGCTTGCCACGTCCTTCATCGCCTGTCTGAGCCAAGGCATTCACCGTGCGCCCTTAGTAGCTTGACCAAAGTTCTCTCGAGAGAGAAAATCGGCTGCCCTACAAGGACAGACACTTCAATTGTCAAAGAGCGTGTTCCCGTGCCCATTTTTTGGGGGGAACGCTAAGATACACCCGGGATTGGGGAGCGTCAATCGCCCCGGAGAAATCGTTTTGGAACAGCACCGAAAGTACTTCTAGAGATACCTGACCACGATTCGCCAGCCTTGACAAGAAACTGACAAGGAGGCTCAATGCGCACAGCATGTTTGGTTCTGGCGTGGGTCGTTCTCTCAACCAGCGCCGCGGTCGCTCAAAACCAACAGGACAACCCCTGCGAGGAGAACCCGCGATACCGCGAATTCGACTTCTGGGTCGGCGAGTGGGAGGTGTTCACCCTCGATGGCACGAAGGCCGGCGACAACTCCATTCAATACGAGGAGAACGGCTGCCTGGTCGTCGAGCGGTGGACGGGCGCTGGCGGTGGCACGGGTCAGAGCTACAACTACTACGATCCGGCAACCGACAAGTGGCGTCAGGTATGGGTCAGCCAAGCCGCGGTCATCGATTACGAGGGTGGCCTGACCGACGACGGGTCGATGGAGCTACGCGGCGAGATCGTCTATCAAAGCAACGGTCAAACGGCCAAGTTCATGGGGCTATGGACGCCCCAGGAGGACGGCACGGTGCGTCAGCACTTCGAGCAATACGACGCCGAAGAAGACGAGTGGTCGCCATGGTTCACCGGCATCTACCACCGCAAGGAGTAGTGGCGAAAACCAGCGTCTATTCGGGCTCGGTGCGGTCGATTTCGACAAACAGTGACGCCAACTCGGGGCCGAGCTCTCGCGACGCGTCGATCTGCGGCAGGCGACCGCTCCCATCGATTCGGATCTGCCGCATCCGCGGAAACGCTTGCCGCAGACGCGGCTCTCCAACAGCGGGCCCGCCGCGATCACTCCGCACCAGGAGGACTGGAACCGTTACCTGGCGCTCGGTATCGAGCGCCAGGTCGGTCGACAGCCACCAGCGGATCGAGGTGATCAACGGATCCGGTGCCTGGCGCCGGAGCATGAGGTCGTAGAACGGCGTGACCCAAGGTTCGCGATTCGCGAACACGGTGCCGAACCAGCGCTCGATAAACAACGCCGTATACTCACCGAGAGACGGCTCGCCGACCTGATCGTAGGCGTCGAGAAATCGGTCCCACCATGACAGTTCGTCACGCGTCCAGGCCAGGTGCGGATTGAGCAGCGCCATCGAGCGGACGCGATCGGGCGACGCGTGTGCGAAAGCGATCGCGATACGCGCATTCAACCCAGCCGCCACGATATGCACGCGCTCGAGGCCGAGCCCATCGAGAACCCGGCCTAGATCGTCGCGGTGAGAGTCGAGCGAATAGTCGCCGTTGGCGGCCGGCTCGGACCGCCCCTGGCCTCGCACGTCGTAACGAACGAGCTGATGGTTGTCGCGCAGGTAAGGCAGAATGTGGAGCCAGCTCGAGGTGTCGTTGGCCCAATCGGCGATCATCACAACCGCCGTGCCGCGACCATCCTGCTCGTAGAAGATCTGCGGCGCGTTGGTTTGAGCCGTCGCGTCTGCGGCGAAGAGCAACGTCAACACCCATAGCCCAAACGTTGCACGGCGGCGACTCGACGATACGGTGATCATGGCGCGAATGTGGTGGCTCGCTCGCTACTGGGCAATCAACGCTTACCGCAAAGAGCGTCGCAGTGCTGAGCGCGCCGCGTGGTAACCGCACATTCCGTGCACGCCACCCCCGGGCGGCGTCGACGCGGAACACAAGTAAACCCCTTCGATCCCCGCTCTGTACGGGTCGCGGCTCGCCACCGGGCGAGCAAAAGCTTGCTTCAGATCCATGACGCCGCCGCCGATGTCACCGCCAACGTAGTTGGGGTTGTACGCTTCGAGCTCGAGTGGTCCCATGGTGTGGCGCTCGATGATCCGGTCGCGAAAACCGGGGGCGAACCGCTCGACCTGAGCTTCGATCCGGTCCGTCATGTCGACCCGTGAGCCGTGCGGAACGTGGCAGTAGGCCCAAGCGGTGTGCTTTCCTTCCGGCGCCCGAGATGGATCGAACAGCGTCGGCTGCGCCAACAGCACGAATGGGTGCTCGGCGATGTCTCCGTGCCATGCGGCCCGCTCAGAGAGCGCGATCTCGTCGGCGGTCCCACCGATATGTACGGTCGCCGCACGACCGCACTCCGACGCGGTCCACGGAATGGGCGCGTCCAGCGCCCAGTCGACCTTGAACGCGCCGGGGCCGTATCGATAGCGCTCGAGCCGGCGGCGATAGCGCGGCCGCAGGCGATCGCCACCGATCGCGACGAGTTGCCGCGGGGTGACGTCGAGCAACACGGCCCGTGCCGCTGGCAGCTCGTCGAGTGAGCCGACAGCCCCATTGGTCACCACCTCTCCGCCGAGAGATCGCAGGTACGCCGTTAACGCGTCGGCGATCCGTTGCGAGCCGCCGCGGGGCAGCGGCCAGCCGACGGCATGGCCAACGACACCGAGTGTCAACGCGACGCCGGCGGTCAGCCTTCGATCGAGCGGCAGGATCGAGTGCGCGGCCAACCCGGCGAACAGAGCGATCGCGCGGCGCCCTTTGAAGTGGCGGCTGCAGAGCGCTTCCATCGATGCGAGCGCACGGGCCCCGAAGCGCGCCATCGCGATCGGGTGGCGCGGCAGACCGACCGGTCCGAGCACGTCATCGACGATCGTGTCCCAACGGGCCACCAGCGGGTCGATGAGCGCGCGGTAGGCGTCGCCATCTTCGCCCAACCCAGCCGCCGTCGCATCGACCCCGTGTTCTAGAACGACCGCTGTTCCGTCGTCCAACGGGTGCGCCAGCGGTGCATCGGGGTGCACCCATTCGAGTCCGTGTTCGGCCAGCTGCAGCGCGCGAAAGAACGGCGAGCCCACACCGAGCGGGTGGATCGCCGAGCAAACGTCGTGTACGAAACCGGGTCGCGTCAGCTCTGCCGATCGCATCCCACCACCGACGGTGGCCGCTGCTTCGCACGCCCGCACCGTGTACCCTTCGCGCGCCAGCGTGATCGCCGCCGCCAGACCGTTGGGGCCGGTTCCCACCACCACCGCGTCAAACCGCCTTTTCTCGCCACCGTTGCGCTTTGGGATCATGAGCTTGCTCATCGCTCCCCCAGCTTGTGCTGTGCGGTGGCGATCGATCGCGCGCGGCGGCCCATTCCCTTCCACGGATCACCGATCCCATCGAGCCGCTCCACCACCGTCCGCAGCGTGTACCGGGTCGGGCTCATGTCGGGTTGATCCAACTCACTCCAAGCGAGCGGAGTCGCCACCGGGCCATCGGGACGAGCGCGCAACGCGTACGGTGCGACGGCCGTCTGAGCGTAGCCGTTTCGCAGCGTATCCAGATAGACCCTCCGGCCTCGTTTCGCCTTGCGTTGCTCGGTAGTAAGAGCTGTTGGGTGCTCTTCAGCCAACCCGTCGGTGACCCGACGCGCGAACTGGCGTACAGAGTCGAACGGCGCTGTTCTCCGCAGCGGAACGACGATATGGAGTCCACTCGAACCGGTCGTCATGACGAACGAGACCAACCCCAGCTCTTCGAGCCGCGCACGCACCCATTTGGCGGCTTGACGCACGGTCTCGAACTCACCATCGGACGGATCGAGGTCGATGATCATCCGGTCGGGTCGTTTCCTTTGATCGATGCGCGATAGCCACACGTGCGGCGTGATCATCGCCTGCCCGGCCAAATACACCAGCGTGGCCGCATCGTCGACGATCACCATGCGAAGCGAGCCCCCCTCTTTCGCCACTCGTTGTCTGCGAATCCATCGCGGGAAGTAGTCCGCGGCTTCCTTCTGATAGAATCCGGCCGCGTCGATCCCATCCGGATATCGGTGCAGCGTAACCGGCCGACCGCGCACGTACGGCAACAACGTGGGCGCAACTCGACGATAGTACTCGGCCACATCCGACTTCGTGTACCCGGCATGAGGAAACAGCACCTTGTCGGGGTTCGAGATGTTGATTGTCCGGCGGCCGACACGCACTCTCACCGAGCAATGGTACTCGCTCAAGCGTGCCCGAGGCCCGGCGAGGTGGTAGCGACCTTGGCCGTCGCGGGGAGCGCGCTACCTTTTTTCATATGCAGGCCACTCAAGACCCGAGACACGATCTCCTCGTCTACCTCGAGCGATACCAGCGCAGCCGGCGACTCACCGCCAGACGCGCCGATAGGTGGCGGCGACGAGGTCTGCGCGGTCCCCAGATCGCGAATCGCGCCAAGCACGTTGCGAACACGCTCGCCACACACGGTGTCCAGGCCGGCGACCGCGTCGCGTTGGCGCTGAACGACGGACCGCTGTGGCACGCCGGTTTCCTAGGCACACTGCGCGCCGGCGCGATCGCCGTACCGCTCGACCTATCGTTCGAGCCCGAGCACCTGCGCCAACTCGCGCTCGACCTCGACCTGCGCGCGCTGTGTACCGAATCCGAGGTGCCGGATCTCGAACTCGGGTTACCGCAAGTGGTGATCAGTTGGCACGACGACCAGGAGGTCGCGTCATCAACGGTTGCATGGCCAGCGGACGATCCGGAGCGGATCGCCGAGATCGTGACCACATCGGGCACGACCGGTGCACCGCAGGCCGTGCCGGTCACCCATCGCAACATGAGCTCGGTGCTCGACTCGCTAGGCAACGAGATCGACAAGTATCGCTGGGCGCTGCGGCTGACTCCAGCGATCCGGATCGCGGTATCGCTCCCGCTTTCTCATCTGTACGGCCAAGTCATGGGTGTTTTCCTGCCGCCGCTGTTGGGCGCGCGCGCGACCCAGCTCGACCCGATGCCGGCGCCCGATCTGGCTCGGGCGTTACGCGACGAACGGGCGTGGGTCCTGGCCACCGTGCCGCGCACGCTTTCGCTCCTCGCCCGCCACCTCGAGTCGCAGGGCGCGTCGCTCTGGGGTGCGGATGAGATGAGCCGCAAGCTGGAGATCGCGCGCAGCCGCCCGTGGCCTGTGCGATGGGCGATGTTCGCGCCGTTGCGCCGGCTGGTCGGACATCGCTTGATCGCGGTCGTGTCGGGCGGTGGGCCGCTGGAAACAGCCACCGAGTCGCTGTGGCGATCGCTCGGATACGCGGTCATTCAGGGGTACGGCCTGACCGAAACCGCGCCGCTGGTGACGCTGAACCACCCGTTTGATACAGCTCCGGGATCGCTCGGCAAACCGCTGCCCGGCGTGGAGGTCCGGATCGCCCATGACGGGGAGATCCTGGTGCGGGGTGCCAACGTCGTCGCCGCGCGAGTCGGTGGGCCGGCGGTCGACGATCAGGGATGGCTCCACACCGGTGACCTGGGACGGTGGGACGATCGCGGTCGACTCACGTTTCTGGGCCGGATGGGTGAACGCATCGTGACGACCGCGGGGGTCAATGTCGACCCGGAACCGGTCGTCGCAGCGCTAAAGCGACAACCCGGAATCCTCGATGCAGTGGTGCTGGAACGGCCGTGGCCACCCCCCGGAGCGGTGAGCGCCGTGCTCGTCGTTCGTCCCGGCGTCGACGCTCAACCCGCTGTCACGCAAGCCAACCGCGAGCTGCCCGACGCAGCGCGGGTACGATCGTGGCACCTCTGGCCGCAGCCCGACTTCCCGCGCACGCGAACCGGCAAGCCCCGACACGCGGATGTTCGCGAGTGGTTGCAGCGACAAGCCCCTGCCTCGGTCGGCACCTCGGCCACACGCACTTCCGTCGACCCGTTCGATACGATCGCCGGGATGGTCGGAGATCTGACCGGCGTCGCACCACCCAACCTGGCGCGAGACACGCGACTCGAAGACGCGTTGTCGTCACTCGATCGAGTCGAGCTCATGACACAGGTGGAGATGGCGTACGGGGCGACCATTGCGGACGAGGTTTTCGCTGGTGAAGCGACGTTGGCTGAGGTCGCCGAAGCGATCGCGAGCGAACCCACAGAGACTGCGCGCGCGGGACACGATTACGTGGTGGAGCGTGAGTCGCCCGACGTCCCGTTCGCACGGTGGCGTTTCTCGCCACCGATACGGGTCGCTCGCGCGGCGCTTCACACACTCGTCATGCGGCCGGCGTGGCACACCCTGTTCGATCTCGACGTCGGAGGTCGAGAGCACGTGGCAGCGCTTCCCGGGCCAGCTCTCATCGCCAGCAACCATCTCAGCATTCTCGATCCGGGTACGGTATTGTTCGCGCTGCCGGTACACAGTTCGACCCGTATCGCGCCGGCCGCGATGTGGGAGCACTTCACCGCGTCACGGGGGGGTTGGTTTGAGTACCGGTTGGCGGTATACGGCTTGAACCTGGTGCCGCTGGTTCAAGCGGGGGATTGGCGCCCCACGCTTTCGATCGCCGGCGCGGTCGTCGATCGCGGCTCGAGCGTGCTCATCTACCCGGAGGGCGAACGATCTCCGGACGGAGAGTTGCTCGAGTTTCGGCGTGGCGTTGCGGTCATGGCGCAGGAGTTGCACTTGCCGATCGTGCCGTGTGGGATCGCGGGTACGCTGGCGGTCTTGCCACGCGGCGCACGGTGGGCTCGGAACTGTTGGCTGCGCTCGGCGCCAGTGGCGATTCGGTTTGGCGAACCGCTTCCGGCCCCGCGGCCCAATGACGATCTGGAACCGACGATGATCGAGCTGGTGAGCCGGATCGCGGCGCTGCGCAGCGATGCCTTGCGAACCGCCGGCCGCTATTAGCAACACCGCTCGGAGCAACCTATGAGCAGTCCACTCGTTTCCGTCCTGTTCCCGGTCCGCGATGGCGGACCGTATCTGGCAGAGGCGATCGCCTCGCTCCGAGCCCAGACGATGCCCGATTTCGAGGTCCTCGCCGTTGACGACGGGTCGACTGACGACTCGTTGGAGCAACTCAAAATCTGGGCCGAAGACGATCCCCGCGTGCGAGTCACCAGCCAGCCCAAGGGCGGCATCGTGGCGGCGCTCGAAACCGGTCGCGCTCAGGCTCGCGGGTCGTACCTGGCGCGCATGGACGCCGACGACATCGCAGCACCGGCTCGTCTCGAACACCAGCTGGCGCTTCTGGCGAGCGATGACTCGCTCGTCGCCGTCGGGTGCCAGATCGATTATTTCCCCGAGAAAGCGCTGCGAGACGGGGCGCGACGGTATCAAGATTGGATCAACTCGCTCACGACCGCAGTTGACATCGCGCGCGACATCTTTGTCGAGTGCCCGCTCGCCCACCCCACCCTGCTGGCGAGCACCAGGGGTGTCGACGATGCCGGCGGGTATCAAACCACGGGATGGGCCGAAGATTACGACCTGATCTTGAGATTGTGGGAAGCCGGTGGACGGTTCGCCAAGGTGCCCGAAGTGCTGCTGAAGTGGCGCGAGCGAGCCGATCGGCTGTCCCGCACCGACCCCACGTACTCGCTGGACGCGTTTCGGCGTTGCAAGGTCCACTACCTCACGCGGACGTTGTTTCGGGATCGCGACGGGATCGTCGTTTGGGGCGCCGGCCCGACCGGCAAGGGGATGGCACGCACGCTGCTCGAAGCCAAGGTTTCGCTGAAAGCGTTCGTCGATCTCGATCCGCGAAAGATCGGGCGTCGGATCTACGGCGCGCCGGTCGTGCCGCCGATAATGATCAACGAGTACCAAGGATCATTCTGTTTGGCGGCTGTCGCTCAGCCGGGCGCGCGCGAAGAGATCCGCGCCGCGCTGGCCGAAGCCGGCTGGCTCGAGACAAAGGACTTTGTCGCTGTCGCGTAGTTAGGCGCGGGCTTCTGTGCTTGTGGCGTCGGGTCGGTGGATCAACAGTGCAAACACGATCATGTGGGTCACCAACAGCGCTGGCACAACGATCGCGGGTATGAAGTAGGTCGCACCAAGGTCACCATCGGGTGTCCGCTGAAATCCTCGGTACAGTGCGTTGATGAGGTCAAGAAATCCCTCGATGTTGAACAACCAGACGAGCGGGATCGCGATCGTCCAGTTCAATCGCAAACCGATCAAGGCCACAAAAGCGAGCGCCGCCGCCAACAGGTCGCCGTAGGCCGCCGGCTCGGCGAAGCGGGGATCCAATGGCGACGATGTGACGCCAACGATCAGGAACGCCAGACCGATA
>CBDUCI010000087.1:0-9249 GCA_965365605.1 uncultured bacterium
AGCAGCAGGATTCGAAGATCGATCAAGGCGCCCCCCGTGGCGTGCGGGTCGGGTAGGTCATGTGGAAACTAGCCGCGGCAGGTTGGTCGAGCCTATGGTTTCGGCTTCGCACCGGGCCTCAGCTTGATCGGGTTTGTTCCCCGAGCCATTTTCATCTCTGTCTCTTTCAATCGGTAGGAACCAAAACAGTTGATCAAAGAATGACAACATACGCTCAAGGTGCCGGCAGCCGCATGCGGCAGATGTTTCGCCCACCGCGGCTGGCGATCGTCTACCTACTCGTCGCGTGGGCCGTGGACTACGTATTGTCGAGTCCGGCGGTGATAACGATTGGGTACCGGTTCTGGCTGAGCTTGGTGATCGTCGCGGCCGGGGTGTGGCTTTCGTACAGCACGGTGAAGCTGTTCGAACGCGCCGGGACGACGCACAAGCTGACCGGCGCAAGCACTGCGCTCGTCATCGAGGGGCCGTTTCGGTGGAGTCGCAACCCGATGTATTGGGGTCTCACGCTGATCGTGCTCGGGATCGCGATCTACGTGGGATCGGTGCCCTTTCTGCTGGTTCCGGTTGCGTTCCTCCTGACGCTGAACTTCGGGTTCGTCCCGTGGGAGGAGCGGCGGCTCGAAGAGACGTTTGGTGACCCGTATCGAGCCTATCGCGACCGGGTGCGGCGCTGGCTCTGAAACAGGTCCCAGGTGAAGGGAAATCCCCTACACGTTTTTAGTGCTCCTCCCCGCTTCCTATGAGCCTCCCGAGCCGGTACCATTAATAGATGAGAATACATCTTGCGTGTAACCTGCGTGGACGGTGACGACCAAAGCGCAAACCGAAACCGCGCGCGCCGGTCCTAGCGACAGCGGCGAGCCGCGTTACCAAGTCTTCGAGCTCCCGGAGCACACGGTCGAGATCGTGTCCGATTCGGGAGAAGGCGCGCAGAAGTGCGGCCAGATCCTGGGTGCCGTAACGGCAAAGATGGGGAACGGTGTCTGGACGGTGGAGATCATCCCCGCCGAGATCGAGCCGCCGCCTCGCAGTCCCGCCGGTGGGAGCGGCAACCGCGTGCGGATCGGTTCCAAGGCGGTGACGAACTGGGGTGACGAGACTCAGCTCATGGTTGCGTTCAACGAGCAAGTCTTGCTTGGCCGCCACCGCTTGAACGCGCTTGCCGACGATGCCACGATCCTGCTCGAGAACATCTGGGCCGACCATCCCGACGAAACGATCCAAAGCGCGTGGCAAGAAGCGCAGCGCGAGCTCGAAGAGACGAACTACCGGATCATCGAAGTTCCGATGCAGGAGCAGTGTCTGACCGTCGTCGAGGATCCGCGTCGTGGCAAGAACATGTTCGTGCTCGGGATGTTGGCCTGGATCTATGATCGCGATCTCGATCTGTGCCGCGATCAGATCGCGCACGCGTTTCGCAAGAAGTCGGAAGAGATCTACAACCGTAACGTCGAGTTGCTCGACTTGGGTTACGGCTGGGCCCAGGAGAACCTCGATTTTCGGATCAACATCTCGGCCCAACCGACGACCGAGCCAATGGTCGTTATGAACGGCAACGAAGCGATTGCGCTGGGCGCGATCGCCGCCGGTATGGAGTTGGCGGCGATGTACCCGATCACCCCGGCGACGTCGGCGTCGCACGAGTTGGGCGACGTGTTCGAGAAGTTTGGCGGTGTGGTGCACCAGGCCGAAGACGAGATCGCCGCTGCCGGGGTCGCGATCGGCGCGTCGTACGCAGGCAAGGTTGCGTATACGATCACGTCGGGCCCCGGGCTCGCGCTAAAGACCGAGTTCTTGGGGCTGGCGGTCATGACCGAGGTGCCGCTGGTGGTGGTCGACGTTCAGCGCGGCGGGCCTAGCACGGGGTTGCCGACCAAGGTCGAACAATCGGATTTATTGGCGGCGATTTTTGGTCAGCCGGGCGACGCGCCGCACGTCGTCATGGCACCGGCCACAATAGAGGAGTGTTTTCACGTGATGGTCACTGCACGCCGCATCGCGGAGACGTTTCGCACCGTGGTCATCGTTCTGTCAGATGCCAACCTGGCGACCGGAGTGCAACCGTACCGGCGCCCCGAGCTCGATCCCGCATGGGTGGCGGCGCCACCCGACCTGAGCCCGGTCCCCGAAGGGTTGAGACCCTACGAGTGGGACGAGACAACGGGGTTGTCGCCACGGTTGGTACCCGGTCAGCCGGGTGGCATGCACACCCTCACCGGATTGGCTCACGATGAGTCGAGCCGGGTCGCCTACAGCTCGGCGGTGCATCAACGTTCTTCGACGATGCGCAGCCGCAAGATCACGGTGCTGCAGAGCACGCTCGATCCGCCCAAGGTGTACGGCGACGACACCGGCGAGCTGCTGGTCGTGGGGTGGGGCAGCACCAAAGGCGCGATCGAAGAGGCGGTCGACCGCTTGCGCGCCGAGGGGCTGAGCATCTCGTCGCTTCACCTGCGCTTCCTCTCCCCCCTCGAGCCGGGCCTCAAGGAGATCTTCGGCCGCTTCAAGAAGGTCATGACCGTCGAGATCAACTACAGCGACGATCCGGACGCGCCGTACATCAACGACGAGAACCGCCGCCGTGGACAGTTGGCGTGGTTGCTCCGCGCGCAGACGCTTTTTGACGTCGATTGCTGGACGCGAGTGCTTGGCGAACCGCTGCGACCGAGAGCGATCGCGCGGGCGGTCCGAGAACGAATGGAAACCGGGGAAGGAGATACGGCGTGACGATCCCAGTCAATTCGCTTTTGCAGTGTGCGCTGGACGACGATCGGGTCTTTGAGCGTGCCGACTACGAAGGACCGGTCGCGCGCTGGTGTCCGGGCTGTGGCGACCATTCGGTTCTGGCGGCCGCGCAACGACTGCTGGCGGACGAGCAGTTCCAGCCCGAGACGACGGTGTTTGTCTCTGGGATCGGATGCTCGAGTCGGTTCCCGCACTACCTGAAGACCTACGGGTTCCACGGCCTTCACGGTCGCGCGCTGCCGGTCGCTACCGGGATCAAGCTGCATCGGCCTGACCTCGACGTGTTCGTCGTCATGGGTGACGGTGACTGCACGTCGATCGGCGCCGGCCACTGGGTCCATGCGACGCGCTACAACATCGACATGGTCGCGCTGATGCTCGACAACAACATCTACGGGCTGACCAAGAACCAGACGTCGCCTACGACCCCGCAGGGGTACGGCTCCAACACGCACCCCCGGGGGGCGCACCTGCCGCCCATGAACCCCCTGGAGGCGACGCTGGGCGTCACCAACGCGTCGTTCGTGGCCCAGACCGCGGAGTGGATTCCGCAACACCTGTTTGCGACCCTAAAGACGGCGTACCACCACAAGGGGTTCGCATTTGTGCGTATCCTGCAACGCTGCCCCAAGTACACCGCGCCGCTGTTCGAGGAAGGGCTCAAGAACCCCGACTCGATCGAGTTGCTGGTCCACGAAGACGGGGTCATGGTCGAGGGGCTCGAGAGCGTTTACAAGAACCAGGTGCGTCACGACCCGAGTGATATCCATGCCGCCCGTCGGTTGGCCGAGGTCGACGGACATACGCGGCTCGGAGTCTTTTTCCGTGACGAGTCGCGTCCACGGTACGAAGAGACCCGCCACCTAGCGTCGATCACCGCCGAGGAGAAGGTCGCGCGCCTATCGGGGGAGTTGGATCTGCATGCCGTCTGACGAACGGATCGAGCGAGCGCTCGAGGCGTTTGAGCCACCACGGGCCGCGTTCCAGTCGGTGATCGCGACCACCATTGGTGAGCTCGACGCGATGCTCGCAGCCAGGACGACCGGTGAGGGCGATGCGGCCCAGCGGACGGCGTCCGAGTTGGGCCGGTTTGCGTCCGGACACATCGACGCGCAGCGGTTCGCAGCGCTGGTAGCGAAGAAGCCGGGGCTGGACCCGGTGGCTGCCGAGGCGGTTGGTCGGGCGCGCGGTGTATTGACCGACATCGAATCCCGAGAGCCAGCCGATTACTGCGTTCGGGTGGCGTCGGGAGACGATCTGGTGGCTAGGGTCGCTGCAGCGTGGGCGGACTTTGGACGTGTGTTCGGCGCCGCGCGGTTGGTCGAAGCTGCGCGCCAAGGCCAGTATCGCTTGCCCAATCACGAGCCGTTGATGTCTTCGTTTCCGTTCCCGCAGTGGAGCCGCGCCGAGCGAGCTCTGACGCCGCCCTTGATCGTCGACGTCGACGGCGACGCTTTGCAGGTCGACGGCTTGGCCAGGTTTCTCGATGGTGCGGCCAAGATCGTGCTGCTGGTGCGCGGTGATTCACCGCCGGCGCCGCTGGCGCGGCTGGTGACTCCGGGTGTGTTTATCGCCCAAAGCGGTGACAGCGACGCGCTCGATCGCGCACGCGCAACGCCGGGACCGGCGATGGTCGCGCTCGTAAACGCCTCGGCGGCCCGGTTTGTCCATGATCCCGCGAAGGGACCGACGCTCGCCGACCGGCTCTCGGCCGACTACGTGCCCGAGGACGAACCGCGCGTTGCCCGCGGCTCGATCTCCGCCTTTCGTCAGGCCGAGGACCTGGGCCATCTGAGGGCTTTGGTCGCGATGTCCGAAGCCAGAGCGATGGCGCCAGCCGCCGCGGTCGGTGGCACCAACGGCGACGAAGCGCCGGCCGAGCCGGCCGATCGACTCGCCGCGTGGCTGCTCCAGCAGGCAGACATACCAACCGGGGAGACGCCGTCGTGAACTTGGAGACGATCCTCGGTTCGATGGCGATTCTAGGCGGTGTTGGCCTTACGTTCGGTGTCCTGATCGCGGTCGCGCACCGCAAGTTGGCGGTGTGGGAAGACCCCCGCCTCGACGTCGTCACGGACATGTTGCCAGGTACGAACTGTGGTGCGTGTGGCCTCGGTGGGTGCCGCGCGTTCGCCGAAGCCGCCATCAAAGGCGATATCGAACCCGCCAAGTGCACAACGATGGGACAGGAAGAGCGAGACGAAGTGGCGCAGTACCTGGGTGTCGAAGCCGGTGAGGCGGTCGCGCTCGTGGCGCGGTTGCTGTGCGCCGGTGGCTCGGATGTCGCACCCAGAAAGGCCGAGTACTTCGGTGTCGAAAGCTGCGGCGCAGCGGTGGCGGTCGGCGGTGGCGGCAAAGCGTGTGCATGGGGTTGCGTCGGGCTGGCCGATTGCGCCGTGGTGTGCGATTTCGATGCGATCTACATGAATGATGTCGATCTGCCGGTGGTGGATCTAGACAACTGTACCGCGTGTGGTGACTGCGTGGATGCGTGTCCACTGGACCTGTTTGTTATCATGCCGGTTGAACACCACCTCCTCGTGCAGTGCCGTAACTTGCTCGAGGGAGATGCGGCTACGGACGTATGTTCGGTGGCGTGTAACGCTTGTGAACGGTGCGTGATGGATGGTGCCCCCGGGTTGATCGAGATGCGATCCGGGCTGGCGGTCGTCGATTACGACAAGATCGATCTCGCCGAGCCGGCGGTCATCGAGCGCTGTCCGACCGGATCGATCGTGTGGGTCGAAGGCGCACAGTTTCCATCGGAGCGCCAAACCGCGGAAAGCAGAGTGGCATGATCTTCAAGAAGAAACCGTCGACCGAGGAAACGCCCCGGTACCCGGGTATCCGGGAAGCGCTGGATGGCGGCACCGCGGTCGTCGAGATGGAGACCGCGGCTAGCGAGGGGGCCGGCGCCTATCCGATTACGCCGTCGACCCAGATGGGCGAGGGTTGGGCGCAAGCGGTGGCTTCGGGCAAGACCAATGTGAACGGCCGCCGATTGCTGTTCTTCGAGCCGGAGGGCGAGCACGCCGCTGCCGCTGTGACCGCCGGCATGAGCATGACCGGGCTGCGGGCGACCAACTTCTCGAGCGGGCAGGGGATCGCGTACATGCACGAGTCGCTCTATGCGGCGGCCGGCAAGCGACTCACCTATGTGCTCAACGTTGCCGCCCGGGCGATGACCAAGCACGCGCTCAACGTCCATGCCGGACACGACGATTACCACGCCATCGACGACACCGGCTTTTTCCAGTTTTTCGCCAAGGACGTTCAATCGTGTGCCGACCTCAACCTGATCGCGCATCGGGTCGCCGAGCTGTCGCTCAACCCGGGTGTCGTTGCGCAAGACGGTTTCCTCACCAGCCACGTGATTGAATCGATGCTGCTTCCCGAGCGCGAGCTGGTGAAGGAGTACCTCGGCGATCCCAGCGACATGATCGAGTCGCCAACCGCCGCTCAGCGAATGGTCTTTGGCAAACAACGTCGCCGGATCCCGGAGATGTTCGATCTCGACTACCCAGCCCTGTTGGGTGTCGTCCAGAACCAGGACGCGTACGCCCAGGGCGTGGCCGCGCAACGTCCGTTTTATTTCGACCATGTTCGCGAGCTGACCGATCGTGCGATGGCCGAATACGCGGCCCTGACCGGCCGCCACTATGCCCGGGCGAGCGGCTACCGCATCGATGACGCCGAGTACGTGCTCGCGGGTCAAGGCTCGGTGGTCGCCAACGCCGAGGCGGTCGCCGATCACCTACGCGAGACGCGCGGTCTCAAGATCGGCGTTCTCGATCTCACGATGTTCCGCCCGTTCCCGGCCGATGTCGTCACGCGTCTGCTGCGTGGCAAGAAGGGCGTCACCGTTCTCGAGCGCGTCGACCAGCCATTGGCGGTCGATCCGCCGCTGTTGCGCGAGATCCGCGCCGCCATGTCTCAAGCGCTCGAGAACGGGCGGGCGGGAGAGCCGCTGCCGTACCCGGGGGTGGCGTCCGTCACGCTCGATGAGACGCCCGATTTCTACGCCGCTGGTTTTGGCTTCGGCAGCCGCGACCTGCAGCCGGGAGACTTGATCGCGGCGGCCGAGAACATGCTGCCCAAGGGTAGCAAGCGGCGGCACTACTATCTGGGGATCGATTTCGTGCGCGTCGGTACGCAGCTCCCAAAGCTCCAGCTCTGGCAGGAGGAGTTGCTCGACGATTACCCGAAGTTGGCCGACCTGACGTTGCCGTCGGCGGGGAACATCGATCTCGCCCCACCGGATTCGATCGCCATTCGGATCCACTCGATCGGCGGTTGGGGCGCCATAACGACCGGCAAGAACCTCGTCCTGACGGCGTTCGAGTTGGCCGGGCTCCACGTAAAAGCGAACCCCAAGTACGGATCGGAGAAGAAGGGCCAGCCGACGACGTTCTACGCCACGTTGGCGCACGAGCCGATCCGGATAAACGCCGAGCTCAAACACGTCGATGTGGTGCTCTCGCCGGACCCGAACGTGTTCCGTCACTCCAACCCGCTGGCCGGACTCTCCGAGGGTGGCGTGTTCGTGATCCAGAGCGACCAGCCGGTCGAAGAGGTGTGGCGGTCGCTGCCGGTTCCCGCCCGGCGCGACGTTCGCGAGCGGAAGCTCAAGGTGTTCGCCGTGGACGGGTTCACGATCGCTACCGAGGAGGCGAGCGATCCCGAGCTCAGGTATCGGATGCAGGGAGCGGCCTTCATGGGCGCGTTCTTCGCCGCCTCGCCGTTCCTGGAGCGGGAGAACCTGACCGAAGAGCGGTTGTTCGAAGGGATCCGGACGCAGCTCGAGGCGAAGTTCGGCAAGCTCGGCCAGCGCGTCGTCGACGATAACTATCGGGTCATTCGGCGTGGCTTTGACGAGGTGCGCGAGGTACCGGCTCTCGACGAGGAGGAGTTGGTCGACCTGGTCAGCGAGCCGTCAAAGGCGAGCCACGTCCCGGCGCTGATGGACGTGCCGAACGCGGCCGAGGGGTTCGGCAACCCGGGCCGGTTCTTCGAGCAAGTCTGTGGTCTCTGCCTGGTAGGCGAAGACGTGATCGCCGATCCGTTTACGGCGATCAGCGCGATGCCCGCGGCGTCGAGCACGATCCGCGACATGACCGACATCCGGTTCGAAGTGCCGGACTTCGTGGCCGACCGTTGCACCGGGTGCAGCCAGTGTTGGGTCCAGTGTCCGGATGCGGCGATACCGGGCCTCGTCAACACCGCCGAAGACGTGTGGAACGCGGCGATCGAAACCGCCACCAACGGCCGCTCGCTGCCGCGGATTCGCCAGCTCGCGAAACCGCTCGCCCAGGAGTCACAGAAGCTGCTCAAGGGGATGGAGTTCCATGGGTTTGGCGATGTGGCCTCGGCGGCGTACCGGAACGTGGTGGCCAAGCTCGGTTGGGACGCCGATCGCCGCGCGCAGTTGGATGAGGAGTTCGCGACCGTCTATTCGATCCTGTCGGAGCTTCCGCTGGCCAAGACGGTACCGTTCTTTGACGTGCCCGAATCGAAGGCGAAGGGCAGCGGTGGGTTGCTGTCGATCACCATCAACCCGGAGACGTGCAAGGGGTGCAACATCTGCGTCGACGTCTGTCCCGAGGAGGCGTTGGTCACCGTCAAGCAGGACACCGAGATCGTCGAACGGTTGCGACGCAACTGGGAGCTTTGGCAGCACCTCCCCGACACCGATGATCGGTATATCAACATCCGTGATCTCGAGCAGGGGATCGGCGTGTTGCCGTCGCTGTTACTCAAGAAGGTCAACTACCGCTCGATGGTCGGTGGCGACGGCGCGTGCATGGGGTGCGGAGAGAAGACCGCGGTGCACCTGGTCACGTCGACGGTCGAGGCGCTGGTGCAACCCAAGGTCGAGCAGTTTGTGGCGGAGATCGATGGGCTGATCGCCCAGCTCGATACCAAGGCGCGCGGTTTGCTCGCCGCGGACGCGGACTTGGATGTCTCGACCGTGACCGCTGAAGAGACGGTCGATGTGCCGCTCACAGTAGAGAAGCGCGACGCGGTTGCGCGGCTGGCGGGTTCGATCCGCGAGCTCAAGGACCTCCGCTGGCGCTACACGGAGGGGCCCGGCGGTCACGGCCGAGCGTCGTTGGGGATCACCAACAGTACCGGTTGCTCGTCGGTCTGGGGCAGCACCTATCCCTACAACCCGTATCCGTTCCCGTGGGTCAATCATCTATTCCAGGATGCGCCCTCGATCGCCATCGGGATCTTCGATGGGCACATGCGCAAGATGGCCGACGCGTTTGTCGCCGTGCGCCGCGCCCGCCTGCTGGTGGACGATGCGTACGACCCGGACGAACACGACTTGTTCTTCGAGGCGTTTGATTGGCACCAGTTTACTGATGAGGAGTTCGCGCTGTGTCCTCCGATTTTGTCGATTGGCGGCGACGGCGCGATGCTCGATATCGGGTTCCAAAACTTGTCGCGACTGATGGCGTCGGGAAAGCCGATCCGGGTCATGGTGCTCGACACGCAGGT
>CBDUCI010000088.1:0-9229 GCA_965365605.1 uncultured bacterium
TCCTGCTCGGTCTTCCAGGTGACCTAGCGGCGCGGGCGGAGAACGCACGACTGGCCAGACGCGTTCGCCAGCTCGAGCGCGAGCGGGGCGGTGATTGAACGGCTGGGGCTGTGACGCATTTATAGTCTATAAGGATGGTATCCTCCGGCCGCCCACTGGGCATAGACCCTTTTTGGACCCCAGCGATCGCTGCAGTCCTGGTACTCTTCTCTGTGGCTGGGGGGCACGCTCAGGGCCACGGTGAGACCAGCTTCTCAGCAGGCGAAGAAGCGATGGCGTCGGGTGACGCCTGGGATGCACGCGAGTACTTCGAGCGCGCGGTGCGCGAGGGATACCCCGCCGGTCCTGGCTATCGAGCCGTTGCCGATGCCTATCTGGCGCTCAACAATCGTCTATTCTTCGCTCGCGAGGCGCTCGAGCGATCACTGAGAGCGGAACCCGATGACATCGAAACGTGGTACCGGCTAGCCGATGTGAACCTGCGTTTGGAGGGCGGTGATTCCGACCCCCGGGCACGCAAGGCGCTACAAGAGGTTTTCCGGTTGGATCCGTACCACCGCGATGCCTACGAGCGATGGAGTCGGATGTATCTCGATCCGGGAGACTCGCGCGAGGTAGCCGAGATCTTCGAGGATCATCTGGAGCGCGAGTTTGACCCCGACCTGGCGCTCAGGCGAATCGACATTCTGAACGATGCCGGTGAGTATGAGAGCGCCTGGGAGGCGATCGAAGAGTTTCGTCGGCGCGTCCGGCAGGAGCGCTATCTGGCCCGGTTATCACATCTGTCCGGGGTCGTACTGGCAGCGCTCGGCGAGCTCGAGCAAGGCGCGGACTACTACTTCAACGGTCTCGCGTTCGCTGCGACTGAAGCCGACATCGAGCCGTACTATCAAGACATCCAACCGCTACTCTCCAATCGCGAACGGACGGCATGGCCGGATTGGCCCGTGGAACGACGCAGGTCGTTCGTCGAGGGCTTCTGGAACGCTCGCGATCCGCTACCATTCAGCGATCTCAACGAGCGATGGGTCGAGCAACAACAGCGGATCCGGGTGGCTCGCGAGTCGTATCAGTGGAAGAAACCGATCAGCAAAGAGAAGCTCGTCGAGCTTGGCGGTCGCGACAGTGGGATGCCAGCGGTGGCGATTCGTCTGGATGGTCGAGCGCTCGACGATCGCGGAGCGTTCTTTCTCCGACACGGGAAGCCTGATGAAACCGCGGGGGTGGGTCGCGATGAATGCGGTTTCTGGTTTTATGACCGCGAAGGTCTCCCGGATGGAGAAATGGGAGTCAATTTCTCCGATGGCGATGAATTGATGGTCGGGGCGCGGGGTATTTTCTTTGGCAATGACTGCAACTTCACCACGATTCCCTCGACGCCGCTCGCGTTGGAATACTTCGCGGCTGGGGGGTTGACCGGCAACGATTTGGCGCGGGCGCAAGAACACGCACTCCGTGACATGGATGTCGGCCTGGCGATCGATACGTACGATCATCGGATCGAACACAGAATGCCGGTCGATTTGGCACCCGCCAATTTTTCGTACTTCCGCACGGATACAGATGTCGTTTTCTATTTTGCGGTGCCCGTGCCGGAGATCGAGGTTCGAGGTAACCGCTCACGATACCGAAAGGGATTGGTGCTCTACGATACGGATTGGCGGGAGATCACTCGCCAGTCCGAGGACATGCGAGCGTTGGTGACCCGCGCCATAGAGAACGAGGAGAAGCTCGGGGAGTGGTACCTGGTCGACCTGTTCCGGGTTCGTATGACGCCGGGGACATACCGGTATGCTCTGCAAGTCGACGACCTCCAGGGTGATGCGGTGGGGGTCAAGAAGGGCACCGTTCGGGTGCGACACTTCTCTCCGACCGGGCTCGATATCTCCGACCTTCTGCTATCCGCCGAGATCGTCGAGGGCGGGCGTATCGCGCGGTTTGAGCGCTACGGGCGCATGATCGTTCCCTTGCCGTCGCATCGATTCCTTCGGGACCAGCCCTTATATCTGTACTTTGAGGTGTACAACCTGCAGCCGACCGATGACCGTGAGGTCGAGTTTCGTGTCGATTACACGATTCGCGCCGAGAAGCTCGACCGCAGCGCCATCGAAAGGTTCTTCGGGAGCTTGCGCGGGTTGGTTGGCATCAGCGAGGAGCCAGAGGCGATCACATTCTCTTTCGAGCGCCGCGGTCCGCATTTTGGAGGGCGCGCCTGGCCCGAGCACCTGGCGTTTGACGCCACCGCTTTACCGGCCGGTACGTACACGCTCGAGGTTGTGATCACCGATCACGCATTCTTCGACCGAATCACCCAACGCACTGCGACCTTCTCGATCGTCGATTGACGGGATCGATCCCACCGAGAATAGCGAGAACGAGCCTCGTCGCTTGGATGCTGATCGCGTCTGTACCAACCGCCGACGCGAGCCTCGTCCAAGACACACCCGGAGAGTTGACGTTCGCCAAGGCCGAGCAACTGCTGGCCGCCGGCAACGCGTGGAAGGCTTCCGGAGTGTTCGAGCAGGCGCTGCGGGAGGGATACCCGCGGGCCTCGGGCTACCGAGCGTTAGCGCGATCGTATCTGGCGCTCGACAACCGGCTGTTTGATGCGCGCCTTGCACTCGAGCGGTCATTGGCTGCGGACCCGGATCCGATCGACGCCTGGTATGACCTCGCCGATCTAAACATCCAGATCGATGGCATGGACGCCGAGAACCGCGCTCGGCGGGCTTTCCACGAAGTGTTCAGGCGCGACCCGTTCTATCGGGATGCATTCGAACGTTGGCATCGTTTCTACCTGGATACCAAAGACTCTCACATAGTGGCCCAGATTTTCGATCACCATCTGGGTCAATCGTACGCTCCCGAGCTGGCTCTCCGGCGCGTCGATGTGCTTTACGAGGCAGGGGATTACGAGGCCGCGCTGGCCGAGGTGAGGCGCCTCAAGCAACACAGTAGTGCGGCTGCCTATCTATCACGTACGCAATACTATGAAGGTGTCATAACGGAAGCGCTCGGGAACCCGGAGGACGGTTGGCGTGCGTATCGCCAGGGGTTGGCCGATGCGCGCCAAGAGGCCGATATCGAGTTGTTTTACCGCGACCTCGAGCCGCTTTTGTCGGAAGGCGACCGATCGGGCTGGGAGACGTGGTCGGTGCAGCAGAAGCGAGACGTCCTCGCGGGCTGGTGGAACGAGCGTGATCCGCTGCCGTTTAGCGCGGTTAACGAGCGCTGGATCGAGCAGCAAAAGCGAGCTCGGTTTGCTCGTCTATCGCTTCGGCTCAAGAAGGCATGGGGTCTCGAGAAGCTGTTGGCGATCGACGCGACTGGGTTCGGACGCCCGACCCTCGCGATCCGGTTTCAAGGTCGGCCGATGGATGATCGAGCCGAGCTGTATTTGCGTCACGGCAAGCCCGATACTCAGGGCGGTGTCGGGCGCGATGAGTGCGGGTTCTGGTACTACCGCCGTTCGGAGGCGGGTGAGACGAAATCCTTCGCGGTGAACTTTCGAAGGCCGCGCAGCTTCGGCGAGCGAGCCGAGTTCCTGGGGAATGACTGCATCTACAGTGATCTGCCGACGACGCCGATGGGTCGAGCACACTTCGCTCCGGGCGGTTTGCGAGCCTGGGACGTCGACCGTGTGATCGACCGCATCGATCGGGACCTGAAGTTGGCGCTCTCGTCAGATTCATACGCATTCGAGCCGGCTGTTCGGCTTCCGGTGGAGCCGGAACCGGCGAACTTCGCGCTTCCGGGTGCTGAGACGGAACTCGTAGTGTACTTCGCGACGCCGATGCCGAATTCCGGCGGTGCGCGATATAGAAAAGGGTTGGCGATCTATGACGAAGGGTGGCGCGAGATCACCCGTCGGGTCGAAGAGATGGAGTACGTGACAGGCGTTCGTCCCGCAGCAGGAACCGGCTCGGCCGAGTCGTTCATTCTGGATCTCTTTCGTGTCCGCATGATGCCCGGGAGATACCACTTTGCCTTGCAGATCGACGACCGAGAGTCCGGTGCGGTCGGGATATGGAAGGGTCGGGTGGATGTGCGGGGTTTCGCTGACGGGGAGCTCGGGTTGTCGGACGTCGTGCTGGCGGCGCAAGTAACGAGCGGTGGAGACAACCCGCGATTCAATCGTAACAACCACACGGTGCTGCCGCTCCCATCGCGCACCTTCCTGCGAGGCCAGCCGCTGTTTCTCTACTACGAGGTGTATAACCTCGAGGCCGATGAGGCTGGGGGCTCGGAGTTTCGAGTTGACTATACGGTTCGCTCAAAAGCGATCGATCGTGGCGCCGTCCAACGACTCTTCGGGGCTGTAAAGGGGTTGGTCGGGGTCAGCGAGGAGCCCGAGGCGATCACACTCTCGTTCGAGCGGCGAGGCTCGGCCGGTCGCGTCGCGGCAGAGTACCTGTCCTTCGACACCCAAGAGCTGATCCCAGGCACCTACACGCTCGATGTCACGCTGACCGATCGACATGCTAGCGATCGATCGGTGCATCAATCGCGAACGTTTATCATCGTCGACTGACAGGCGGCCAATCGTTCAGGCCCACCGCTTGCGGTCGTTTGGGCTGCATCCGTGGGCGACGGACCTGCGCCCGAATCTCTGATATTCACCATCGTGGCGTGCCGTCAAGAATCTTGACGACCGGCCAACGATACCGCGCCGCTTCCCACCCCTGCGATCGCCAGAAAGCCCCAACATCTATTAGCCAAGAGACTTCGTAGCCTCGACCGTGTAGCGATAGCTCCGGCTGCTTTCGTGGCCGTTGTCCTGGGGTTGGCGGGACTTGCCACCGCCTACACGCACACGCTCTTCGGTGTGGCGATCCTGATTCTCTTGACGGTATCAGCTGGGTGCTGCGTGGTGAACGATCGAGTCGACCCACACGTCGGTATTTGGACGGTCATCGTGGTCGCGGTCGGTCTTCGGTTGGTGATCGTTACCGATCGCGCTCGAGTGGACGCCGCGGCTTGGGCTCAGATGGCGGGTAGCGGTCGAGAAGTGCAGGTCGTGGCGACGGTGCGTTTGACATCGGTGGTGCCGAGCGGCGGTCAAAGGTGGCACCTGCGAGGCGAGGCGCTCGGCTGCAGCCTACGTCCGTGCCGGGGCACCACTCTCCGCTGGTCGTGGGCGGGCGAGCCCGCACCCAGGGTCGGTGAGCAGTGGAGCCTTGTCGGTCAGCTGCGAGCCGAGCCACTGCGCATCGATCGCCACGGCGGCTACCCGCCTCCAGGTCTGGCCCGCCAACGGCGTCACGGGACCCTGACCGAGCTCGAGCCGATCGAACGATTATCCCAGCGTGTGCCGCTCTTGGCGACCAGTGAACAGCACCTTCGGGACCGTATTGCGGCCCGTTTTGGTGTCCGGTTGGCGCCTCTCGTGACGGCTTTGCTGCTCGGCGATCGCACGCAGTTGCCACCCGCGCTGGTCGATGCGTTTGGCGCTGCGGGCGCCTTGCACCTCCTGGCCGTTTCGGGACTGCACGTTGGTTTTCTGGCCTGGCTGCTGGCGCTAGGTCTCGGCCTCGTGGGTTGGGGGCCGGTTCGGCGCGCGAGTATGGCCAGCTTGATCTTGGTTGCGTACGCCATGTTGGTCGGTGGCCGACCCTCGGTGATTCGGGCAGCCACGATGAGCGCGGCGCTGCTGTGGGCTGACGCGATAGAGCGGAAGGTCTCGGTGTGGCAGGTGTGGGGGTTGGCTGCGGTTGCGGTGCTCGCTTGGCGCCCACTCGACCTGTTTGACCTCGGTTTTGCGCTCTCATTTAGTGCCGTGGCCGGTCTGTTGATTTGGGGAAGGGGGGCCGGACGGGCTCTCCGAACTGGGCGTCGGATGGACGTGCTTTCCCTGGTCCAGCGCGGAATCGTGGCGTCGGTTGTCGCGACCGGGGCCGCTGGTGTGGGAACCCTGCCGGTGCAGTCGACCGCGTTCGGATGGGTCGCCCCAGCCGGGTTCCTCGTGAACCCGGTGGCGGTCCCGCTGGCAGCTATCGGGTTGCCACTCGCTTGGTTGGCGCTGATCGCCGACGCACTCGGTTTGGGACACGTCGCCGGCCCGCTTGCGGCTACGGCCTCGCTGACGCTCGGAGTGTTGGAAGCAGTGGTGGTTGGCGTGGCGTCGCGCTTTTCAGTTTGGGTGCCGGGCCCCGGGGCCTGGGGGTTCGTCCTGCTGGCCGG
The DNA here is from genome assembly GCA_965365605.1 of uncultured bacterium. Taxonomy (GTDB): domain Bacteria; phylum Gemmatimonadota; class Gemmatimonadetes; order JACCXV01; family JAHWKZ01; genus CAMYLR01. The sequence goes on from CBDUCI010000088.1 coordinate 6,181, forward strand.
GTTGCTCGTCGCGGCCGTTTTGGTCGCCAGAAACCGGCCTCTTGCCGGATGGGGCGTGGCGGCCGTGATCGCGGCGCTATCCCTGAGCGGTCATCGGCAACCAAACAATAGCTTGGAATTGACCTGGCTCGACGTCGGGCAGGGCGATGCTATCGTGATCCGTTTTCCAGACGGAGCGGCGTGGTTGGTGGATGCTGGACCTGCGTACCCGCACGGCGATGCGGGGCGAAGCGTCGTATTGCCATACCTCCGAGCTCATGGGATCGATCGCCTGCGATGGCTTATTTCGACTCACCCTGATCTCGATCACGTGGGTGGTGCCGTGAGCGTCGTCAACGGTGTTCAGGTCGATCGGTGGGGAAGCCCTGCGGCTCTCGACGACAACCCAGCTTACATACGGTTGCTCGCCACGGTCGGGATTCACGCCACGACCGCAGCGGTTCAACTCAGAGCCGCGGATCACCTGCGGCAGGGAGTGGTCAAGGTCGATGTTCTTCATCCCCAGGATGAATGGGTCCCGAGCGATCCGAATGATTCGGCGACGACTGCCAACGATGCATCAATCGTCCTTCTGCTGAGCTACGCTGGATGTCGCGCGCTTCTGACCGGGGACATCGGGGAACGAGCCGAAGCGACGCTGGCCACGGCTCTCGGTGACTCGTTGCGGGCGGGCCTGCTCCACGTGGGTCACCACGGCAGCCGGCACTCGACCACCCTGCGTTGGCTTGCTCGGGTGAGGCCGACGGCGGCAGTGGTCTCGGTGAGCGCACTCAACCGCCATGGCCACCCGCATGTTGAGGTCTTAGAGCGCCTCGAACGAGCCGATGTCGACGTCTATCGCACGGATCGGCTCGGAACGATCACCGCGCGGTGCGTTTCGGGTGGGTGGCGTGTGGAATCGGGGACTCTCTATCTTCGTTGATCCCGGCGCGATACGTCGCGACGCCGGAACTTTGACGTCGCTACACCGGTATTGAGAGGACGCATGACACAGACTGAACCCGCATACGAGACCACCGCTACGCTAGCCGAGGCGAACGCGCGGATCGCTCGCGAGAATGCGTTCGCTTCGACCCTTTTGGAAGAGATCGCGCGGGTCGTTGTGGGGCAACGCGCTTTGCTGGACGGACTATTGATCGGTTTGCTGGCTGATGGCCATGTGCTGCTCGAGGGGGTGCCAGGCCTAGCCAAGACACTGGCTGTCCGATCGTTGGCCGGCGCCGTCGATTGTGACTTTCAACGCATCCAATTCACGCCCGACCTGCTGCCTGCCGATTTGGTCGGCACGACGATCTATCATCCCCAACGCGGCGAGTTCGATGTCCACCGCGGGCCAGTCTTCACCAATCTTCTGCTGGCCGACGAGATCAACCGCGCTCCGGCCAAGGTGCAGTCGGCGTTGCTTGAGGCGATGCAGGAGAAACAGGTGACGCTTGGCGAGGCTACCTACCATCTCGAGGCGCCCTTCTTGGTGCTCGCGACTCAAAACCCGATCGAACACGAGGGCACATACCCGCTGCCCGAGGCGCAAGTCGATCGGTTCATGCTCAAGCTTCGAGTCGGGTATCCGGAACGCGAGGACGAGCGGGAAATCATCGAGCGCATGACAGCCATTGAAACGCCCGATGTGCGCCCGGTAATCGGACCCCAGCAGATTCTGCACGCCCGCGAGGTGGTCGCTGGCGTGTACGTCGACGACAAGGTCCTCAGCTACATCCTGGACTTGGTCGAGGCGACCCGCCACCCGACTCGTTTCGGACTCGAGGATCTCGAGCCATGGATCGCGTTCGGTGGCTCGCCCCGAGCCGGGATATTCCTCACCAAGGCTGCCAAGGCACGCGCCTTCTTGAACGGTCGCGGCTACGTGGTCCCGGACGACGTAAAGGCCGTCGCGCGTGACGTCTTGCGGCACCGGCTCCTGCTGACCTATGAGGCCGAGGCGGAAGAAGTCGACCCCGACTCCGTCCTGGACCGGTTGCTGGAGCACCTCGACGTGCCGTGAGCGTCTCAGAGCTGGCCAAGACGGTCCGGCTGCTAGAGATCCAAACCCGACATCTCGTCAACGACATCTTCTCGGGAGAGTACACGAGCGTCTTTAAGGGGCGTGGAGTGGAGTTTTCCGACGTACGTGAGTACCAGCCGGGGGACGATGTGCGAGCCATCGACTGGAACGTAACCGCGCGGCGCGGCACTCCATACGTCAAGCAATTCGTCGAAGAACGCGAATTGACAGTGATTCTGGCGGTTGATGGCAGCGCATCGACACGGTTTGGAACACAAGGCGCGCTGAAGCGCGAACGCGCGGCGGAGATCGGAGCCGTGCTCGGGCTGGCCGCCAATCGCAATAACGACCGCGCGGGCGCGCTGTTGTTCGCCGAGGGAATTGAACGCTACATCCCGCCACGCAAAGGGAAAACCCACGTGCTGCGGTTGGTTCGAGATATCCTGTCGTTCGATCCTCCCGCTCGCGGGACGGACCTGGTAGGCGCGCTCGAGTTTCTGTCACGCGTGCTTCATCGTCGAAGCGTGATCTTCTTGCTATCGGATTTCTTGGATACCGGCTACGAGCGAGCGCTCGCGGCCTTGGCGGTTCGACACGACGTGGTGGCGCTTACGCTGTTGGATCGTCGCGACCACGAGCTGCCCGATGTCGGGCTGATCGAGGTCGTTGAACCGGAGACCGGCGCCCGGCGCTGGCTGGACACCGGTTCGCCGCGTGTCCGTGAGGCGTATGCTGCTGCGGCCGAGCGCGTCGAAACCAATCGCAAACGAGTGTTCCAGAAAGCCGGCGTAGACATGGTGCCTATCGACACGCTGGCCGACTACGTCGAACCGTTGAGAAGGTTCTTCGAGCGTCGAGAGCGGCGCCGCGGGCGACCGTTGAGGATGCGGAGGCGATGACCTGCCGGTTGCTGGTTTTGGCGCTGGCGCTGGTTGCCCATCCGGCGGTGCTTTCTTCGCAGGAAGCCGACTCGTCGGCGGTTCGCATCCGCGTAGTTCCAGACACGCCCAGTCTTGGCGCAGCGGGCGACAGCCTGACCGTCGGTGA
>CBDUCI010000089.1:0-9177 GCA_965365605.1 uncultured bacterium
CCCACGCGACAGCTCGATCTCCCGCGCGTCGGGATCCAGGCCAACCACCGCAGTTTGCGTTCTTAGCTCGATTTCCTGGGAAGCGTAGACTTCCACCGGCTTGATGACGATGTCCTGAGGTGACAGATCGTCGGCCTCGAGAAACGATTTGGAGAGAAGGATTCGGTTGTAAAAAGGATACGAGTCGTCAGAAACGAGTACCACACGGGCTTCCCGATCGCGCTTCCGCAGCGTCTCCGACCCGCGCGTGCCCGCCGGTCCGGAGCCCAAGACGACATATGTAGCGTGGTCGGGCACCTACGCCGTGCTAACCCGAGCGGCCCTCGCTACCGCTTGCTCAACGCGGCAACGATGTCCTTTTCCCGCGGGAACTCGCCCGTCTGTTTCTTGGAGTAGATGAGGGCGCCGTCGACCTCAACCTCAAACACGCCTCCCCCAGAGGCGATCAACTCGACGTCAGCGGATTCAATGTTATCCTCGATCGTGGCGGCCAAACTGGACGCCTGCGGCTCGTAGTTTCAAGCCGCGCAGTATTCTATCGTGATCTTCATATCTACCTCCAATCGCACGGGCACAGACCGAAGAAACGATCCTCGGCGGCCTTCTTGAACGCATCCTCCAGCTCGAGCCCCTGACGCTTGAATCGCAGAATGTCGCGCAGCTTGTTCATGTCGGCGTCGCTCCACCAGCGCGGGTCATCCCCCCCGAGATGCGCCTCAGGCGTCACGTAGCCTGCCGACTGACAGGCTTCGAGCGTTCGCTGGTCCAAGCCGGCGACGCGACGGAGAAGCTCATCGGTTCGCAAGATGGCGGTCAGGCTAGACGAGGGGTCATGTCTCGTCAACCGATCGACCGCACCTCGGTCGTGATTTTCGATCTCTGCGGGCTTAGATTTCCCGTTCGATGGAACCTCCATTATCCGGACTCGACATCTTCTTTCGTCTGCTGGCCGTTCTTTTCTTGGTGGGAGCGAACGGCTTTTTCGTGGCCAGCGAGTTCGCGCTCGTCACGGTGCGCAGGACGCGAATCAAGGAGCTCGAGCGGAAGGGGCGTCCGATGGCCTCGATCGTCCGCGAGGCGCTCGACGATATCGACACCTACATCGCCGCGACCCAGCTCGGGATCACGATGGCATCGATCGGACTGGGCTGGATCGGCGAGCCGGCACTGGCCGCGCTCATCGAGCCGCTACTCGGGTGGCTGCCGGAAACCTGGAGCTGGTTGACAGCCCACGCAGTGGCGATTGCAATCGCATTTGCAATCATTACCGGACTCCACATCGTGCTCGGCGAGCTGGCACCAAAGACGATCGCGATTCAGCGGCCAGAAAAAACGTCGCTCTACATCGCACTTCCAACCCGGTGGTTCCTGAAGCTCTTCAAACCATTCATTGTGTTCCTGAACGGGGTCGGATTGCTGGTCGTCCGGGCGTTCGGTTTTCGACCCGTGGCGGCGGGTCACCACGTCGTCCACTCCGAGGAAGAGCTCAAGATGATCGTGTCGGCCAGCACGGAGGCCGGAGTGCTCGAACCCAAAGAAGAGGAGCTCATCCATCGGGTGTTCCAATTCGCCGATCTGACCGCCAACCGGCTCATGGTCCCGCGAACGGAGGTCATAGGCTTGCAGCTGGCAGCGCCGCGGTCAGAGGTCGAGGCGATCCTCAACGAGCATGGCTTTACTCGCTACCCAGTCTACGATGGCTCTCTCGATAACATCGTGGGGATCGTGAACGTGAAAGACCTGCTGCCGCTGCTGGCCAAGGAAGGAGCATCGCTCGATCTGCGACGTGTTCTGCGGCCACCCGTCGTGCTGCCGGAGTCGGTACGCGTGTTTCAGCTGCTGGCGGAGATGCAGGCTAACCGCCGCCACATCGTGGTGCTGATCGATGAGTTTGGCGGCACCGCTGGGATCGTCACGCTACGCGATGTGATGGGACGCATCGTCGGCGAAGTGAGAAGCGCGGAAGAAACCAATTGGCCTGACGTGGAAGAGATCGAGCCCGGCCAAGCGCTGGTCGATGGCTTGATGCTGATCCCCGATTTCAACGAGCGTTTCTCACTCGCCCTCGACGAAGAGGAGTACCACACGATCGGTGGTTACGTATTTGGCGAGTTGGGTCGGCGACCCGAGATCGGCGACGTTACTGACGCACCGGGGTGTCGCCTGACCGTCGAAGCCCTGGACGGAATGCGCGTCAGTCGATTGAGGGTGCTCATCGAGGAGCCGGTCGAAGCTCCTAGCGACTAGGAACCCGGTACGTAAGTGAACACGAACAGACCGCTGGCCATATCGCTGACTACAAATCGGCCATCAGCCGTCCAATGAACTCCCCACGCACCATCGTAGATCGATTGCTCGTCCTTTTCATGTGCTAGTGACAACGAGTTCGGTGCGCCCGCCCCGGGATCGGCCTGTGCGCCGGCGAACGTGTCGTAGAAGCCGATCAACCTTGGAGCCAGCGGATCTGTGATATCGAGCACCTCGACACCATGCTTGTAGTGCGCCAGGTAGGCTCTCTCTTGGTTGACGATCGCTAATTGGTGAGGAATCGTTCCGACGCGTGGCTGATAGGTCGCAACCAGGATCGGCGCAGCGGGATTGGATACGTCGAAAATCCGAATCGGAGCGTTGATGATTTCATCAGCGACGTAGAGAAATTGCCCGTCCTCGGTAAGCCACGAGCTGTGCGTGAATGCGCCTTCATAGGTTTGGAAAGCGAGTGGTGTCAAGCCGGCGTCGGCATCCGTTGCTATCACGAGCTCGCTGAACTCTCCCTCTCTTATCCCCAAATACGACCCGTACACGATACCGTCTCGAACGTGGATGTCGTGGGGAGTGCCATTAGTCGATGACAGGGTACCTATCGGTCGTGGAGTCTGCGGGATACTGACGTCATAAGCGTGAATCTCACGCGGTGCAGCGATGTAGAGCCGGGATCGATCAATCCAAACGTTGTGCGCGCCGGCAGCTTCGGTCCGGGGCACGGCACCCAAAATCGTCGGTTGCGTCGGGTCGCCGACGCCGACGATCGTCACGGAGTTCGGATGGGAATCGCCCTCGTGCGACACGTACGCGATTCAGTCTGCCACCTTGATATCCTGCGTAAACAACCCGGCCGCGTTGAAGCGACCGACCTCACGCGGCGCGCCATCCAACGCGATGATCGATATCCCACCGGCGATCCGACGAGCGACAAACGCGTGGTTGCCTTCAACCCAGACGTCGCCAACTGTTCCCGCGGGTAGAGGCAACTGGCCCTCGAGCCGAACATTCCAGCTCTCCCTGTAGTCTACAGACACGTTTACACTCTGCCGTGCGAGCTCCTGTTCACCCGAGTAGAGAACCGCCTCCACCCTTGTGGTACCCGGTTTTAGTGCCGCGGTCGTGATCTCGGGTCCACTTCCAAGAACAACCGGTTGGCCGAGGTAGAAATCGTCCAACGAATGCCACTCGACCGTTGTTCCTGTTGGTGTGTTTGCAACGGTAGCAACGAGCCGCTCGGGCGCTCCCCAATCGACGCGCTCGCCGTCCCACCCGATCGTCACACTCGGATTGGTGGCCACCGGATCGGGCATCGGATCGGTCGGTGACCCGCCGTTACTGCTGCTGCACGCGACCGCAGCCAGGGAAATTGTGACAATGACGCGCTTCATGTTGTGCAAATAGTGTGTCTCTTGCACAGGTTGCATCTGCCTGAGGATTAACGCGTTGTGACTTCGGTCAACGCGTCGTCCAGTGCGGGGAAAAACCCTTCAAGCTGGCGCCCACTAATGGTCAACGGCGGTGTAAGCGAGACCACGTTGCCATGCGGACCACCGGCAAGTGCGAGATACCCACGCTGTGCCAACGCAATGGACACCGCTCTGGCGACTCCTGCATCAGGCGCCCGGGTGACAGGATCTCCGATCACGTCGAGACCCCACATCGCGCCGACGCCGCGCACATCCCCGAGCGTCGCTTGTCGACGCGCGATTCGACCAAGCCGAAGCTTCATGAGTCTGCCGATCTTCCGCGCGCGAGCCGGAAGATCACGGCGCGCGATCTCCGTCAGCGCCGCTCGGGAAGCGGCCACCGCCAGCGGGTGAGCCATAAAAGTAGCCGCGTGGCGCGCTTCGCCCTTTCCTTCCCACACCTGCATGAGCGATCGGCGCCCGATCGTCGCCGCCAGTGGCAAACCTCCGGTGATCCCCTTTCCGATCGCCACGACGTCCGGCTTGAGCGGACCACCGGCCCACCATCGGCCAGTCCGTCCACCGCCGGTCAAGATCTCATCGGCGATAACGACGAGTCGTCGCTCGCGAGCGGCTTCACCCAACGCCTTGAGATAGCCACGAGGAGGCACGACAACCCCCTCGCGGCCCAACACGGGTTCAACGACCCACGCGCCGAGTTGAGGGCGAGACCCGTCGCTATTCCAAGCGTCGATCTCGGCTAGCGCGGCGTCCAAGCACGCTCTGCCACACGCCGGGTACGTGAGCCGATACGGGCAACGATAGCAATCCGCGAACGGCACCCTAAGCGTGGCTGGTGCCAGTGCCGCTTCAAACGGTTGCCGAAACAACTCGCGGCCGGTTGCGCGCAGGGCGCCCAGGCTGGTGCCGTGATAACCGCCATGAAACGCCACCACGCCAAGCCGTGCGGTAGCCAGGTGAGCGGTCTTGAGCGCGATATCGATCGCCTCGGCACCCGATCCGGCGAACATCACGCGACCCCCTTTGATCGGGCCGAGCCGGGAGAGTTCACTCGCCAACTCAACGCGTTCTCTGTGTGGCGCTGCATCCGCCAAACCATGTAGAAGCCGATTTGACACTCGATTAACGGCGTTGACCACGCGGCGGTTCCGGTGACCGACTAACGCAGCGCCAAACCCACCTGTCAGATCGACGTAACGATTGCCGTCGACATCCACCACATTCGCGCCCCGCGCCCGGTGCCACGCGATCGGCGCGACATCATCGCTGGCTCCAAACAATGGTGCGGGCTCCAACTTGGTGAGATCAGTCGTCAACCGACAGCTGGCTGACCCAGGCGGCTTGACGACGATCTTTGGGAGCGCTTTGCCCCCAGGATCGGACGTCGATAGGCGGCCGCTAACGACCACCGTCCACCCTGCGCGCGAGCGCCAGCAGCGCCACACGGTACGAGTCGGCGCCCAAACCGCTCACCGTGTCAACACACGCTTCGGCGAGCACCGACTCGCGGCGCCACGGCTCGCGCGCCTGGACGTCCGACATGTGTACCTCGACCACCGGTTTCGCGAACGCCCGAACTGCATCCGCCAACGCGTAACTGTAATGGGTCAGCGCGCCACCGTTGAGGAGAGCACCGTCTGCCCAATCCGCGCGAGCCTCCAACCGATCGATCAACGTGCCTTCGTGGTTCGATTGGAACCACTCGAGCGTCGCGTCGATCTCGGAGGCGACCGGCTCCAAGCCGGCTTCAATCTCGGCCAACGTCTGGTGGCCATAGATCTCGGGCTCACGGGTGCCGAGCTTTCCCAGGTTGGGACCGTTGAGGACGAGGACGTTCATCCGATCGTCTCGTCCACCCACGCGCGAACGGTAGCATCGTCGATGGGTTGAATTCGAGTCTCGCCGGGCGTCACTGGCAAAACGACCCGCAACCTTTCATCGGCGCGCTTCTTGTCATGGCGCAATGCGTCCAGGACACAATCGTGATCGACATCCGCCGCGCGCGTCGGTAGACCGAGAGCCTCCAGCGAGGCAGCCGTACGATCGGCCAGACCGGGCTCCGTGACCTCGAGTCGCTCGCCCAACCGCGCGGCTGCAACGATCCCGATCGCTACCGCTTCACCGTGCGTCCACTTTCCGGCGCCCGCCATCTCCAACGCGTGACCGAGAGTGTGCCCTAGGTTCAGGGCTCGGCGGGGCCCGGTCTCGTGAAGGTCCTCGTCGACGATCTTCGTTTTCACAGCAATCGCCGCCGTCAAGCAACTCTCGATCGCGTCCAACTCTCGTCTGGCGAGCGAACCAGCCTCTTGACTGCAGAACGTGAACAGTTCCGAGTCCTTGATCATTCCGGCTTTGACTACCTCCGCCCAACCGGATCGGTAATTACGCTCCGACAACGTCAACAAACACAGGGGATCGACGACGACCGCCTTCGGCAAATAAAAGGCGCCAACAAGATTCTTGACGCCCGCGTAGTCGATCGCGTTTTTGCCACCGATCGCCGCGTCGACTTGCGAAAGCAACGTTGTCGGAAACAGGAAAAGCGGTAGACCGCGTTTGAAGGTCGCAGCGGCCAAACCGCTGACGTCGCCGGCGGCCCCACCGCCCAGAACGATCAGCGGCGTGTCGCGGTCGGCGCCCCGCTCGCGCAGCGCGTTCCAAAGCCGCGCCAGCACGGCCTCGCTTTTCGCGGCCTCACCCGCAGGTAGCAGGTGTGGCACCACCTCCCATCCGAGTCCGGCCAGGCCGCTTCGCAGAGCGTCTCCGTGCAATCGCCAGACACGATCATCGGTAGCTACGAGCACGACAGCGGCATTGCGACTCGCGGGCGCGCTATCGACAACGTGGCTCGCATGAGCCAACGCATTTCGTCCCATCCAAATGGTTTCGGCGATCGGCTTCGGGGATGGCCATTCGAGCGCGCGCACGACATCGACAGCTATCACCTCGGGAGCACGACCGTTGGCGTTTACACGATGTGGCAAGGCTTCGTAGCGCGGTTGTCGAGCTGATGCCAACGCTCGCAGTTGATCGATTGACGCGCCATCCCCCAACAACGGTCGCTCGGTCGAGTTTTCGACCCGATCGGCTAGCGTCTCGACCGGGGCCTCCAGGAAAACCCCCGACCCCCAACCGGCCAGCCGCTCCCGACTCGCTGCGTCCTCGAGCGTGCCTCCGCCAAGTGCAGCCACCACCGGGCCCGGGTGTTCCACCAGATGCTCAACCGCCGCTTGCTCCAAGCGCCGAAAACCGACTTCGCCTTCGGCCCGCCAAACCGCCGCGATGGTGCACCCGGCGGCACGCTCGACCTCGCGATCGATATCGAAGAATGGCCACCCGAGCCATCCCGCGACATGTTCGGCAACGGTCGTCTTACCGGCTCCCGACAGACCCGCTAGGTAGACCTTGGTCGCGCTGACGTCGTTCAGGCTCAGACCTCCTCTGCCGGAGCTTCGACAGGCTCGGGTGGCGGCACGGGCGCAGCGCGCAGAACGTCCGGCAGCGCTGGAGCGCGCCACGGGATCCGTTCCACGTAGCAGTCAAACGCGGAGCGCGTGTCGTCCAACCGATCTCCACCGAGCTTGTCGAGCATCGCTTCAACAATCGTCAACGCGACCATCGCTTCAGCCACCACGCTACCCGCCGGAACGACCAGTGTGTCCGACCGGATGTAGCGGCATTCGGTTTCGTCACCAGTGGTCAGATCAACCGATCGCAGCGGTCGCCGTTGAGTAGCGATCGGCTTGAAAAACGCTTTGACGACAATCGGCTCCCCGTTGGAGATTCCACCCTCGATGCCACCGGCGCGGTTTGTCCGTCGGATGACACCCTCTTGCCAGAACAGCTCGTCTTGAGCATCGCGACCGAAGTCCAACGGCGTCTCGGTTCCGTCGCCGATCGATATCGCTTTGACCGATTGAATCGACAAAATCGCCCGAGCGAGCGACGCCTCAAGCCGGCGATCCCACTGCGCATAGGAGCGGTCAGCGCAATACAGAGGGGAACGATCGCGCTCCGCGACGAGCTGTCCCCAGTTCGATCGATCCGGTGACGCTTGCACACCACCGACCACGACGACATGACCCACGACGGCGATATCAAACGCACGCAAAAACGTGTGCGCAACCGCGCCGAGTGCGACTCGCATCGCTGTCTCACGCGCGCTGGCCCGCTCGATTGCCGGATTGGCGTCTTCGAATCCGTACTTCAACATCCCGGTCATATCTGCATGCCCAGGCCGCGGTACCGTTCGCGGCGGTTGCTTGTCATGCGGGATCTGACTCCGATTTGTAATCGCGAGACCGATGGGCGCACCCGTTGTCTCGCCTTTCCACAGGCCGCTAACGATGCGCGCGCGGTCACGCTCGATGTTCATGCGAGCCCCGCGCCCGACGCCCCCTTGGCGCCGCCACAAGTACCCATCGATGTCCTCCGATGAAAGCCGGAGCCCCGCCGGGATACCCTCCAGGATCCCGATTAGCTCCTCGCCGTGCGACTCGCCGGCGGTCATATATCTCAGCATCTGAGGGCGCGCTCTTTCTCTGCAGCGATTCGAAAATCGTTGGCGTAACCAGCGGCCGCGCGCGGATCGGCGTCGATCACCAGAGCGGCCGCCAACGCCGCCTGATGAACAAGCATCCCGACGCCGTTGATCCCGCGTGCACCCTCGTTCGTTGCCAACTCCAGGAAACGGGTGACCGGCGGATCGTAGTTGAGATCTACCGCCACCGCGCTCGGGAACCAACTGCGGTAGGGTATCGGCGGTTCATCGCCGGTCTGCCGGCCCAGCGGGGTCGCATTGACGACGATCGCCGGTAACTCCAACAAGTCGAGCGCATCCCAACCGACGCACCCACAATCCTCGCACCCCGCTACCGCCCGCTCCGGCGCCCGGCTGACGAACGTCACGTAAGCACCGGAATCAGAAGCCGCACGTGCTACCGCCCGCCCCGCGCCCCCGGTCCCCAACAATGCGATCCGTTTACCGGCTACCGGAACATCAGCCTCCTCCAGGCTGCGCAGAAACCCATGGCCGTCGGTCGTCTCGCCCCTCCAGCCACCGCCTTTACGGACCACAGTGTTCACCGATGAGATTCGCTCAGCCGCCGAAGACAACCGGTCACAACGCCCGGCCGCAGCTTCCTTATACGGTGCGGTCACGTTGAACGCGTCGAGGTCAGAATCCCAGATCGCCTCCCAGGCCTCCTGGTTGCCGGGCTCCACCGGCCACCTTTCGTATTCGATTTTCAAACCGCGCCGCTCACCCATCGTTTCCCACAACTCTGGACTCAAGCTGCTCGCCACCGGCCAGCCGACGATCGCCAAACGGTAGCTGAACTTGGCCTCAGACACGAGGCGACACCCCTGTGCACGATGCAAAGTCGGCCAGGAAGGACGGGTACGAGACGTCGATCCATTCGGCGCCGTCGATCGCACTGCCACCACTCGCCAACGCGGCGGCGACGGTCAAAGCCATCCCGATCCG
>CBDUCI010000090.1:0-9101 GCA_965365605.1 uncultured bacterium
CCTCGCCGGCTCGCAGTATGTGGTGGGCGATACTGGACTCGAACCAGTGACCTCCTGCATGTCAAGCAGGCACTCTAACCAACTGAGCTAGCCGCCCACGCGGTCGGCAGGATAGAAACGATACCGCGGTGAACACGTCCGGACAACCGCGGTTTCTACCCCCGGCCATGCGCGATCTGAGCAGCTTCGGGGGAGCGCTTGAGCACGAGCATCGCCACGACTCCGAGAGCCGGTCCGGGCGCCAACAGCGCGAATGCGAGCCACCAGCCGGCGGCGTCACGCATGAGCGGCACCAACCAGATCGTGGCTCCCGACAGGACAAATCCGGTCGCCAGCTGCACCGTCAGCGCGGTGCCGACGTAGCGCTGATCGGTGATCTCGGTCACCATCGTCGAGAACTGGGCCGAGTCGGCAACCACGGTGAACCCCCACAACAGGCCAATCGCGAGCACGATCGCCGGCCCGAGTGGACTCAGCCCGCCGATCGTCAACGCGCAGGCGCCCGAAACCGTCATCGCGACAGCGGTCGTTCGCGTCCGCCCCCACTGATCGCCCATCACTCCCCCCAGCCAACACCCAACGGCACCGATCCCGATCACACCGAACGCCGCAAACGCCGCCATGCGCTCGGCGTCCGGCATCGCCCAACCGTGCGAGACGAGCACCGCTGCGTAGAAGGCCGCGAACCACGCCCACATGGCATAGAGCTCCCACATGTGCCCGAAGTAACCGAAGCTAGCCAGCCTGACACCGCGGTCGACCATGACGCGTCTGACTTGATGCGGATCGAACACTGCACGCGGGAACGGGAACGGTCCTTCGCGCCCGGCCAGCTCGGCGAGCAAGCCACCGGCTGCGGTCAGAATCGACGTCACCACAATAACCAGCCGCCAATCGAGACCGCCGAGCCCCTTGACGAGATGCGGCGTCGCTGAACCAACCGTCAGCGCGCCGACCAGGACGCCCAACGCGACCCCTCGCCCGCGTCGGAACCAGGTCGCCATCGACTTGAGCGCGGGCGGGTAAACGCCGGCGAGAAAGAATCCAGTGGCGAAACGAAGTGGAATAGCCTCCGACGGGCCTCCGGCAGTCAGCAACAGCGCGTTGGCCGTGGCCGCGCCGGTGGCGCCGATCAGAAACAATCGTCGCGGCGGCACGACGTCGGGCAACGTCAGAAGCGCCGACGCCAGAGCACCGACGACAAACCCGAGCTGGACGGCGATCGTGAGCCAAGCGCCCGCGCTGGACGAGAGCGCCCATTGCTCGGCCAGCTGCGGCAAAACCGCCGACGCCGAAAACCACGTCGTTTTGCCCAACACGAGAGCCACCGCCAGAACTGCCAGCGCTGACCAACGACCGGGCGGATCGGTGATTACGCTCGACGACGCGTCCTGATCGATTTTTGACATCGCTCAAAAGTGGTGTCACGTCGGTGCGCGCGCTAGGCTGCCCCGATGCCCAAAAGAGATCGCAAGGACCGGGTGCTGGTATTGGGTGGCACTGGTTTTATCGGCCGAGAGATCGCGCTTGCGGTGGCGCAAGCCGGTCATCCGGTGACGGTATTCCACCGCGGCCATACGCCAGGTGACCTGCCAGACTCCGTCGATCGAGTGCTCGGCGACCGCCGCCACCTCAGCCAACACGCCGACCAGCTCCGGGCCACGAACCCGGGCGTCGTCGTTGACGTCATCGCCTACACCGAAGCTGACGCAACGGCGTGTGTTCAAATTCTTGGTGGTGTCATGGACCGGTTGGTCGTGATCTCGAGCCAGGATGTCTATCGCGCGTACGAGCGCTTTCTTGGCGTCAGTAACGGAACGCTCGAAGCGGTTCCTTACACCGAGGAGGCCGCGCTCCGAGACCACCTCTACCCGTATCGCGATCGGGCAACCGGCGACCACGCGTGGATCACCGACTACGACAAGATCCTGGTCGAGCGCACAGCGATGGCTGACGAACGATTCGCTACGACTGTACTGCGGCTGCCGATGGTGTACGGGCCCGGCGATCGCCAACAGCGGCTCGCGCCCTACGTCCAAAGGATGAGCGACGAGCGCGATGCGATCCCGCTCGAGGAAGGTCACGCCGGCTGGCGGTCGACCCGCGGTTACGTCACCAACATCGCCCACGCTGTAGCACTGGCGTGCGGTGACGACAGAGCTGCCGGCCGGGTGTACAACTTGGGCGAGCCCGATGCGCTATCCGAAGCGGAGTGGGTCACCGAGGTCGGCCGAGCAGCCGGCTGGAGCGGCCGGGTCGTGCCCATAGAGCGCGCGCAGTGGCCGACGTCGCGGCAACTACCCTACGATTGGAACCAGGATCTAATCGCCGACACGACGCGCTTGCGAGACGAACTCGGGTACGCGGAGCCAATCGATCGCGACGAGGCGTTGCGTCGCACCATTGCCTGGCAACGCGATCAAGACCGTCACGGCGATCCGAGCCAAGAGTACGCCGCCGAGGATCGGTGTCTCGAGCGCTAGGAGCGCACGCGCGTCCGAACGAAGTGATCCGCGAAGTTGGTGAGCACGCTCGTTGCGAGCGGCGCATCGGTGATCACCGGCGTGGGGTCGACGAGGTGAGCGCGCCGGGCGACAAAGTCGCGCGAGATGTCGGCCGTGACCTCGGGGTGAAACTGAACCCCACGACAACCCTCACCGACGGCTAGCGCTTGCACGGTGGTGTGGCCGTTAGAGGCCAAAGCCACGCCACCGAGCGGCAGCTCGGTGACGTGGTCCTCGTGCGTCGCCTGGACCCAAAACCGATCCGGACAGCCCGCAAACAGGGGGTCCTCCCGCCCCTTTTCGGTTAGCTCTACCTCGACCGTGCCGAGCTCCCAACCCCCCGGGTGCACCTCGACGCGGCCGCTCAGCGCAGCGGCGATCGCCTGGTGACCGTAGCAAACGCCCAGCAGCGGTTTCTGGCGTTCGACCACCGTTCGGATCCAACCCAGCAGGTCGTCGACCCGTGGATCGTCATCCACAACCGAGCTCCGCGCGCCGGTTACGATCCAACCGTCGACCGTATCTGGATCGGGAGGCGGCTCGTCGGACAGCGCGAAAACCCGACAATCAATCCCGATCGGCTGGAGCACGCGCCGAAACCAAGCGTCGTAATCGCCGAACCGCTCGATCATGCCCGCGTACGTCGAGCCAGGCTTCAGTATCCCGATTGACCCGTCGACCGCCCTCACGACATCTCCCCGCCCATACCAACCGGAACCGCGCCGGCCTCGCTTGCCAGCCGCAGCTGACCACACGCGCCCTCAATGTCGAGGCCGCGGCTTTTGCGGATCGTGATCGGCGATCGAGTGAGCTCGGCAACGGCACTACGAAACACCATCGTTTCGTCTTCAGTCGGACGGCGAAATCCCAACCCTCCGACCGGGTTGTAGCGCATCAGGTTGACCTTGGCCGGGACGCGCACGAGAAGCGCGGCCAGCGCGACCGCGTCCACCTCTCCGTCATTGACACCCGGCAGATGGACGTATTCGAACGTCAGACGTTTGCCGGTCGATTGGGCCCACACCCGGCAGGCGGCCATCAACTCGGTCAGTGGGTGGCGCCGGTTTAGCGGCACGATTTCGTCTCGCACCTCGTCCCGCGCGGCGTGGAGCGACACCGCCAGCCGCACCTGTGGAAACCGCTCACCCAGCCTGACGATCCCCTCCGGCACGCCGACCGTCGATAAGGTGATGCGCCGGGCCCCGAGATCTAGCCCCCGCGAATCGATCAACATTTCGAGCGCGATCGCGACCTGCTCCCAATTGAGCAGCGGCTCGCCCATCCCCATGAAGACGACGTTCATGCCGACGTCACTACGGCCGCGTAAAAAGTTGAGGCGGCGCGCTTGATCGACGATCTCACCGGCCGTCAGGTTGCGCCGGTAACCAAACACTCCGGTGGCGCAAAACGCGCACGCGAGCGGACATCCGACTTGACTCGAGATGCAGATCGTGTCGCGGCGTTGTGTCGGAATGAGCACCGACTCAACCAACTCATCATCGACCAGCTTCCAGAGGAACTTGCGCGTTCCGTCCGCCGATTCACGCTCCTCATGCGGTGCGATCGATGGAAAACGGTAGTCGACCTCAAGTCGCGCGCGGAGGTCGGTTGGCAACGTCGTTATCGACGCCCAACTGGTGGTGGCATGGCGATAGACGGCCTCTACGATCTGAGCCACTCGGTAGCGCGGCTCTCCACGCTCGACGAGCCACCTCTTCAGTGACGATTCGAGCTCTGCCGATCGCAAGCTCAACAACTCGACCCGGGAATCGAGGTCGATCAACCGTTCCAACCGCCGGTCAGCCACTGTGGCTACGCGGCCTCGATCTCGCGTTTCAGGTAGCTGCGGGCGGCCTCGATTCGCTCGACGACGAGTGACTTTCCCATCGCCGCCATCGTCTCGAAGATTCCAGGGCTCACCCGCGTGCCGGTCAACGCCACCCGCAAGGCCTGCATCAGCTTCCCAGCACTGACACCACGCTGTTCGCAGAGCGCCCGCAGCCGAGCTTCCATCGCCTCTAAATCATCAAACGCGGTTTCACCGTCGAGGTAGCTGGCCGCCACCTCCAGCAGCTCGCGAGCCACTTTGGGGTCCTTCCAGAACTTCGCGACCGCATCGGGCTGGTACTCGATCGGGCCGCCGAAGAACGGACGCCCCTGGACGACGAGATCGTCGAGCGTTCGAGATCGGGTCTTGACCATCGCCATCAACTCGGCAAACCAGATCGCCTGCTCGGTCAGCTCCATCTCGGTCGCGATCCCGGCGTCGACGAACCGCGGCCGAACGAGGTCGGCGACCGCCATCCCCGACATCATCGACAGGTGCTGCCCATTCAACCACTCGAGCTTCTGAACGTCGAACACGGCACTCTTACCGGTGATCCGCTCGAGTGAGAACGCTTCGATCAACTCGGCCTGGGACATCACCTCCCGATCATCGCCTGGTGACCAGCCGAGCAGCGCCAGAAAGTTGGTGAACGCCTGCGGCAGGTACCCCTGCTCCTTGTAGGCGGAGACCCCGAGCGCGCCATGGCGCTTGGACAGCTTGCGCTTATCCGGACCCAAGATCAGCGGTACGTGCGCGAATCGCGGGACCCGCGCTCCTAAAGCCTGATACAAGAGGATCTGCTTGGGTGTGTTCGATATATGATCGTCGCCGCGGATCACGTCCGTGATTCGCATGTCACGATCGTCGACGGTGACCGCCAGGTTGTAGACCGGCGCACCATCCGAGCGCAGCACGATGAAGTCACCGATCGTCCGGTTTTCGAACCGCGTCGGGCCGTGGACCGCGTCGATCCAGGCCGTTTGCCCGGAGGGAACGCGGAACCGAATCGTGTGCCGCTCGCCGTTGTCGCGGCGTTCGTTCGCACGCGCGGGAGGGATCGCCCTGCACTTCCCGCTGTACACATACGACTCCTTCCGGGAGATCGCCGCCTTGCGCTCGGCCGCCAGTTCCTCGACGGTGCAAAAGCACGCGTAGGCTGCGTCGGCCTCGAGCAGAGCAAACACCGCCGCCCGGTGATTGTCCCGACTCTGCGATTGGAAGTATGGCCCTTCGTCCCAATCGATCCCCATCCACTCGAGACCGTCGAGGATAGCGGTCGTCATCTCCTCGGTTGAGCGCTCCAAATCCGTATCCTCGATACGCAGTACGAGCTGGCCGCCGGTATGACGTGCCCACAACCAGTTGAACAGCGCGGTCCGGGCTCCGCCGACGTGGAGAAAACCGGTCGGACTGGGGGCGAACCGCACCCTCACCGAGCCAACCGGCGGTTTGCGTCCAGCGTTGTTCACTCCGTTTGACCCTCCTGGAGCATGCGCACGATATTGCGCGAGTGCTCGAGCTTTTTTTGATCGCGATCCTGGCGCTCCACGGGTTCGCCAGCACGGCGATCCTGATCGTTATGCTCTGGCACGCCAGCCGTCGCCACGACGCGCGGTGGAACGAGCTGCCGCTGAGCCAGGCACCGCTCGACAAGTTCGATCCACCAGACTTGTCCTATCCGCTTCTCGAACGCTACCCGACGACCGAGATCTTCCCCATCATGGCCGAGCATTTTCCCGAGCAGTACGAACGCTATCGCCGCGGCCAGCTTTCGTACGTCGAGCGACAGAACGCCTGGGAGAACTGCTGCACCATACACGACGCCCGCGCCGAGATCGAGGAACTCTGCTCCTGACCCCCGCGCGGGCGATCGCTCTTCAGATGGCGGAGAGGGAGGGATTCGAACCCTCGATACGGGGACTACCCGTATAACACCTTAGCAGGGTGCCGCCTTCAACCACTCGGCCACCTCTCCGCGTGGACTTTTAAACGGCGACTTCTTCCGCCGCCTCCCGCGGCCGGGATACGCTGCGCACCAGCGCACCCAACATCCGGCTGCTGTCCACCAACAACCCCCTCAGGTCGTCGTCGACCGGGTCACCACGGCGCGTCAGCTGATCGACGATCGCCGCAGCGGCGTGCAGCGCCCCTCGCGCCTGCTCCAACTCGGCGCCAAAGCTCCCGTTGGAGCGTGAACGCGCGGTCGCTCGCGCGATCCCGAGCGCCGCGTTTCGGGTCTCCTTCTCCAGCCGGACCCAAAGCGGATCCGCGCCACCAGCGGTAAGCGCCCTGTTCCACGCGTCTTGGGCCCGCTGATAGACGTGCAACCCCTCGAAGGGAAGGGTTGGCCGGGTTTCTTCTTGATCGTCTCGGTCCACTGATTCCTCCCGTGCTGCAGCCGATCGCTCGGGAGGAAGCGCCTCGACGTGAGTTCAAAGGTACCTTTCGAATCGGGGGATTGTCAAAGCAGGTGCCGCAAGAAATGTGCGTCGATACAGCAACCCTGAGAGGGATCGATGCCGAGTCGGTGATAGCGCACAATCGTCAATTAGCCGACACCTCGCCGCATCGGTTTGCGAGCGCTCCAACCGGATCGGTAGACTGAACGCATATGAGATCGATCGCCTATCCCGCGCGAAATCTGGGGTCCGAATCCGTTCTATCCGGGGCCGTGGCTGGCGCTCTGCTCATGCTCTTCTGGATCGTGTTGGGAACGATCGTCTACGCTTCGCTGGAAGAGTGGTCACTACTCGACGGCCTCTACATGACGGTGATCACCATCTCAACGGTCGGTTTCCACGAGATCCGTCCGCTTTCGCCGCCCGTTCAGCTGTTCACGATCTTCCTGATCATGGCTGGCCTGACAACGGCCCTCTATACGCTTACGCGCATCGGGCAAACCGTCTTCGAGGGCGAGTTGCTCGACGTACTCGGAAGGAGAAGCATGGAACGCGACATCGCCGCACTGAAGAACCACTATATCGTGTGCGGGTTTGGCAAGGTCGGCCGGCCGGTTGCCGAGGGGTTGGCCCGCGAGGGAGTCCCCTTCTGCGTTATCGAGAACCAGGCCGATGTCGAGCCCGCCTTGCGCGACGAGGGGTTTCTGTACGTTCTAGGGGACGCCACCGACGAACACGTACTCGAGCAAGCCGGTCTGGAACGAGCCGCCACGCTGCTGGCGCTGCTGTCATCAGACGCCGACAACCTGTACCTCACGATGGCCGCAAGGGACGCCAACCCCGGGCTCAAGATCATCGCACGCGCGTACGATCAGGCAGGAGAAGTGAGAATCAAGCGCGGCGGCGCGGATCAGGTGATATCGCCGACTCGCATCGCGGGCCTGCGCGTGCTCCAGGCGGCTGTCAACCCGACCGCGCTCGAGTTCATGGAGATCGTCACCCAGCACGAGGCTCTGCAGCTCAGCATGGCCGACATCCGGGTTTCCAAAGGCTCAGCACTCGATGGCATCTCGATCGCCGAAGCCGGGATCCGCGGTCGCTTTGGCGTCATCGTCGTGGCGATCAAAGGCCCTGAGGGGGACACGGTGTTCAATCCCAATCCAACCAAACAGATCGCAACAGGCGACACGCTGGTTGTATTGGGCGAGGATCTCGATATCGCGGAGCTGCAGACGGCCTGCGGCTGAGTGGCGGAGGGGGTGGGATTCGAACCCACGATGGGGGCTTACCCCATGCTGGTTTTCAAGACCAGTGCCTTAAACCGCTCGGCCACCCCTCCCGATGGTCAGATGCGAAAAGTAACCAGCGTGGCGACGCCGTCGCCAACGGCGTCTAGTCAGAGTCGCCCCTCCATTCCTCATCGTCGTCTTCCCAGTACCGTTCCCAGCGTTCGACCCCCAACGAATGATCGTCCGGCGGACCGAGCGCGATATCCTCGGCTCGGCGGCGGCGCGCAATCTGGCGCTTGAGAGCACGCCGCCGGACCAGATACCCTCCCAGCACAAGCAACGCGGCCGCGATCCACAACGCACGTTCGTCCGTCAACGCCACGCCCCAGCCAAACTCACGACCGAGCTC
This sequence comes from uncultured bacterium, assembly GCA_965365605.1. GTDB lineage: Bacteria > Gemmatimonadota > Gemmatimonadetes > JACCXV01 > JAHWKZ01 > CAMYLR01. Next base: position 8,370 of record CBDUCI010000090.1, read on the forward strand.
CGAGCTCCAATCAGTGTAGAACTGCCCCAGCGTCAGACCGTAGGTTGCGCGCAACGCCGAGTCGAACGTCGCTCCGTCGCGAACGCGATCCAACAACAGCCGCACAGAGTCGTCGCCTCCGCGACGCCGCAAGCTCCGCACAGCAGCCATGCTCTGGATGTAGGACAGCCTGGGCGCGGGTAGATCAGGGAACGTGGCATCGAGTTCATCCAAGGGAACCAGCGAACCGGTCAGCCGACCCCAAGCCAGCCGAGCTGGATCGACCCACCGCCATTCGTCGGCGTAAAGCGCCGAGAACCCCTCGTTGAACCAGCGCGGCACACGCTCACTTCCGCCAACGGCCAGATCGAGGTACAGATGTCCCAGCTCGTGACGCAGGATCGTCGCCGGGTCGGCGCCATCGCCACCGGTCAAGCGCGGTGAACGGACTATGATCCGGCGCAACTTCGGAAACGCGACCGCCAGTCCCCAGTCCGGTGCCCGCCCACCGGTCAGCTCGACGAACGCGCCTTCGGTCGGCGCGACGATGACGTGCAGGGTATCGGGTGGCAGTCCATCCGCGATGAGCGGCCGCGGCACGAACGTGACGGCCAGCTTGGCCAGTGCCGTGGCGACCGTCGAATCACGAGCGGCGTGATGGAAAACGATCGGCCGGGCGGCGGGTCCAGTAACCTCGCGGGTCACGAGTTGGCCGTGCGACAGACGCGGCGGGCCAGCCAGCACTAGAAGGAG
>CBDUCI010000091.1:0-9087 GCA_965365605.1 uncultured bacterium
CCGGCGAGATACCGGGCGCAAACTTCCACCCTCTCCAGAAGACCGCGCCGCAGTTCATCACTTGAATCATCGTCGCCTCGATCTGGCGCGTCTCGCCATCTATTGTGACGGTGTAGCTGACCGATTCCAGCGATCCGCGGCTCTTTCTGAGCCATCCCAGCGGATAGGCGAGCACACCCCATTTGCTCTTCAATCGCCGGTTGGCAGCGGCCACCATCTCGGCATGCGAGCCGGTACCAGCGGCCACCAGATACGTCTGCCCGTTCAGGCTGCCGGCGTCGATCGGAACGGCGGTACCGTCCAGCACCGTCGATATCGCGCCATCGATATCGCGCGGGATCCCGAGGTTCAAGGCCAGCACGTTGGCCGTCCCACGCGGAACGATCGCGAGCGGGATCCGTCGCGAGCCGCCCATGAGACCCGCAGCTACCTCCGCGACCGTGCCGTCACCACCGATGACGACGATCAGGTCGGCACCACCTACCGCCGCCTCAGCGGCCTGCTTCGCCGCGCTTTCGTCGGGAACTGTATCGACCCACGAAACGGCGTCGCCACGAGCTTCGAGCCGGGCTCGGGCGCGCTCGGCCGCCTTCTGGCTCGAGCCACCACCGGAGACGGGATTGACGATCAGTGTGACGCGCAGAACGACGTTCGGCTAGCCGAACCCTCGCATCGCCATCAACCGCTCCACCCGCGCATCGGTAGCGGGATGCGTGCTGAACAGACGGAGCAATGCGCCGCCTCCACGGAACGGGTGCACGATGAACATGTGAGATGTGGCTGGGTTGCCCTCCATGGGCACTTGCTTCGAGACAGCCTCGAGCTTCCGCAGCGCTGATGCCAACGCTCGCGGCTTGCCGCTGATCTCCGCACCACCTTGGTCGGCAGCGAACTCGCGCGAGCGGCTTATAGCGGACTTGATGAACATCGCCGCGACCGGCGCCAGCAGGATCACCACGAGGGCCAGAATGCCCCCGCCACCTCGATTGCGGTTGCCACCAAAGAACAGCCCAAAGCGCGATACGTACATGATCGCACCCGCGAGTGTCGCCGCCACGCTGGAGATCAGAATATCCCGGTGTTTTACGTGCGCCAGCTCGTGCGCCATGACGCCCTCGAGCTCATCACGGTCGAGGATCTTAAGAATCCCCTGTGTGGCTGCGACGACCGCGTGGTCGGGGTCACGCCCGGTGGCGAAGGCGTTGGGTTGGTCCTGAGGCAGGATCGCCACCCGGGGCATCGGGAGCCCCGCGCGCCGCGAGAGGTGCTCGACGATGTCGTACAGCTCGGGTGCCTCTTCGCGACCCACTTCGCGCGCGCGATACATCTTGAGCACGATGCGATCAGAGAAGAAGTACGAAGCGAAGTTCATCCCCCCGGCCAGCACCAGCGCGATGAGTGCGCCGCTTTGACCGCCGATAAACCCGCCGAGAAACACCAGCGCGACGGTCAGAACCGCCATCAGGAAGAAAGTCTTAAGTGTATTCATACAATAAATATACCGCCTTCCGCGCCCCACGGCGCGTTCTCAAAACCAGTCTCAGTAAGAGAACTCCCAGAACAAATCCACTGCGCTCTGCCTCGTCCCGGTCGTCGCTTGAAGCGCGAAAGCCCGTGATACCTGATAGCGGATGCCCACCGCTTGGCGATCCTCTTCGCCCCCAACCTCCTGCTCTACGGTGACGTAGACGTCGGGTGTGATGAATTTGCCGATTCGGAACAGCGTCGCGGTTTGACCACCTGCCTCTTCACGCTGCGAGATCTCGAGGGTATCCAAGCCGACCTCGCTTGCCAGCGCGCTCTGAAGCTGCGCTGACGCGCCGACAAAAACGGTCCGCAGCGCCGTATCCAGCTGACCCTGTTGTGACGCCGTTGATGCATTTGGAGAACCGAACAAGGCAACGGCGATGATCTCCGATTTGTCAAACTCTGGTGTCGATTCGAGATCAATCGTTGGGCTCCTGAGGCGGCCCCCGACGATGATCCTTATGTCAACATCTCCTACGCCTTCAACGTTCTGCACGGTGCGTTGGGCAACGATATGCAGCCCTGGATTCAACTCTGGCGTCCCAAAGAAGAAGATCTCCCCCTCCTGAATCGTGAACCGTTGCCCGAACTCTCTATAGAAACCGCGCTGCACGTTGAGCGTGCCCGAGAAGGTCGGCACATCGGCCCCGGATGATTTGAATAGCGAGAGGTCGCCCACGATCTCGGCGCGTGCATTGCTTGCGGTGAGAATCGCGTTTTCGGACACTTGAACGAGTAGATCCAAGCGGGCGCGAGTCCACGTGGAGGGCGATCGATCACCCAACCCCTCGTCGAGGGCGGAGACTTCCACGTAGAGCGTCGCTTCATCGAGATCGATGACCTGCTTCCGCGATCGCTCCGGTAGACGATAGATCGCTTCCTCGACCTGCACTTGGCCAGTAATAAGCGGATTCCTCGTCGTTCCCTCGAGCGCGATTGAACCGCCCACGCGCACTAGCTGACGCCGCAAATCCACGACCGCCAGCTCGCGGAGGGCAACGTCGATGTCCACGGCGCCAAACTGCAAGTTCTCCATCGCGATCTCGCCCGAGGCCTCAAAAGTTCCCGTGTAGCTATCTGTTCCGGTGATCTGCTCGATGCGAACGCGGTCATTGTTGAAGCTGACCCGCCCCGTCAAATCGCGGTATCTAACTCCGGTGGCCGACACTCTGAAGCGACCGTTCTCAAGCGTCGCAAAACCCTCAAAGCGCGGCTCCTCGGCGGTACCCCCAACGCTCACCTCGATCTGAACCGGGCCCGCAAGCTCGGACAACCCCGGTACTACTGCTGCCAATAACGAAAGGTCGGTGTTGCGGCTTCGAACTTCGAGATCGACCGCTCGGTTGGGCAGTCGATCAACACCGCCGACGAGAGCCAAATTGATCGGAAAATCGCCGGTAACTACCAGATCATGACCTTCGGTTGGCGTCGTAATCGTCAGATCGATTCTCGCTGTCTGATCGAAGTAATCAAAGGCGGCGGCCATGCCGGCAAAGCGAAAGCTGAGGATCCGGCCCGCGGAGACCCCGCCTTCGAGTTCTATCTTTGGATCCGTGCGGGGTCCCGTCAGACGACCGGACATCGTCAGTCTTCCCTCCCAGTCGCCAGTCGGCCTACCAGCCAATCGCGCCAGTTCGATCAGCTCGAGCTGTTCGATCTCAAACCCGAGGTCAGATTCCCCGTCGGCAATCGCAAACTCGCCACTCAACCGCACCCGCTGTGCTTCCTGTGCTACCTGGAAGTCCTCGAATCGGGCCGTGCCGTCGAGAATCGTCAGGCTACCGTCGTCGGACATCGCCCAATCCCCAGTAGGAGAGGTGTGAGCGATTCGCTCCAGTGTGAACGTGGTTCCGGTTGGACGAAAGTCGGCGACACCGCTGAAGTCAGTTCTCGATTCGTCGAGGTAGAGAAGCGTGCCGTCTATGTTCATGATCCTTTGGTTGTAGCGGATGTCAACGTCGGCGTCGTCGACCGCCAAACCGAGACCCCGAACATTCTTTAGCGCCCCATCTGCAGTCATCGAGAAGTCGCCGCGCACGTCGGCCAGGGTAACTCGACCCGTGAATGAATCCGCCTCTGCGCCCCCTACCGCGAGTTGCCCCGCTTCGACGTCCCCGGCCACATCGAACCCTCCGTAGGTACCGCTGATATCGGCCCGGGTGACGACACTTCCGTCTACCGCCGTCAGATCGGGCCAGAGCTCAGCCAAGCGACTGCTCCTGATCTCAACATTCGTTTGCATCACCCCGTCGCTCGCAAGCCCAAACGTGCCTGTTCCCCGAACTACGGAGTTGAGCATCTGGGCACTGAGGCTGTCCGCCTGGTAGACGCGTCCCAGCAGTCGCCCCCGAGTCTCTGCCGTGGCGACCTCCCACCAGTAAATGCTCGATTCCGTCAGTTCCGCCGCCAGGTTGGCTTCGAGCTCGTCGGCCCCGGTTCCGACACCCTCGATCACATAGCCCCCCGAAAGTGTCACGTCCACACCGGGCTGGCCGATCAACGCACCGATATCGAGCTCACTGCTCGTGGCCGACACATTGTATCGGAAGGGTCGACCGGGTCCGACCGTTCCGTCGATAGTAAGGCCGCCAACCGGTGTGCGAAGGTCGGCATCGACGCTTAATCGACGCGGTGGACCGTTGACTACCACATTTCCGGAGAGCGGTTGAACGAACGGGTACTCGGGCCAAAACAGTCGAATGTCATCCGGCACCAGAGATTCAAGTCTGACATCGAGGTCAAGCTTGATGGCCGCCAGGTCAACGAGTTCACCAGAAGCTGCAACAACTGAACGACCTGTGTCGACACGGGTGGTCTCGATCGCGATAACGGGATTGGCTATCGGACCATTGAGCCGACCCTTGAACTCGGCGTTGCCACTCAGCCGAATCGCAGGAAAGAAACGTCGCCACTCATCGAGACCGACAAGCGGTGCGTCGATGTCGAGCGCAAAGGAACCTTGCTCCCCTAGGGTGACCTCTCCGTCGGTAACGATTGTCGAGCCAGCGGTTTCGAAATCAATCTTGTCGACGATGAGGCCGCTGTCGGTCCACTCCAGCTTCCCGTTGAGGCGCTGCACGTCGAGCTCGGGGACGGTCGTCCGAAAGGCGAGATCGTGGAACACGAAGCGTCGCTCTGGATCACCCCGAGACTCGGTTACAATCTTCAGATCGAGCCCGCCGTTCAGCCCCAAAAACTCGTTTTGATCCCAGTCCAGAAGCGGCCAGTCGGGCTCGGCGAGACTGACTTGCACGTTGCCGTCCACGAACTCAAGACGGTTAACGTCGATGTAGGTACCCCAGCCAGGCGGAGCAAAGGGTGGTCTGGGTGGCCGGGGCTTGAATAGCGTCTTGAAATTCCAGCGCCCATCCGGGTACCGAACGATGTGAATGTCGGCGTTCTCCAGCCGTACTCTCGAGAGCGTGATACGGCGTTCGAAGAACGGCGTCAGGGCGTAGTCGACGATGATCTTGTCGGCATCGATCAGCGCAACCCCATCCTCGCCGACCAGAGCAAAATCTTCGAGCACGATGCCGCTGATGATGTCCCCACTGACGCGACCGACCTGGGCCTCGCCCCACATCAAACCTTCGAGCTGAGATTCGATCTGACCGCGGACGAAGTCGCCCCCCCAGGAGGAACGGAGCCACAATAGGCCACCCACGATCGCGACCGCCAACAGCAACACGACTGTGAGCACCGCGTACGATAGCCAGTTTATGATTCTGCGGACTCTAATAGGCATCACCGATCGATATATGAAACACCCAGCGGGGTAAGAAAGATTCCGCGTCCGATGTACGGCGGGCGACGTCGAAACGGAAAGGGCCGATTGGAGTCACGTAACGCACACCCGCACCCGGTGTGTAGTCGAGATCGGCGAGCGATATCTCGCCGGGGTCCTCCCACACGTTCCCTGCGTCGACAAAAGCGACCCCGCGGAGCCGTCCAACGATCGGGAACCTGAGCTCGAGACCGGTTTCGATGAGTCCGCTGCCCCCGATTGGCTCGGGATTGCGGGTCTGCCCGAACGACTCAGGATCGTCCTTGGGTCCCAATTGCCGCCGCTCATAACCTCGCACGCTGGTAGAGCCGCCAGCGAAGAGTCGCTGAAACAAGGGAACCCGGCCCTCGCCACCACCGTCGGGGTCACCAGAGTAGGTAAAGATCGCTCCGGGAACGAACTTGCCGGCGAGAACCCAACCCTCGCGCACCCGGAAGTAGCGATTCACCTGCAGCGTGATCTTGTTATACGCATAGTCGAACGAGGAGACGGGAACACCGATCTGATACAGTAGATTAGCCCGATAGCCACGGGTCGGGCTAAATAACGAGTCCGTGTTGTCAAACGTGACTCCAAGATCAGCTGTCAACAATCGACTGGGGTTAATGAAATCACGGCCCAACTCCGGAATCAAAACCCCGCTGTCGAACTCGGAGAAATCGGCTCGCTCCGCGGTGACAGCACCGTTAGCAACAAGGTACCGACTCCAGCGATAGATCAATCGCGCCGTAGAACCCAGTCGCTGTACGGTATAGTTGTCTTCGGTCTCGAATCTCAGAAATGTCGATAGGACTAGACTCAGATCCGGCGACACGAACGTCGGCTGGCGATAAGTAACCGCCGCTTCACGCTCCAATCTCGAGTACAAACCTCTGATCTCGAATTGTCGGCTTCGGCCGAAGAAGTTGCGATCCAGCCACGACGCCTGTACGCGGATCAGATCTTCCGTTCCATATCCAACGCCCAACCGCACCAAGCGTGTCGGAGCCGGAACGACGGTGATCAGAACATCAATTGTATTGGCTCGCACCGAGGTGAGCTGCGGCTCGATTTCGACCAGTCGAAACAACCCGAGCTCGTAGACGCGACGCTGACTATCCAGAATCCGGCTCGCGCGGTACTGCTCACCGGAGTTGAACACGAGCTGATCGCGGATCAACGCAACGTCGCTATCGCTAATCGTTCCGCTGACGTCGATCTCCCCTATCGAGTAGAGCTCACCCGCGTCAACAGAATACGTGACGGTCGCCGCACGCTCGGCCTTCCTGATGCGGTACTCGAGCAACACCTGTGCAAACGCGTAACCGCGGTTCTTGAACTCGGTTTCCAGCAGATCCCGCGAGTTCAGCAGGTTTGCTTCGGTGAACACCTGCCCTGTCTTGAGCGGAATTCGTCGCCGCAGGCGACTCTCGAGGGCCTCTCCATCGATCTCCTCGAACCCCAAGATCTGTAGCTCCTCGACCCGAGTCGGCAAACCCTCCAACACCTTGAACACGACTCGGACATCTTCCCCGCGTTGGGAAATCTCATACGACTCTAGTTCAAAATCGAAGTACCCGGCGCGCTGATAAAGAACGTAGAGTCTTCGCAGATCGTCCAGGAACTCACGTCTGTTGAACTCCTGTCGCTCACTCCAGGGGAACGAGCCACTGCCCGTGGTGAAGAGCGAGTTCTTGATCGTGGATGCGGCGATGGCACGATTGCCCACGATCTTGACGCTGGCGATCCGCGCCCCCTCATCGACTTCCTCCAGACAACACCCACGAGATCCCAAGTCTGTTGACGTGCTCGGTATCTGACCGGAGGCGATTTCGGTGGTGGTGACCCACGCCAGGCCAGCCGCGAGGACCGCCCACCGGAGGTTCAAGGCACCGGCCCCCTGAGCCCCCACGTTGGCTCGACCCCCTTGCGACGATGGAATTGTACGATGCGTGCCAACTCGCCGCCCAACATGAAAACGATGCTGCTGTAGTAAACCCAGAAAGCAACCACCACCAGGTTCGTGAACGAGCCGTAGAACTGCATCAGGCGGCCAAAATTCGACAAGTATGCGATGAAGACCTGCTTGGCCAACTCGAACAGCAAGCTACTGAACAACGCAGCAATGGCGGCGTCGGTTCTCGGGATCCAACGATCCGGGACGTAACGGTATACGAAGTAAAACATCAGATAGGTGATCGAGAACGCCATCAACATGCTCCCGAAAGCGGTTAGCCTCGAAAGATCGTACGCTTCCAGGCCGAGAAACGGGATGCCGTAGTCTTCCACCCACTGCAGACCGGTCGTCAGCGAGATCGTCGCCACGAACAACGTGCCCACGATGATGACCATTCTGATGTCGTGGATCTTACCCTCGACGATGCCGAGCCGATCCTCGGGCGGAATCTCAAACACCACCTCCAGCACCGTACGGAGAGATCCGAAGAGGCGGGTCGCTGCCCAGATCAGCCCCACGCTACCGATCAACCCAAACAGCCCTCGATCCTCGACCAAGCTGGACAACAGAGAGTCGGCTTGATTGCCGGCCAGCGGCATAGCTCGTTCTATGAACGCCAAAACTTGATCGCGAGCCGCACCCGACGACTCTACCAGCATGCCTAGAATCGAAATGCTCAGCAGCAGCAGTGGAACGATCGTGACCAGAACGTTGAACGTGATCCCCGAGGAGAGAAAGAAGATCTGGTCGTGACTGGCCTTGTGCCAAAGGTTCTTGGCATAGAACGCCACCCATCGGCCAACGGCGCTCCCACCGCGCCGCACGTAGGTCATCATTCGGCCGACCGTTCGCCCTTTCAGATTACGGTGGTACTACCTTCGGCGGCGTCCGCTGATCAGGCTCACGATAGACACGAACAGAGCCGCGCCAATGATCGACCAGACAAGCGGAAAGGTGTGCTCACCGACTGTGAACGGAACGGGTTCTTGTAGCCTGAACTCCGCCTGCGCCCAGCCGCCCACGAGTGCGCCCACGAACCCGAGGGCGATCGAAACCAGGCAGCCGCCGACGGTGAAGCCCGCCACTCCTTGCCCGACGGCGGCCACAACCGCAGCCACCAGAAAGAGGAACAAGTATCCCTCGGTCGTCATGGCCCTTCTCCTTGCGCGGGAAGATTCAAATCTATCCTTGCAGGGCGATCGCTTGCAACCGTTATCGGACCCTCCCAAACGAGTGCGTCGGCTCGCCAAACTCTTACGCGATAAGAGCCTGGCCAGACTCGCAGCGTTGGTTGCGGCGCATTTACGATGGCCAGCGTGCGATCCGATGCATCGCGCACCTCGAGCCTCAAATCGATATCGCCGAGGGTGATCGCCTCCGACAACTCGATGCGCGACAGGCCACGTTGCTCGATCAGGGTGATTCCAGCCGATTCGACAATCACGTTTTCTATGGTTCGTCGCGGGATCGTCTCAAGCTCCAGACGGTAGGCGCCCGGCATGGCCAGTCGTCTCTCACCGCTGGTCAACGTGCCGTATCGCTCCTCGGTCGTTGGCTCGATGACGGCGATCTCGACTCCTCCCGCCAGAGTGTCAAACTCGTACACGTCGATCTCGAGAATTCCAGTGCCAGGTAACTCGACCATCGTCTCCCGGCCCGGTTCTATGACCACCGCTTCAGCTACGTATGGCGGCACACTCCGGACCGTCACGCGATACTCTCCAGCTGGCAGACGGTGCGCCACGCCGATCGCGAGCGAATCCGCCCGACCGTGCCCGGCCCCTCCTAAGCCTCGGCGACTCCCGCCTCACCCGGAACGCAAGGGCGAGCTCACATCCTT
>CBDUCI010000092.1:0-9069 GCA_965365605.1 uncultured bacterium
CGGTGCACGTGCCCAGCTCGAGCATCAAGCCGACCTCGGTTGCTGGCCCGCGCTGGCGGTCTCGATTCGGGCCGCTTACCACGACGCTCGAGTCCACCGGGGCGCACTCGACTACGACGACCTGCTCCTGCGAACCCGCGACTTACTGATCGGCCACCCGAAAGTGCGGCGCAACTACTCCGAGCGCTTTAGCGCCGTGCTGGTCGACGAGCATCAGGATACCGACCCGGTCCAGCAGCAAATCCTGACATTGCTGATCGGCACTGAAGCAACGGCCGGTCAGAACGTCGACGGCGTTCCACGATGGTGTGTCGTCGGCGACGCCAAGCAAGCGATCTACGGTTTTCGTGGTGCCCGCGTCGAAGCTTACAGGGAGCTGGCGATCGACGCGGACCAGCGAGGTGCACTCAGGATTTTACGATCCAACTACCGATCTCGCCCCGAGCTCGTCGCGTTTTATAACGCATTCTTTCCGACCGTGCTCGATCCCGAGACCGATGTCGGCCAGGCGCCATACGAGGAGCAGGTCGCGCACCGCGAGTCGAGCGGTGCACCAGCGGTCGAGTTCATGCGACCGTTCGACGCAAGCGGCGATGGTAAAACGAAACCAAGCGTCTTGCAGCGCGAGCACGAAGCACGCGCGCTCGCCATGCGACTCAAGGCCGCGTGTGACTCCACAGGAGCAGACGCGATCCAGATCCAGGACCCGGCAACCGGGGAGACTCGGCCCGCCACTCCAGGCGACATCGCCGTGTTGCTGCGTCGCATGACCGACGTCGAGCCGTACCGTCACGCATTACAGGCGGTCGGGTTGGAGTCGGTCGTCGTCGGCAGCGGATCGTTCTACGGACGGCAGGAGGTCTACGATTGCTTGAACGCCATCGATGCCGCGCTCACGCCGGCCGATCCGATCCCGTTGATCGCGTTCTTGCGCTCACCGATGGCTGGGTTGACCGATGACGCGATCTATCGGTTGGTGCGCGATTGGGACCGGCGCGCGGATTCACCGCTGCGTGATCAAGTATTCGGCTCACCGGAGAGCGTCACATCGGACGAGGAGCTGGCGGTGCTCGAAGATGCCCGGTCGACTCTCGACGAGCTTGCGAGCCGGGCCGACACCGAACCGCCAGGCGACACGCTGGCGTGGCTGCTTGACCGCACCGGGTATCCAGCGATCGTCGATGCGTTACCCGACCGTGCTCAGCGGCGCGCGAATCTCAAACGGTTGGTTTCGGTCGCCGATCGTGCGCCGCGTGACGGGGTCAAACTTTTGGCTGAGTTTGCGGCGCGGTTAAGGCGTCGTACCGACGTGCCACCGCGCGAGCGCGATGCTCCGCTTCCCGACGCTGGCAACCGCGCGGTGATCATGTCTATCCATCAAGCCAAGGGTCTCGAGTTCCCGATCGTAGCGGTGGCCGACATCGGATCGAAATCGCGCTTCGGGATCGGCGAGGTTGCGTTCGATTCGAACCTCGGAATCGTCGCCAATTGGTGGGATGACACATCAGGCCGCTGGGTTCCGACATTCTCTCACCAACGGGCCAAGGAGCGTGCGAAGGAACGCGACGCGGCCGAGGAAGCGCGGCTGCTCTACGTGGCTTCGACCCGAGCACGCGATCACTTGATCTTCTCCTCCGGGGTGAAGGGAAATGTCTGGCTCGAGTTCGTCGAAACTTTTGCTCAGCGCGACGACTCGGACTTGGTGACTCCATCGCAGTCGGAGTGGGCTGACCGGTTTGCAACCGCGGCTACAACCGAAGCCGATCTGCCCGATCCGGGGCGGTCGTACTTGGAGCCGCTATCGACGGCACCGGGCGACACGACCGCTCGCGAGGTGGCCGCGCTCTTGGCTGGCTTGCCAGCTGATTCAGGGCCACGCGCCACCGCGGCACACGATTCGATGCGCGCCGCGCGTTGGCGTGGCCTGGTTGGTCACGAAGCGTTGCAGCGCGTTCCGCTCGACCCACCGCCGGATTTCGACCTGAGAGATTGGCTGAGTCGCGTCGTCGGTGTGGACGCGGATGACACCCCGATGCTGGTCAGATTCATAGAGGGCCACATGCAGCCAGCGCTCGGCACCGCCCAACGGGTCGGCCGCGAGCACCCGTTTCGGCTCCGCCCGCCGGACTCGGGAACCGTCGTCGGAACGATCGACTGCTTGTGGCAAGATGGTAGCGGCGAATGGCGGGTCTGGGACTACAAGTTTGGCCGCCCGAACCCCGACCTGGACGCGTTCCACGATGCGCAGTTGGCGGTATACGCGCTGGCCGCAGCAGCGGCCCTCGATGTCCAGCGAGTTAAAGGTAAGGTATGGCACGTCGACGGAACTGAGCATCGTGATCTCGAGTGGGACCGTAACGCGCTGGTCGAGATCGAGCGTCAGATCGTCGACGCGCTGGCTACTCGTGCGAGTACGGCGTAAGCGCGGCCGCGACCTCGACGTCCCCCGATCGCAAATCCTCGGGCCGGGTGACCCCCCGTTCTGTGATCAATCGATCGATCGCACTGTAGGGGATCTCTTCGAAGTAGACGTTGCATGCAACGAGTGACTCCGGCGGCTTGAAGACGATCTCGGCCGGGTCGCGATCGTAAACCCGTGGAAGCCCGGCTAACCCTGGGGGCAACCTCTTACTCGTGTCGGCAGCCACGATGACGTCGATCGCCTGATCATTGGCGCGGGCGGCCAGCGCTCGAGAGCCGATCTTGTTGACCCAGCCCCCAGGCAAGAGCGCATCAGCACCCAATAATAGCGCGCCTTCGTCTTCGAGCGCGGTCCACAACCAGGCGTCGATGCCCAGCTTGACCGGGACCCCGCGCTCAGCCAACCCAGCCGCCATGCGTGAACCTTCGCTCCCGGGTCGACTCTCAGACATGACGACCTGAAACCAGTTGCCGGCTGCGTGATGGGTTTCGATCGCGCCGCGGATCGTGCTCGAGGCGGAGTAGGTGTAGATCACCTCGACGCCTTCGATCGCACGACAGAGGTGTAGCCGGACCGACTCGGCGAAGGCCGCCATGCGCTTGCGCCAATCACCGGCGACAGCTGCTATCCCCTCGCGAGTAGCGGTCTCATCCGTTCCCTCGTGACGCTCAAGTTCGACAAGAAAGTCGTTTGCGACTCTTAGAACCGGCGCAAGCGCCGCCTGTGACCGTGCAACATCGATGAGTTGGGAGGTCGCCTCAGCGACCTTCGTGTCAGCATCGTCGATCCAACGCTCGCCCCATGCGATCAGTTTGTCCGCGACCTCGGCCGCGCCACGGCGTCGATCGGCCGCGATCGTCTCGAGCTCTGGAACGAGGTTCGTCGTCAACGAATGAGTCGCCTCCGGATAAGACGCGTGGCGAGCCAGAAGGCACCAACGGTAAAGAGCGCCAGCACCCCGGCGTGCACCCAGAGATCCGAGATCGGAACACCGGTCGTCAGCGTCCGCGTGAGCACGACGGCATGCGTCAGCGGCAGAAACTGAGCCGCTGCGACGGCCCAATCAGGTAAGCCCGTCAGCGGGAAAAAGACACCGCTAAACAAGTACATGACGGTGATTACGAGCGTAAAGAAGTAGTTAAAGAACGTGTACGACGGGCACAGCGCGGTGTACGCCATCCCGAGGGCACCGAACATTACGCCGACCACGAACGCCACCCCGAGCGCCGCGATCGCGGCCGGCGAGTTGATCAGGCCGAGGAACGCCATGATAACCAACACAAACGTCCCACCGAGCGCGCCCTTCGACGCCCCCCAGAAGATGTCACCGGCGACGATCTCCTCGACCGCGATCGGTGTCTTCACGATCGCTTCGAACGTCCGCTGCTCGGTCAATCTTGTGAACGACCCGAACGTCGTCTCGAACGCCGCCGCCGTCATCGCGGTCGACGCGATGAGGCCTGGCGCCAGGAATGCCACATAGGGCTGACCGTCGATCGGGTTCACGAACCGACCCAGGCCGTAGCCGATCGCCAGCAGCGTCAAGATCGGCTCGGCCAGCGTGCCGACCAGCGACGCCGCCGCGAAGTCCTTCCACGACTCGAAGTTTCGTGACCAGACGCGGCTCGCCCCGCGTACCCAGTCGACGGGTGCGGCGATGGCGCTCAATCGCGGAGTTCGCGACCGGTGAGCTTGAGAAACACGTCCTCAAGCGTCGCCCGGCGGTGAATAAAGTCGAGGCTCGCTATCCTAGGAAGGATCGCGCGGGCCGCATCGGCGTCGCGGAAGAAGCCGTAAACCTCATCGCCCGCCTGCTCGACGTGATCGGCGCTCGCATGAAGCGCGTTGATCGAGTCTTCGTCGTCGCCCCCTCGCAAGAAGCACTCGATGACCTCCGCGCCGATATGCTCGGCGATCAACTCGGCGGGAGAGCCGTGCACGACGATCTCCCCGCGATCCATGATCAGCAGCCGATCGCAGAGCTGTTCGGCCTCCTCCATGTAGTGGGTCGTCAGGAGCATCGTGACACCGGCCCGGTTCAGTGCCCGCAGCTTCTGCCACACGACGTGGCGGGCCTGGGGATCGAGACCCGTCGTCGGCTCGTCGAGAATCAGCAACTCTGGGTTCGAGATCAGCGCCCGGGCAAGCGTCAGCCGGCGCTGCATCCCGCCTGAGAGCTCGCGGATGTGGGCATCGCGCTTATCGCTCAATTGCACGAACTCGAGCAGCTCTTCGGCGCGCAGCCTCCGCTCACCGTACGGCAACCCGAAATAGCGCCCGAAGACGAGTAGGTTCTTGAGCACTGTCAGGTCGGGATCGAGGTTGTTCTCCTGGGAGACGATCCCCAAGCGACTCTTTATCTGTCGCTGACCACCTTTGACCGGGTAACCGAAGACGTCTAGCTCCCCCGATCCAACACTGACAAAACAAGCGATCATGTTGATCGTTGTCGTCTTTCCCGCTCCGTTGGGACCCAGTACGCCCAAGCACTCTCCGCGTCGCACCTCGAAGTCGATACTCTTGACGACCGGCTCGTCGGCGTACGCTTTGACGAGGTCTCGGGCCACGATCAGAGGAGCGCTTTGGTCTGCGGCTTCGGGGGTGATACCGCCCGGTACCTCTTCGGTCTCAGCGGGCTCATCAACGATGGGGGTGTCGGCTTCGGCATCGATGCGTGAAGACTGAGCTGAGAAGCTCAAATCGAGCTGATCGATCGGCTGACGTTCCGGGGCGATCACGACTCCGATGGGTGCGAGAACGATCGGTTGGCGATAACCGCATAGATCTTCTTGGGAGCTTTCCGCATGTAGGCGACACGGCCACCCTCGAGTAGCTCGTCCAACGCTCGTCTTGCGGACTCGGAATCATCAAACAGCGCGATATCGGATCCGCACTGACCACAGTGCCCAGTGGGTGCGTCCATCGGCTCGCGATGGCGGCAGATCGGGCAATCGATCAGAATCGGTTCGCTCGAAAGTCGATCGCTCAATGTGTCTCGCATATCATCTCTCCGTAGGAGCTGCTGATCAGATTACTCGATTCGATGCCGAGCTGGTGGGTCAGCTGATCTACCAGCTGCTGCGCCTCTGCATGGTCGCCGATCTTGTCCAGCCGAGCTTCAAACTCGATGTACTCGCCCAGACCTTCCACCCGGTCGAGGTGGATCCGGACACTCTTCCACCACCACACCTCGCGCTGCTTGTCGACTGTCGGGCCCGTCTCGAAGACCGTCTCCAGGGTGTCCGCCAACGGCTTCGGGTGGTCGACGGGCAATCGGTGAAACGTTGATACGCAGGCACTTACGTCGTCCGGCCTCAGGTAGACGATGAGGTGCGCCCCGTCGAGCGAGGATCGGCGTAGCTTCATGCGTCCCCCGGGCACCTGATAGTACTGATCGACTTGGTGTTCGGCACCCTGCCGCTCGGCACCTAGCGCCCGTACTCGTTCGCGGGTGAAATCGACGTTGGCGATTCTGGCCTTTAGCTCCAGGTTCGAGCCCGAGCCTACGATTTCATTCCCCCGGATCGGCACGATCGTAAGCTATTAATAGAACGCCGGCTCGGCGACCGGCTCATGTTTCGCGCGACCCCACGACCGGTAGAGCAAGCCGAACTCGAAGCCAGGTTGAGCCGCCGGCAGATGCATCGGTTGACGCTTCACTTTCGAACGTTGAGATTCCCGTTCCCCCCGGCGAGCTTGCGAATCAGGCCAATTCTTTCTGTTTGTCGCGGGGCAACTCGGAAAGAACCCGGCATCTGGTGAGCGGGTCCCAAGGATCTAGGGGATGCCAAGAAGACACAAGGAGGACCGATGAGAAAGATTGGCTCACTGCTACTGATCTTGGTGATAGCCATCGTCGCGTGCCAAGAGACTCCCCAGGGAATAGGCACTGCGGGTGAGGGCGGAGAGATTGATTTGGCGGCCAAGAAGAGCCTGAGGGCTACTCGGATCGATCCCTACTTTGACCCTGTAAACGATTTCCTCAAGCAATCGGGCGCCAACTATAGAGTCGCGGAAGTGTGGATGTTCACCATCGGTGCCGGACGTCCCGATAACCGCATTCTCCAGCTTGGCACGCGGTGGGTGCCGGCGGATCCGAACCGCGCCGCTTACAGCACGGGAACGGAAGACCTGACCTACGTCATCGACCTGTCGGACCTGACTACCGACGTTGCACCAGCTGCCGCCGAGCAAGCGATCGTCAACGCGTTCGACACCTGGAGTGCTGTACCCCATACGTTCCTCGACAACGTCAGGGTCGCCGATGACGGAGGGAACCACGACTTTCTGGACGGCGTGCCAGCCGATCCCTTCACCACATGCATTACTGGTGCTGGACCTTTCCTCCCCGCTCCGCTGGGCATTCTCGACTTTGCGGCGGGCGATCCCAACGCCGACATCATCACCGGAGGATGGCTGCCGAGAGAGTACTTCGATTGTCTCGTTCCGGACCCGTCGCCTGGGAACGGTGGGGGCGACTTTATCCTCGGCGTGACGTGGACGTTCTTCTTTGTCGACGGAGGCGGCAACCCCGTAGATCTCAACAACGACGGCCACATAGACACCGCCGTCAAGGAGATCTACTACAACGATGATTTCGACTGGGTGACGTCCGGTTCGGTGTTCCTCGGCAACGACATCGACATCGAATCGGTCGTTCTTCACGAGAACGGTCATGGGATGGATCTTGGTCACTTTGGTGGTCCCCCACCACCGCTCAAGATTCACCCGAACACGCTTCGGATTTTCAGTCCACCGGCGGTGATGAACCCGGCGTACGTAGGCGGTGATATCCGCGATCTCCTCCCGACCGACATCGCAGGATTCAGGGCTCTGTTCTCCGACGGAGTGGGTCGGCAAAAATAAATCAGGATCAGCCGGCGGTGGCAACGACCGCCGCCGGCTGACCGGCGTTTCGCAGCCGCGTCGCACACATCAGCACCATTCACCCAGTTGTCGACCATCCACCGCAAAAGGCTGCCGCGCTAGAACGCGTTAGAAAGTGTCGCGTGAATCCGACTGGCACGTTCACGTTTCAGGGTCCAGCGGGCGCCCTGGAGGCGATCTATCGCGAGGGGAAAATCAATTCCACTCGCGTGGCAATCGTTTGCCATCCCCACCCGCAGCACGGGGGGACGATGCACAACAAGGTCGTTTACCACGCTGCCAAGGCGTTCCAAACACTCGGTTACCCAACTCTCAGGTTCAACTATCGCGGGGTCGGCCGGTCCGAGGGTTTGTTCGACGACGGCCGCGGTGAGGGGGATGACGTCAAGGCAGCGATCAACTGGATGGTCGCCACTCGACCCGGGCCGGACATCGTGCTCTGCGGTTTCTCGTTTGGCGCCGTGGTAGGTATGCCCGTCGGCGCGGCCGACGCCCGGGTGGCGCATCTGGTCGGCCTGGGCACACCGACCGACCGCTTCCCGTTTGATCGGTTATCTGACGTCACCAAACCCAAGCTCTTTATCCAGGGTGACAACGACGAGTATGGAGCGGTCGACACGTTGCGCACGCAGTTACAGTCAGTCGCCCAGCCGTGGGAGCTGGTCGTGATCGAAGGTGCGGACCACTTCTTCACCGGTCGACTCGACGAACTCCAAGCGGCCGTCACTTCCCACCCGATTCTGGCCACGGCATAAGCGCAACCATAGACTGTCGCCACCGGTGCCATGTCGATCCTACTCGAAATCCTACGCAACCTTTTCGGAACGCTCGTCCGGCAGTGGCCGGAGCTCGTCAGCACGTTCTACGGCGTGTTGCTCGGCGGGCTAGCGACGCTGGCGGTCGTGCGCTGGCAGCTGGGTGAGGAGCGCAAGACGCGAGAGGGCCACGACAAAGAGTTCCTGACGTTTCTGGTCGAGCACGTCAACCGCGAGATCACCAAGAACACTCGCACTCTCGAGGATCTGATCGAGGCGTGCAAGCAATCGACCGAGGCACAGATCGAAATTTGGGACTGGGCGGCGACGATCGTCGGCTCGTTCACCACCGAGGCCCATAACGATCTGTATCGGACGGGATTGCAGCGTTACCTGCCGGCGTCGTTCGAAGAACAGATCCGACGCGGCAACACGATCGCGATCGACATCCGGAACCAGGTTCGCCAGGCGCGGGCCCAGCACATCTTCAACGATCGCTACCGCGACAATGGGCAGGCACTCAACGACACGCTATTCGCTGGTGTCAAGGCGACCCTCCCCGGTGCCAGGGAGGCGCTGATCGAGTGCGACAACGTGGTTTCGCCCGACCATCTGCCGTGGACCCAGCGTGTGCTGTCCCCGAAACAGCTTCGTCGCCGTGCCGCATGGCGCCGACGACTGACGAAGCTACGCGTGCAGCGCAAGAAGAAGGACTAGACCGGCCAGAGCCACACCTTCCGCGACCGCGGACCATCGAACTCGCAGAAAAAGACCGACTGCCAGGTACCGAGCCGGAGATCGCCACGTTCGACCGGAAGCAAAACCGACGAGCCGGCGATACAGGAGAGGACGTGGGCCGGAGAGTTTCCCTCGGCGTGCTGATACGGCAGCTCGTCGGGGACCAGGCGCTCCCACGCCATCAGGATGTCGCGCGCCACGGCGGGGTCGGCGCCCTCATTGATCGTGATGCCGGCCGTCGTGTGGGGGACGTACGCGACCCAAGCC
>CBDUCI010000093.1:0-9057 GCA_965365605.1 uncultured bacterium
GCCTCGAGATATCAAGATCATCCGCCTCGAATGCGGGAAGGCCAACGCCATCGACGAGCATCTGCTCGACACGATGCGATCCGAGCTCTCATGGGCCCGTTCTTTGGTGACTCGACGATCCAGCTCGTGTGGGACCCGATCCGCGCCGAGATCACCGAGGACAACCGTCTCGGATACACGATCGGAGCCTATCGAGTGATTCGGGTGGGGGTCGCCGAGGACGAACCGCCACTCAGTCACGGGATGTACCTCACCGTGTGGCGACGTCAAGCAGACGGTGCGTGGAAGGTCGCGGCTGATATCGGAGCCCCCGCGGGCGAGTAGCCAGTGAAGTGGCGCGTGACGCTGCCACCCGCCCTCGGACTGCAGACGACAGCCGCCTGTTCTCTGCTTTGCCTGTTTCACCATACTGCGGTGTTCTCGCTTCTGGTCATCATTGTCGGGGCTTTGGTAACCGTTCAAATCCCGAACGGCGTTTCGGCCGGACTCGAGCGCGATCTCATGATCCTATCGGGGCTCGCTTTGCTCGCGTTCTTGGGCCCCGGGCGGTTCGCGTTGTCAGTGAAACGCCTACAAGTACCAATTCAGCAGAAAACCCGCTTGACGGCGGAGCGATGACCGCGTACGCTGGTAATCGAAAGCGGAAAAAGTCCGCCAGATAACATCGCCAAGAGGATTCTAGCAATGCCTGTCTACGAGTATCTGTGCGAGGAGTGTGAGAAGACGTTTACCGTCACTGAGCACATGACCGAGCACGACGAGACCAAAGAGCTACCCCCGTGCCCGGAGTGCAAAAGCAACAAGACGCACCAGATCTTCTCGACGTTCTTCGCCAAGACGAGCACCAAGTCGTAGCCCACTAGCTCTCTGATTCTGTCGGATCGTGAACCTGATTCGGAATCCGATTCAGTTCTGCCGTTTTCCCAAGACCGCGATCGGACAGCTGGAGGGCGATCCTCGCGCAGCGTTGAACGATGTCAAGCACGTCCTTTTTATTGTCCGCTAATCAGATCGGGAGCAGAACGGTCGAGCCGCTTGTCTTTCGTCCCTCCAGATCGCGGTGGGCTTGACGAACCTCCTTCAACTTATAGCTCTGGTTTACGGAGACCTTTATGGTTCCAGAGGAAAGGGCCTCCAGAAGCGCTTCTGTCCCTTCCACAAAATCTTCGCGCGTTGCGTAATACTCCCTTACCCTCGGCCGGGTGAGATAGAGTGAGCCTTTTTGGGTCAGTAGCAGGGGCGCGAAGTCGCGAACCGGGCCTGACGCGTTGCCAAAGCTCACCATTGTGCCTCTGGGCTTGAGAGAATCGAGCGAGGCCTCAAACGTATCCTCGCCGACGGCATCGTAGACGACATCGACGCCGCGGCCAGCGGTGATCTCTTTCACCCGGCGGGCGACATCCTCGTCCCGGTACAGAATCGTGTGCTGACATCCATTCTGTTCCGCGATGGCAGCCTTTTCCTTAGAACCGACGGTCCCGATGATGTTGGCCCCGATCGCTCGCAGCCATTGACTCGCGATCAAGCCGACCCCTCCGGCGGCAGCATGAAGTAGCACCCAATCGCCTTTTTGTACCGGATAAGTACGCCGGACCAGGTATTCAACGGTGGCGCCCTTCAGCATCGCACCGGCGGCGGTTACATCATCGATCGAATCCGGCAGCTTTATCAGTCGATCAGCGGAGAGGACGCGCGCCTCCGCATAAGAGCCCGGGCTGGTAGCGTCGAAGTACGATACCCGGTCGCCAGGGACAACGTTCTCAACTTCTTCGCCCACCGCTTCGAGGACGCCAACCGCCTCGACACCGGGGGTAAAAGGAAGCACGAGGGGATAAAGGCCCTTCCGGTGGTAGACATCGATGAAGTTGAGGCCGATCGCCGTCTGCCGAATCAGGGCTTCTCCAGGGCCTGGCGCGGGAACCTCTTCTTCCACCCATTCCAGGACCTCGGGACCGCCGTACTCTCGAATGACGACTCGGCCGTTCACTATTCTCCCATCGCCGTGAAACGTGGGCAATCGAGCCGGGTGTGCCTCACCCCCACGATCTGCAGAAGGGCTTCTCTACGCTACGGAGAAGCTCGCCTACGCCGCGTAGTCCGCGAGTCGGACGGGGATGCGCCGGGCGCCCCAATCCCCCGGGCGCGCCTCGAAAACACCCGGACAGGGCGTAGCGCACCGCAGACACTGCCCCGAACCCGTGAGGTTCCAATCGGACAGCGTGTACCAGTTACGTCCGATCAGGAGCTCGCCGCACCCATGACAGTAAGTGCTCTGAGCTTCCTCATCATAGACGTTGCCGGTGTAGACGTACAGCAGCCCGTTGGTCAAGGCGATCTCGCGCGCTCGTCGTAATTTCTCGACGGGCGTGGGCGGTATATCCAACATCTTCCAGGCTGGATGAAACGCGGTAAAGTGGAGTGGTACGTCGACGCCTAGCTCCTTCGCAATCCACTCCGTTTCCAGCCCGATCTCGGTATCTGAGTCGTTGGCTCCCGGAATCAACAACGTCGTGATCTCGAACCACACGTCAGTTGCATGGCGTAGATAACGCAAAGTGTCGAGTACAGGCCCTAGCGCGCCACCACAGACCTTGCGGTAGAACTCATCGGTGAACGCTTTCAGGTCGACGTTCACGGCGTCCATGTTGCGGTAGAAGGCTACTCTCGGCCCAGCACACTGATAGCCCGCCGTCACCGCCACTGTTTGTATGCCGCTCTCCCTGCAAGCCTGGGCTACATCGATCGCATACTCGTGAAAGATCACTGGATCGTTGTAGGTGAATGCCACGCTCCGACACCCAAGGTGTTCCGCCGCGCGCCTGATCGTCTCGGGTGTGGCCGCATCAGCCAGAGTATCCATCTCACGCGACTTCGATATGTCCCAATTCTGGCAGAACTTGCAGCCCAAGTTGCACCCAGCCGTCCCGAACGACAGGACCGGCGTCCCAGGGAGAAAGTGGTTGAGCGGCTTCTTTTCGATCGGGTCGACACAATAGCCGCTCGAGCGCCCGTAGGTCGTAAGGACGATCCGTCCACCCTCATTGGCGCGTACGAAGCAGAACCCACGCTGGCCATCCCGTAAGCGACAGAAACGCGGACACACATCGCACTGGACTCGACCGTCATCAACAGGATGCCAGTAGCTGGTCTCCGACGCCCACTTCATCGTCGCTCGTCCAATCGTCGAAGCCCCAGCTCGCGGGCGATCTCTCTCGCTGCGAGGAACTCCTCGGACATCAGCGGCCGATTGAGTTCGCGGTATTTGTCTTCGCTTATCGCCCCTGCCGGGCGGTACTGATCCATCAGGTTGATGTACGTCTCCGGACCGAGCCGCGAGGCGACCCATTCGAGGACAGCGCGGGTTTCGTCCAGCGCTCCGGGCATGACCAGATGTCGTAGCAAAAGCCCACGTTTCGCCAACCCGTCGGCGCCGACGACAAGCTCTCCGACCTGACGATGCATCTCCTCGATCGCTGCCCGAGCTGCCTCTGGATAATCGCTTGCCTTGAGGTACTTCCGACTTTTTTCGTGGCTCCAGTATTTGAAATCCGGCATGTAGATGTCGACGATCCCTTCCATGAGGGCGATGCTCTCGAGCGCATCGTACGCACTGGTATTGTAGACGATCGGTATCGCGAGCCCCTCCTCGATCGCCTGCGCGACCGACTCGAGGACTTGGGGAACGACATGCTCCGGCGTCACGAAGTTAATATTGTGACAACCGCGAGCTTGAAGCGTGAGCATCATTCCTGCTATCTCGCGGGGCGTCGATCCGGGCAGCGAGTGTTTAGGCTTTATCGCCTGGCTGATGCCCCAGTTTTGGCAGAAGACGCAGCGCAGGTTACAGTGCGAGAAGAAGATTGTACCTGATCCGTTCCAGCCCCTCAGGCAATCTTCTTCGCCAAAGTGCGCGAAGTAGCTGCTCACGACCGCGTAGCGACCGGTCTTGCAAGCGGACCACTTGTTCGCTAAACGATCGACGCCGCAATCACGGGGGCATGCGCGGCATTCCTCGAGGCTTGCGACCCCCCGCGCGACGCGTTCTTTCAGCTCCGCATGGGGCAAGTTCAGATAGGCTGGGCGGAACACGAGCTTCGGCTTATTTGATGAACCCGAACGGTGGAAGGTTACCGGTTTTCATCGGCTTTGACACACGCGACGTAAACTCGTATGGATCAAAAAAAGCTCGTATCGGTCCAAGTCGGAATCCCGGCAGCATCGGCGATTTCGTGTATGGTGAAGAAGATCAGCCGCGCCACCCTGGCGGCCTTGTCCGCATCGACCCGCTCGACTTCATCGGATACCCAGTGATAATCCTCGTGGGTGCCGGCGAAGAACCACAGCGCCGGGACACCGTTACGGACGAAGCTAAAGTGATCGCTTCTGAAGAAGAGGTTCCGCTCGGGCCACAGATCACCGGTCACGACCAACCCCACCTCCGGATTTCTGTTGATCACGCGCCGTAGCAACCGACCCAGTGACGAGAAGTCTTGCCCGATCACCGCGATGCTGTCGGGAGAGTTTCGGCTAATCATGTCGGCGTTGATGTTCGCCACGATCGACTCCATCGGCACGGTCGGGTGATCGGCGAAGTAGCTCGACCCCAGCAACCCTTTTTCCTCTCCACTCACAGCCAGAAAGATGAGCGATCGCGAGGGTGGTGTCGGCAACGACGCGAACGCCTCGGCGACCTCGATCAGGGCCGCTGTCCCAGACGCGTCGTCGTCGGCTCCGTTGTAGATCGGCCTGTAGCATCAGCAGTGCCCACACCGATGTGGTCCACGTGTGCGCTAAAGACAACGTACGTGTCACGAAGCGCGGGATCGCTTCCTGGGAGGATCGCCACGACGTTGGGCACAAGGGCGCTGGCGATCATCGACTCGCCGGTCTCTTCGTCCGGTTCTGACAGCTCGACCCGGTACCATTGAAGAAATGAGTTGGCGGCCGCCCCGGGCCTAAGGCCAAGCGCACCGAACTCACCCGCCACGAACTTGGCCGCTGCCTCGAGGCCGGGGCTTGGAGTGTCCCGGCCAGCCATCTCGTCGCTGGACAGGTGCTCGATCAGGCGGAACATGTCGCCGGCCGTGATCGTGGCGGCGGCTGCCGCCACATTTGGATCGACGCTGCTAGGACCAAGCAGCCCGTCGTCTTGATCGCATGAGGTGGCGACCGAGAAAACAAGTAGTGGAATCAGAAGGCAGCGCTTTGTATACATTCTTGGCCCCTCCGACTGACGAGCAAACTCGCTGAGCAACGACCTCGTTTATCACTCGACCTTCGGTATACAAGAAAGCCCCGCCGAAGCGGGGCTTTCTCGTGGCTGGAGCGAGCCGCGGCCCCCTATTCCACGGTGTTCAGATCCCGCAACACCCCGACAATAGCATTCAATTCCTGCGTGGAAAGGACCTTTGCAAACCCCGGCATCGAGCCTTTCCCCTTCGATAAGAACTCGAGCAGCTCGGCGTCTGGCAGGTCCCTCACCAGTTCTGACTCGGTCAAGTCAGTTGGCCTCGGCTTCAGCGCTGACGCCGCCGGCCCATCGCCTTCCCCTTTTGCGCCGTGACAGACCACGCATTGTCGCGCATACGCTTCGGTCCCGAGCAACGAGTCATGCCGGATGACGTATCTCGCCATGTCCGGGTCCGTCGACACGAGATCCGGCAACCGATTGGAAGTGGAAGCCACGGTCTCTGGTCGATCAACAGAAGCGTCAGCTACCGGTCGCGCTACGCTCATCAGGAACTCCGTCACCGCTTCTTCTTCCGCCGGTGTGAGGCGCGCGTTCAGCGCCATGTGACGCATGATCGCACGCCACTCATCTGCGTGATACTTGTTTACCGGTAGGGCTCGGTGGCACTTGTTACAGGTTCGGCCCCAGATCTCCGCACCCGACTCTTGCGCCAAGGCGGGCCGGACCATCAGAAGGACCGCCAAGCCGACGAATCCGATCAGAATAGTAGTTTTCTTTGTCTGACTGGTCATCGTTCGGTCCTCCTCAGAATACGACCACGAACTGTGTGATCAGCTTGTCGTTGTCCGTCTCGAACTCGCTATCCTCGAGCCCGAAGAGGTACGCAACGCGCACAATCCCTGACGCCGATATGTAGTAATTGAAGCCGATGCCCAACTCCTCAGCGTCATCCTCTGGCCCCTCGAAATCGACCGCCGTGAATCGAATCACTGGCTCGATGTCGACTTCGGTGAGGTACGCCGCCTGGAGGTAGTACCCTGATCGATCGTTGTTTTCTCCAGACGTCAGATCCTGACTCGCGGACACGAACTCCCCCCGCAACTCGAGACCCTCCCAGTGATAAGATGCATCAACGCCTACGAAGCTGATGCCGAGACCGGCCCCCGTATCTTCTGTCTTGGCGTAGTCACCGGTATAGCCCGACACGCCAAAACTCGCGTTGGCAAGCTCAACACCAAACCGACCACCGACCGCCTTGTTGTCGTCACGGTCGGGCCTTTCGCGATCATTGCCTCGCAGGCTACGGAAGCTCGTCTCGTCGGGATCGCCCTTGAGGCCATTCACGACGTACAGATCGTACGTGACCCGATTGCCGTTTTGACCCACGGGGGCACCCCCCGAAGCCCAGATCCCGACGTCCGAGTACGTCGACGGAAACACGTTTGCGTACACGGGCGGCCGACCGGGCATCTTGCTGATGAACGTCGGGTGGAGGTCCTTGTTCCAGCGGTTGAACGGGACGATGAACTTCCCACCCACCAACCGCAGGTAGGGGATCCCCACGTACGCGATATACCCGTACTCGAGGGCGATCTCTTCCCCCGCGTGTTCGTACTCAACTTCAATCGCGCCCGACAGGTCATCCGTTACCCACGCGACACCGATTAAGTTGAAGTGATGGTTGTCGAAGAAATTATGCCACTCATCCTCGGGGTCGTTCGTCTCTTGCAATGACCACTCCAGGTCGGCGTAGCCGCTGAACTTGAGCAGCTGAGCCTGCAGGTTGCCGGGAGCCATCACAAAGGCGAAGCATCCCACCAGGAAGAGGACACATCGCACGAACAGTGTTTTACTCATCGCGTGTCCTTCCTCTTGACCGGTTTTTCCCAACGATTCGTCCGCTCTTTTCCCACTTTAGGATTGTTTCACGCCGATAGATGTAGGAAAAACCCTGATCACAGAAGTAGGGGTTTGCTTCCACGATGTAGGGCTCACGCCCACAAGTGTTGCGTCACGAGGACGTGTAACTCCCCTTTTTGCTTCACGTTAGGCAGAGGCTGCCGCTAGTCCTGTTGGCCAAATACGCGCGTATTGGCAAGGCCATCACAAGTTGACAACCAACCGACCGTTGTTCCATGATGGATCAAGCACTACAACACATCGGTGAGGTGAAACACAAACAGGAGGGTTAACCGTGGACTGGTCAAAAAAACCCGGTGTAGGACTTCTATTCCTGCGGATCTGTTTGGGGTTGATCTTTTTCCTGCACGGATGGATGAAGATCTTCGGCGGTGAGGTCTCCTTTATCCGTGAGATGCTGTTTATGGCCGGTTGGTCGATCCCCGAACCCCTCCTATGGCTTGTAGCGATAATCGAGGTGCTCGGTGGTCTCGCCCTCTTGCTCGGTGTTTTCACTCGCCAGGCCGCAGCGCTTCTCGCCATCGAGATGATCGTCGCTGTCGCCCTCTTCCATGTGAAGCAGGGCTTCTTCATCGTCGCCGTCCCAAACGTGCCGCTGGCTTACGGCTTCGAGTACCACTTGGCACTTATAGGGGGATTGATCTGCCTCGCTTTGAGCGGATCAGGGGCGGGAGCATTGAGAGGCCGGTTCGGTGGACAAAAAGCAGCTGAAGTGCGCGTCGGGTAGGCGGATGTCTAACCACGAACGACCTGCTTCCCAGTGGGGGGTCAAATGTCAAGACCCGCTGACTTCAAGGTCACTAGGGTGTCGGCACATCAGACGACGCTGAAAGGCGACGACTACCGATATCTAAAGACCGACTCACCGGAGATAGTCTCGCACCTCGTGGAGATCAGTCCCGGCGGCGAAACGGGCCGTCACAAGCATCCCGCACCAGCGTTCATGTACGTGATGGAGGGGACGCTTGTAGTCGAGCAGGACGACGGTACCGAAACAGTACACCACTCAGGCGACGCTCTACTGGAAGATGCGGACACGTGGTTCAACAATAAGAACCCGGGAGACACTCCTACTAAATTCTTCTCCGTCATCCCCGGCGAAAGGGACAGTCCGTCGGTCTTGTTCTCAGAATAGTTATTGCTGTAGCCCTGCCAGCGACGCCAGCGTTCCCGACAGCAATCGCGCGCAGTTCTGGAAGTACTGAGGGTTAAACTGGCTCAGCCGATCACCTGCATCGTGGTAGTAATCATTCCAGTCCTCGCCGTAAAGCTCCTCGACTCCGATCGCGCCAAAGCCAAAAAACCAGAATGGCAGATTATCGGATCCAGATCCCGGATTCACGATCCGGGGTGACAATCCAATTCCGTATCGTGTGTTGACATCGACCATCGCATTAGCGAGAAGAGCGGAGCTGGAAATGTCCCTCACGTTGACAAACAACTCACCATCGTTGTCGCTGTCCCAACCGATCATATCGACGTTGATCACACCCTCGATGGTCTCACCCGTCCGGTTAGCGTTAAACGCATAGTTGCCGCTGCCGATGGCGCCCTCCTCTTCCTCGTCCCAGAGCGCGTACATAATGGTGTACTTCGGCGTATACCTCGACAGAACTCGGGCTGCTTCCAAAACCGCGGCGGTGCCACTCGCATTGTCATCAGCTCCCGGCGAGACGGTGCTGTCGGGCATTGAATCGTAGTGTGCGCCAAAGATGTACTTGCGGTTCGGATATCTACTTCCGGTTTGCAGCGCATACACGTTTCGAGCCGTTCCGCTGACCCACTGATCGACGACGACCAGCCCGTAACTTGTCAACTTCGCGTTGATGTAGTTAGCAGCTAGATCGTTACCGGGATAATCCCTGTGCCGCGATCTTATGACCTCGGTCCTACCATTGATAACAACCGGCACATCCCCGCTCAGCGCTCTAACGACCTGGGATAAC
>CBDUCI010000094.1:0-8973 GCA_965365605.1 uncultured bacterium
TCGCCACGCCCAACGTCAAGATGTGGACGATCTCGGTATCGCTCAGGCCGGGCCGCTCGGAGAGCGCCTCGACCAAGGTCTGAGGCTCGCCGGCACCCGAGCCGACGAAAACGCGGTGGCCGGGGCGCACGACCGCGACCGCCTGCTCGGCGCTCCGGATCTTGTCCGCGAACCGCTCCTGCCAGGGCGCTACTTTCGGTTCTTCCATGTCGATCAATCTCGTCGCTTGCTACGTTTGGTACCAAAGCGATTTCATGGGATGAGAGGTGCTTCATGACGAGCTGCGAGAACTGCGGCCAAGCTGCGGGACCTCGGTTCTGCCCACACTGCGGGCAAGAGGTCGAGCCCAGGCGCGGACCGTTGCTCGAGGTCGGCGGTGAGCTGTTGTCAGAGTGGTTCTCGCTCGACAGCAAGTTGCTGCGTTCGCTGCGCGCGCTCCTCCGGCCGGGACGGCTGAGCGAGCTCTACCTCGAAGGCAAGCGGGCACCGTTTCTGCGCCCGTTCCGGATCTACCTTATGGCGAGCCTGATCCTCTTCTCGACCGTCCTCACGCTAGAAACCCCCGACGCGACCGGGCTCAACATCTACATCGGCGACCAGCAGGTCATCTCACCGGCCACCGGCGAGGAGCAGTTCGATTTCCAGATCTTGAACGATGAGACCTCAGTCGGGCGGTGGCTGATCGGGCGCTCGAGCGATCAGATCGCCCGCATGCGGGAGCTCCCGCGCCAGCAAGTCGTGGACACGATCTTTGCGGGTCTGCGGCGGATGTTGTCCCTCACTTTGATCCTCTTCGTGCCCTTCCTGGCACTCGGACTAAAGCTGCTCTACCTACCGATTCGCCGTAAGAGCCGAGAGCGGGCGGTGCGCACGCTCTATGTCGACCATCTCGTCTTCGCGCTCCATTTCCAGAGTGCCCTCTTCTTCGGACTCGCCGCGACCTGGCTGCTGACACAAATCGCGCGCGTCGAGTTTCCGGCCAGCGCGATCGCTTACGTCGTGATCGCGGTCGGGATGATCATCGTCTACCTACCGCTGGCGCTGCGTCGCTTCTACCGGCAGTCGTGGCTCTGGACGGGGATCAAGACGTTCGCGGTGTTGTACGTCTACTCGCAGCTGATGGGACTCGCCTTCGGCCTCGCCGTCCTGGCGGCGATTCGCCCGCTGTGAACGCCAGTACGCATCGTGGACGCTCGACTTCGATTCGATGACGTACGTATTTGAGCGATGGCTTGACACCAACGCGATCGCGTGGGATAATGCACGTTCGTTCAACTCTCCATACGGAGCCGATTTGATGAAAGTGCGCGCCACGATCACCATGAACACGCCGCGAGTGCCCGGCCTCATCGGTCGGGACCTTTAACGCGGCAAAGCGCGCGGTCGGCTCACTCATCGAGGACAACTAGACACTCCACGCTGAGGGGGTAGCCCCTCTGGCGTCGCCTTGACACGCCGTCCGCGCCACGATCGTGTGTTATTCACGAGCGAGGACGGAATGTCAGAGAACGCAACACCACCCGTAGAGCGACATGTCGAGCAGCCGGAAGGCTGGGTCACCATCGTGCGTCAGGCGCTGCGTGGCACCGAGGCCGACTACACGTCGGGGCCGATCGGTCGCGCGCTGCTGCTCCTGGCGGTGCCGATGGTGCTCGAGATGGCGATGGAATCGGTGTTCGCGTTGGCCGACGTGTTCTGGGTCGCGCGGCTCGGCGCAGCGGCGATCACGACGATCGGGATGACCGAGGCACTCCTGGTCCAGGTCTACGCGGTCGGGATTGGGTTGGGGTTCGGCGTCACCGCCGTCGTCGCGCGACGGATCGGCGAGAAGGATCCGGACGGCGCCGCCCGCGCGGCGTTCCAGGCGCTCGTCCTGGGGATCTTTGCCGCCGCGGTGATCGGCGTCATCGGCTTCGTGTGGGCGTCGGATCTCTTGAGACTCCTGGGCGGTTCGCCGGAGGTCGTCGAGCAGGGGTCGGGGTACGCGCGGATCATGCTGGCCGGCAACGCGACGGTGTTGCTGCTGTTTCTGCTGAACGCCGTCTACCGCGGCGCCGGCGACGCGGTGATCGCCATGCGCGTCCTGTGGCTCGCCAACGGGATCAACCTGGTTTTGGACCCGGCGCTGATCTTCGGCTGGGGCCCATTTCCCGAGCTGGGGTTGGACGGTGCGGCGATCGCGACCAACATCGGCCGCGGGATCGCGGTCCTCGTTCAGCTGTGGGTACTCGTGCGTCCGGGTGGGCGGGTCACTGTCCGCCTGGAGCACCTCAAGGTGCAACTGGCGGCTCTGTGGCGGCTGGTCAAGCTGTCAGGAACCGGCACGCTCCAGATCTTCATCCCGACCCTGTCGGAGCTGGCGCTGATTCGGATGGTCGCGCTTCATGGCACCGACGTCGTCGCCGGTTACACGGTCGCGCTCAGGATCATCATGTTCGCGCTCTTCCCAACCTGGGGAGTCGCCAACGCGGCGTCGACGATGGTCGGACAGTCGTTGGGCGCCGGCAAACCCGAGCGCGCCGAGCGGTCGGCGTGGCGGGCGGGGCTCGCCAACGCCGTATTCCTGGGTGCCATCGGCGCGGTGTTCATGGCGTTCGCGCCCGAGATCGTGAGCTGGTTCACGAGCGAAACGGCGCCTCATTACTGGGGCGTCGTGGGTCTCAGGATCTTTAGCGCGGGATTCCTGTTCTACGGCTACGGGCAGGTGCTCGTTCAGTCGTTCAACGGGGCCGGCGACCCGCGCACGCCGACGATCATCAACATCGGCTGCCACTGGGCGTTCGAGATCCCGGCGGCGTACGTGTTGTCTCAGATCGTAGGGCCGATCGGCATCTTCCTGGCGATCACGATCGCGTTCAGCGGGATGGCGGTGGTGAGCGGGGCGGTCTTTCGGCGCGGGCGGTGGAAGAGCACGGAGGTATGAAACGCGCGCGGCGATCGTGTAGCATCGTCGCGCGCGCAAGGAGGAGTGCACCGTGAGTGAATCAGACAAGGTGTTTACCGATTCGATCGCTGAGATCTACGACAGCCATCTCGTCCCCTTGATCTTCGACCAGTATGCTACCGACTTAGCTCGACGTACCGCTGCCATAGCTCCCAACGCAGTGCTCGAGATCGCAGCCGGGAGCGGGGTCGTCACGCGTGCGGTCGCGCCCGTGTTGAAGCCGGGTACGCGCCACGTAGCGACCGACCTCAATCCACCGATGCTCGAGCGAGCCGCCTCGATGCAACCCGATCCCGAGCGGATCGAGTGGAAGCCGGCCGATGCGATCGATCTGCCATTCGACGACGACTCTTTCGATGTCGTGCTTTGCCAGTTCGGCGCCATGTTCTTCCCCGATCGGATCAAGGCGTACGGTGAGGTCCGTCGCGTACTCCGGCCTGGCGGCGCGTTCATCTTCAACATGTGGGATCGAATCGAGAAGAACGACTTCGCCCATGTCGTGACACAGGCCCTAGCGGAGATCTTCCCCGCCGACCCGCCGTTGTTTCTCGCCCGCACACCTTACGGTCACTATGACCCCGATGTGTATCGCGCCGAACTCGAGGCAGCCGGCTTCAGCGACGTCACGATCGAGACCCTCGACGAGATCAGCGCCGCCGACAGCCCCGCGACGCCCGCGATCGCGTTCTGTTGCGGTACGCCGCTTCGGAACGAGATCGAAACGCGCGAGGGTCCGGGACTCGACGATGCCACCGGACACGCCGCGGACGCCATCGGGGCACGGTTCGGTGAAGGCACCGTCGAGGGAAGAATCCGAGCCTTTATCATCAGCGCGTGTTGAGAGCCGCGGAACCCGCGTAACGACTAATCCTTCTGCTTCTCGAGCTCGGCCAGCGCCTCCCGAAGGCGGCGGGCGAGCGCCTCCCGCTGATCGTCGGGGACGGCGTCGAGGTCCAGATCGAACCCGAGCCCCGACTCCGCGCCCGCCACTTCGTGAGCCGCTTCCCGACTCCCCACCACGCGGAACGGTCGGACCGGCCGCGCAAACCCCTTGACTTGAATCGCACCGACTTGTTCGAGCGCGAACCCTTCCTCGACCAGGGTCGCGGTCTCCTGTGAGATCAAGATCTCCCCCGGCTGGGCGTTCGTCTCGAGCCGGCTCGCGAGATTCACCGGGTTGCCGAGAATCGTGTACTCCATCCGGTCCTCGCTGCCGAAGTTCCCAACCGTGCAGAACCCGGTCGCGATCCCCATTCGGACATCGAAGTCGGCCTCGATCCCGTGTTCTCTCCAATCGACCTTGAGCTCCCCGATCGCTTCGCGCATCGCCAGCGCCATCGCGACGCAGCGTCGAGCGTCCTCGCGTACCCCGTGGCTCTCGGGGTCGCCAAAGAACACGATCACCGAGTCGCCGACGAACTTGTCGAGCGTACCGCCGTGGTCGACGACGACTTTCGCCATCCGATCGAGGTATCCATTGATGACGTAGCGCAGGTCCTCGGGCTCCATCGCATCGCTCTTTTCGGTGAACCCCACGACGTCGGAAAAGAACACGGTCAGCTTCTGGCGGTGGCTCTCGATGCGCGCGCTCTTCCGGCCTTCGAAGATCGACTCGTAGAGCTGGGGTGAGATGAACTTCGAGAGCTGCTGGGAAACGTTGCGGAGCCGCTCCTCGCTTTGCTTGAGCCTCGTGTTCGCTTCGGTGATCGCCCCGACGAGCGGACCGACGATGCGCAAGTTCAGGAGCGCCCCGATCAGGATCGCCAGCCAGGCGACGATCGACGTGTACAGGGCTCCCATCAGGAACGGTTTTCGGATCTCGGCGATGTCCATCGCCGCGACCAGCCCCATCTCCAGGAACGGGAGGTACTCGTACGCCGCCAGCACCTCGTCGCCGTTGTAATCCCGGGCGCGCACGGTTCCGGTACCACCCGCCAGCGCGAGCTGCATCGGGCCGGCGGCGTCGGAGCCCCACGGCACGGGCTCGGGGACCTCGAAGCCGTTCTTGCGCGTCGGCAGGAGAAAGACGATCTCCTCGCCGACCCGCTCGGCGAGCACGATCTCGCCCGTCTCGCCCCACCCGGAGTACCGGATGTGCGCCTCCTTGATCTGGCTCAGCGTGCCAGCGAGGGGGGTTCCGCCTTCATCGCGGCTCATGACGATCGCGTTGAATTTGGCGATCGACTCGTAGATGCGAGCCTGGGACTTGACCAGCTCCTGCAATACGACGCGCGACTCCTCGAGCCGGATCTTGTACAGATAGGCGAAGCTGGATACCGCAACAGCGAGGGCGATCACCGTCATGATCGCGATCGT
Source organism: uncultured bacterium (assembly GCA_965365605.1). Lineage (GTDB taxonomy): Bacteria > Gemmatimonadota > Gemmatimonadetes > JACCXV01 > JAHWKZ01 > CAMYLR01. The sequence continues at coordinate 5,261 of CBDUCI010000094.1, forward strand.
CGTCGCCTGGATCCGCTTGCGGGGAACCCGGACGTCGGACGTCATGGCGACTCCCCGACCAGCGAGGCGACGGTCCGATCGAAGATCTCCCGCATCGTCCCGTCACGGAGCATCGACTTCAACACCTCGGCCACCGCGGTCGCCCGATCTGCATGCCGCGCGTGGAGATAGTGGTAGAGGAGAAACGTCTCGATGATCCCATTGAGCTTGAGCTCGGCGCCGCTCGGATGGTTCCTGATCGCGACCCGTCCGTTGATGTAGGGCGCGACGATCAGGTCTACCCGGTCCGCTAGCAGCAGGTCGATCAGCTCTTGGTAGTCTTCGGCGACGATGGTGTCGAACCCGCGGGTCCCGCGCTCGGCAAACAACACACCGCTCACGCGACCGACCCGGTAGGGGCGCAGGCTGTGCCAACCGGCGAGGTGGAGGTCCACATCGCGTGAGAAGACCGCCCCCTGGATGTAGCCGACCGGAACGGGGACCTGGATCAAGTTCGGGTAGTCGCGCGCTACGCCGTCGATCCGCGACACCTCGCCGTCCACCTCGCCCGAGCTCGACCGGCGCAACGCCTCGTTGGCCGGCAAGCGCTGCACGACGATATCGATGCCCAGCCGCGCATACGCCTCCCTCAGCACCGCGACGACGACTTCGACGTCGGGCGATCCCTCGATCGTCGAGAAAACCAGCTCCTGGGCCCGCGGGGAGGCGGGGGTGGCCAGGAGGAGAGCAGCGAGTGTGGTGGTGGCGGCGAAACAGCGTTTCATGGTCGCCGCGCAAGGTAGGATGTGTTGAGTGGCCGCGGGAGGGTCAGCGCACGAGAGTGTGACGCACATGCTCGTCTTCCTCGACATCTTTTTCGTGGTTTTTCACTCCGCGCTCGTCGTCTTCAACATCACCGGGTGGATCTGGCGCCGGACGCGGCGGCTCCACCTCATCACGATCGGGCTCACCTGTCTGTCGTGGATCGGGCTTGGGTTCTTCTACGGCTTCGGCTACTGCCCGAGCACCGACTGGCACTGGCAGGTCAAGCGAGCGCTCGGTGAGACGGATCTTCCGTCGTCGTACGTGAAGTACTACGTCGACCGGCTCACCGGGTTGGATTGGAACTCGTCGCTGGTCGACAGCACCGTGGCCGCGCTGGGCATCACTGCGCTCCTGATCTCGATCGTGCTCAACCTGCGGGACAGAGTCGCGCGGAGTTAGGTCGGCGGCATCTCAGCGCGTGGCGTAGATCTCGAGCATGGCATCGCGGACCCGCCGCGACCATCCGGGGCCGCTATCCTCGGCCGGGCCGGCGTTGGTCGCGGCGACGATGATCAGGTCGTCATCAACGATGTAGAGCACCGCGTTTTCACCGGACGTATCGTAGCCTCGCGTCCAGAGGAGGTTGCGTCCCTCGGCGTCCGTTTCCGAGAACCAACCCATCCCGACTCCCAAGCCGCTGGCGAGCGTACGATGAGGGCCGAACAGAAGCGCGAGGCTCTCCTCCGACAGCAGATCGCCTCTCTTGAGAGCGACCCCGATCGCGTAGAGCTCGGCCACCGACAGTCGGGCGCCATGGCCGCCGACAAACCCCCAGTCGACCGACTCGCCAACGGGTCGTGTCCGCGGCACCAGCTGAGGTGGAACGAACTCGCCGGGTCGCATCTCGTCGGGCCAAAACGCGATCTCCTGTAGCCTCAACGGATCGGTGATCGCCTGCTTCAAAAAGGCCCGGTAGGACACCCCCGACGCGAGCTCGATGATGATCGCCAACAATGAGTACCCATCGTTGGAGTAGGTAAACTCGGCTCCCGGTTCATGCGCCAGCGGTTGGGCGAGAATTGCCGCCGCCGCCGAATCACGATCCGCGACGCCGTCAGCTGCGTAGTTCTGTGGCAAGCCCGACTGGTGGGTCAGCAGGTCGAACAGCTTGATTGACCGCTTGGCGGGCGGGGCATCGGGGAAGTATTTGGAGAGCTCGTCGTCCAAGCTCAGCTTCCCACTTTCGCCGAGCCTCAGCGTCGCGATGGCGGTCAGCCCCTTGGTAGCCGAAGCGATCCCGTAGCGGACGACCGTCACATCATCGGGAACACCGTAGTCTTCGTGCAGCAGGATCGAGTCCCGGTTCGCAACCAGGACCGACCCCTGGAACCCGTCCCGCGCGAGCTGGGCGAGCGCTTCATGCGCCCGGGCCGTTGCTTCGGTCGTCTGCGCGGCGAGTCGGTTCGTCGAGGACAGCAACGCGAGGACGACGATCAGCACTCTCATGAAACCCTGCGTGTAGGGTCGGCAACCAGATCGAGGACCTCGCGCCGGGTCGCCGCCAGATCGGGCTCGGCAATCGTGTATCGGAGCTCGACCACCCGCGGATCACGTCGTTGCCGGGCGTCGAGACGTGCCCATAGCCGGGGTGCAAAGAGAACCGGCGAGTCGTCTTCGTCGACGAGCACAGCCCGGATGTCCGTGACGACGTGTGGCTCGAACACGAAGCGGCCGGCCGGGACGACGGTCAAGAGATCGGGGATCGCGTTATGGACCCGGCTTTCACGTGTTTCGCAGACCCGGACGCGGATCGGCGTTTCCCCGTCAGCGAGTTCGGTCAACCGCGAACCGACTCCGGGGTCGAGACCCACGGCGACGAACCGCAGATCGGACGCCCGGCTCGGCCACCGCTGTCGCATTTCGTTGAAGTGGAAGTACGTACCGATCAGAAGACCCGCCGGGGGGTCATCGTCTTCGAGAAGCCACGTCCCCACTGGTACGCCGATCCCGGCGCAGAGCTGCCGCGCATAATCCTCGCACTGCGGAGCGTTACACTCCACGACGTGAATCGAGACCCCACGCACCGCGTCGCTCACGACCGACCGGGTCTCGACCACCGTCGTGCCGATCCCGCGCCGCATCGTCACCAGACCGCTCTCGGCGAGCGCCAGGTAACCCTTTCGAACAGTCAGGTAGTGGAGTCCGTTGTCATCAGCGAAGTCACGCACGGATGGCAGGCGGTCGCCGGGTCGGAGCTCACCGATCGCGATCTTATACCGGAAGGCCTCGGCGATCTGGTGAAACAGGGGGACCGGTGAGTCGGGATCCAGTGGGAGGCGCATGGACCAATGTTATATGATACTATAACTTTATGTCAAGCCTCTTTCTTCTGTCCCCCGTCCTCCGCATTCTGTACGTTCGGGTCCACTATTGAAACGAATGCCGCTGCAAGGGATCACACCGAAATCTTGGGGAGCAACATGATCAAGCTGAGCTGTTTGATGCGACGGTTGCCGCATTTGAGCCGCCAAGAGCTTCAACTATACTGGAGCGAAAAACACCCTTCGGCCGTACCCCACGAGGCGCTGCCCACACTCGGAAACAAACGCTACGTGCAGGTTCTTCTGATCGTGTCGACAGCGTTGGCTTGCGGTTGCACGGATGACACGGAGGATCTGGACAGACCACCCATCACGACGTTGATCGGCGCGAACATACTGGATGGAACCGGGGCACCAGCGCTCGCCGGTGGAAACATCATCGTCGAGGGCGATCGCATCAGCTGCGTCGGCACACCAGAAGCGTGTCCGGTATCGGAGAGCGACACGAGCATCGACCTCACCGGCAAGTGGGTCACGCCCGGATTGGTCGATGCTCATGTTCACTTTTCGCAGACGGGCTGGTTGGATGGCCGACCGGACGGCGTGGACGCCACGCAGATCGAGGAGGCCCTCGAAGCGCTGGCGGAC
>CBDUCI010000095.1:0-8916 GCA_965365605.1 uncultured bacterium
GCATACAATGATGGTTGACGTGCTCGTTCCAATGCTAGGATCCGAGGATCTTACTCTTGAGTTAGCCTTGAACCTCGGCGCGTGCACGGTTTGGCGTATCCAGGATGCATTTCCAGGTGAGGTGTTGAGCCAGCCGCGCACGAAGGCACGCGTGACGAAAACAAGGCGAGGCGGCCCGAGGGCCGCCTCGACCTGGCTAGGGTGAACGTGTCACCGACACTCGACGTTGGCGACGAACGTATCCACGACGACCTCGCCGGAAGCGAGGCGGTTGAAGTGAATCATCCACGTCGAGTACAGGTTGAGGTCGGTGTTCACACCCCGACCGACGCCGTAAGCGACCTGGTGCTCGTGGTACGCGAGCGGTGAGTCGTCCTTGGTCTGCACCCAGAACGTGAAGGACACGGGGTTCATCTGCCACTCTCTCCCGGTGGTCATTCCGACGGCGTAGAAACCGAGACTCTGGATCTGGAACGAGTACTTGTAGTTGCCACTCGGTGTCACGGTCTCCTTGACCAGGACGTGGTCCTCCTCGCTCTCGAGGCGGATCGTCTCCCCACAGCTTGAGCTTGTCCAGTACTCAACGCTTCCCGGAAACCACTCGTTCACCAGCACCTGCGGTTGGGGGCTATGTGGCGCGAGCGCGATATCCGTGGGTTCTGTGAGTCCCTGATCGTCGCAACCGATCGCGACGAGCATGACGATGCTAAGAGCCAGAGCTTTGGCGCACATAATTCGCCTCCTTCGAGTGCTCAAACGCCAGTGGAGTCTTGTCTTGCATCCGCTCGACAAGCCGTTCATGTTCAGATTAGGCAGGAGCTGTCAGGCAGATGTCGACCAAGCGTCGAGTCGGCGTCAATGCGTTGGCATTCACCCTGTTGGATGAGTGGTTGCGTATGTACAGGTTGCATTTCTTTGGTGGTGCATCAATTGAAGGCCCGAGGGGTCCGGTTGATGGACCCTCGGTCCAAGCGCGCCGCTTGGGCTTTCTGGCGCGGCTCGCTGTAGCGAGAGACCAGCTAGTTGCCCGCGTCAAACTCATGGCCTTGCTCTGGCCTGATAGCGCCCCGGAGAGGGCCCGCCACTCGGTGCGGGATACGATCTACGTCCTCAATCACGATTTGGAGGCCCCTCTGGTGGAGGTCGTGGGGAGCTCGCTGCGTATCGACCCGAAACGATGCTCCAGTGATGTGGCTGACTTTGAGACCGCAATCGAGTCCGGCGATCTGGAACGGGCTGCTTCGCTCTACCGGGGCGGATTCCTGGATGGACTCTTCCTGCGCGATGCCCTCGAGTTCGAGGAATGGGCGCGCGAGCAGCGGGATCGATTCTCCCGAGCTTACGCGCAGGCCCTGCAGGAGCTGATGGAGGGTGCGATCGAACACCGCGACTATTCGCAAGCGGTGTCGTGGGGGCGTAGTCTCGTTGATCACGATCCGTACAGCGGCGCAGCGACAGTACAACTGATGGAGTTGCTGGCCGCGACGGGTAACCGACCGGAGGCGTTACGACAAGCTGACGCGCACGTGGTGCGCATGCGCGAGGAGTTCAACACTGCCCCAGACGAGGCGGTGACCGATCTCGCGAATCGCCTGCGAGACCGGTCGTCGAGTCGAGACAGAGTCGCGACAATGACGCCCGCCTCGGGTGGCGGCTCGGGTTTCGCACGGTCGATTCGACACCGATGGCTCTCGGCAATCGTGGTTGTTGCGACCCTGGGTCTGGTGGTTACGTACATAGCCCAGAAAAGCGAAGGGCCAGGGCCCAGACCGGCCGTTGGCGAAGCCACCGCCTCTCCGGCAGTCGCGATTCTCCCGTTCAGTGTACGCGGCAGCGAAGTCGCAGTTTTGCACGAAGGGATGGTCGACCTCCTGGCTACCGCTCTGGACGGAGCGGCGGGATTGCGGACGATCAGTCCATCCACCCTACTGGCACGCTGGCGAGAAACCGCTCCCGGTCCCGAAGTGCCCGATCTTCCGGTCTCGCTGGACATCGCCCGCCAAACCGGTGCGCGCTACGCACTGGTCGGCTCGGCCGTGGCGATCGGCCAGGGAGTGCGGCTCGTGGCGATGGTCTACAGCGTGGAAACGAACGAACAACTCGGTCGCATCCAGGTCGAAGGTTCGCTGGGCGATGTGTGGTCGTTAGTCGATCGGCTGGCGGTTGATGTCCTGCGCATCATCCTCCAGCGGGGCGAGGAAGAGTTACCGGAGATCGACCTCGCCAGCTTGACGACGAGATCCCCAGTTGCTCTTCAGGCCTTCCTGGAGGGTGAGGTGCACCTTCGGCATTTCGAGTTGGCCGCTGCAGGAGGCGCATACGCGCGCGCGGTAGCGGCCGACTCCAATTTCGTGCTCGCCCACTACCGACTCAGTTACGTCTATGGGTGGCTACCAGAGGCCGGGACTTCGACCTGGAGATTTCACCATATGCAAAAAGCCGTGAGATTGGCCGATCGACTGCCACGGCGTCAGGCGCTATTCGTGAGAACGCTCGGCGCCCGTCACCTCTGGTCTGGTCCCCCGACAGCGATCGAACTGGCGCGCCAGGCGGTGGAAGCGTATCCCGACGACCCGCAGGCGTGGTATGGACTCGGCGAGGTCTACCTGCACGATCCAGGGGTGCTGGTCACTGCGCAGGAGATCGATCGGGTTTTCGAGCGAGCAGTCGAGCGTGACCCCAGAAACGCGGAGTCCCTGTTTCACTATCTTTCACAGGCGTGGTGGCTCGCCGACAGTAGTGCGGCCGATCGGCGATTGGAGATGTTCGAAGCGATCGCTCCAGGCGACGTAACAACCCGAGTGGGACAACTCGCGCTCGATCTCGCGTTCGGCGATTCCTCCGCCCAAGAGAAGGTGATCGCGCTTCTCCCAGCGATGGATGCCGAGGCCATCGGGGAGATGGCCCGCCTTGTCAACCATCCGCGGTACACTGCCCGCCAAGCGCTAATTCGTGAGCTCTACACGCGCACCGATCAGGAGCAGATATGGTCGCCGCGCGCACGCTTCTTTTTCAACACTGCGCATTGGTACGGTCAGTTGCAGGAGGCCCTACCGTTTCTGGAAAATCCAGGCTATTCGGTCAGCTTGCGAGCCGCGACCGCCTACTGGGCTCTCGCGGCAGGGCTGCCGGTGCCCAAAGAGATGCGTGTCGAGCTGTTCGATCCGGCGGCGATCGATAGCACCGCTTCAGGGGCCAGGGTCTTCTACGCAGGCGCCTTTGCGGCTGACCGCGGTCGCTGGTCCGATCACGAGCGTGCAGTAGCGGAGCTACGGCGCCGGGCGGATCGTTCATTCGCACAGGCGGATACTGTCGGTGGGATCATGCCGCCTGAGGGCTTGTTACTCGCCGGAAGAGTTGGGGCTCTTGAGGGGTATGCCCTTTGGCGACAGGGCCATCCGGCTGAGGCGCTTGCTCGCCTCGAGGCTACGCCCACGAGACGAATCGGCATCGTTCACTTGTGGCTGGGAGAACTCTATCACGAAACGGGGCGACTCAGGGAGGCGGAACGTGTCTTCTTGTCCTACGCTCCCATTAGTCGCCTCTCGATAGAACCGCTATCGCAGCGTCAGTTGGGCAAGATCTATGAGCAACTCGAGGAGTACGACAAGGCGCGCGAGTCGTACGAGTACTTTGTCGAATACTGGAAGAACGCTGACCCCGAGCTACAGCCGATCGTCGAGGAAGCGCGGCAGGCGATCATTCGGCTCGAGGGACTACGGCGCGAGTAGGACCACCGTCTTCGTGGTGACAAACGCGGAGCCGAGAGTCCAGGTTCGAATCCTGGGGGCCCAACCAAGACCTAATCCCCGCGTTTCCGTCAGGGCCAGGATCCTTGATGTAGTAACTCGCGACCGAGGGGGGACTCGTGAGATCAGCCAGCAAAAAGGGTGAGTTGAGGTTCAGTCTCCTTTGGGTCGTGGTGTTTGCGACGCTCTTTCTGTTCGCCTGTCAAAGGCAGACTAATGAGCCAGCGAGCTGGGAGGCTTGGGCAGATGCCGTTTCTCTGCCTAATGAGGAGCTGAACGACTGGGTAGATACGGAGTATCGCTTCGCCAATGTCGATCCGGCCTATGGGGAGGGCGACGGTCCGACGATCTGCATCGACGAGGCTCACTTCAACTATCACACGGCGGGGGGGATCTTCAAGCCTTTTGCGGAGCTGCTTCGAGGCGACGGATATCGTGTTACGCGATTTCGCTCACGCTTCACGGGGCAGGTGCTGGCGGACTGCCAGATCCTCTTGATTGCCAACGCTCAGGCCAGGGCCAACACAATCGGCTTCGGTTCGCCGGATTCAAACATGGCATATCCGCACGCCTCGGCATTTAGCCGGGAGGAAATCGACGAGGTGATCCTGTGGGTTCGAGGTGGCGGCGCACTGCTTCTGATCGCTGACCACGCGCCGTGGCCGGCTGCGGTATCCGATCTGGCCCTGTTAATGGGAGTCCACATGCTCGACGGCTATGCTTGGGCAAGCGCCGAGGAAGTAGGAGAGGGAGCGAGTATCGTTTTCGGTGCTGTCAGGGAAGAAGAGTGGCGGGAGGCGAATCGACTTCTCGGAGAGTTGATCGATTTGGACTTCAATGCGAGATATGCGCCCGTTCTTGCCAATCCAGGTGCATTGGCACCGCATCCCGTTGTTGAGGGACGAGACTCACAGGAACGTGTCGAGTGGGTTGTGACCTTCACGGGTCAGGCCTTTCTCGCTTCCGATGACTGGGAACCGGTCATGGTAATGGGGCCCAATGCGGTATCTGGGCCTTCTGTAGCGTTCAATTTTGAGGATGCCGAATGGGGGGAAGGTCCGCTTTTCTCCGTAGCTGGTTGGCTACACGGCGCCACACGAAAACTGGCTCAGGGTCGCGTGGCCATTCTCGGAGAGGGGGCGATGTGTACTGCGCAGTTTGACGACTTGGATGGTGAGATAGACGATCCGCTGGAACCCTATGGAATCAACGCGCCCGGGGCGCCCCATAATGCTCAGTTTTGTCTAAACGTGGTGCATTGGCTTTCAGGGTTACTCGACGGACCCCGATAAGAACAGACGCTCGACGGCGCTAAGGCTCCTGAGGAGCCGCATTCCAGATGCCGGCTGTGGCATACCACCTGCCGTCGGGGTCACGTCTGAGAAGTTCGATATAGCGGCCATTGTCTCTCACAGCTTCGCCAGTGGGACTGTTGGCCGTTAAGCTGTAGCTGCCTATTTCATAGCCGATATCCCCAGAACTCTGCGCGTCGATTGTCTCTACCGAGACATCGCGGACCCCCCCTGACTCGATCGCGCCGTTCCAATACGCCTCGATAGCTGCTCTGCCCTTCACGATGGCCTCGCCAGGTGGAATGATTACCGCGTCCTCCGTGTAATACGACGCTGCCTTGGCCGCATCCTTGGCATTGAGTGCGGCTGCGAAGTCCCGGTTCATCTGCCCAAGCTCACTCTTACTGGTAGACGCAGGGGACTGAGTCGTGTTCGAGCACGAGGTTAGGATGAGCACCGACCCGATCAGTAGTCCAAGTCTCATGATTGTCCTCCCTTGAGATCCCACTCCGATACGCCGCCCGGGGCGACCCGGATATCCAGATATACCGCGTGCGAGGTGACGAGTCGAGCGGTTTTCCTACCCGATTCGACCGACGATCTTATCGGCATCACTGCGGTGTCACCCGCGGTGACAGACCTCACCGGCGCTAACCAGTGCCAGCTAGCGCCAGGTTGAGTCTTTTGGAGCCGAGAACAGCGAGGAGCTGATATGCGTAGGAAACTTGAGCCGGCGCGAATTGCAGCGGCTTTGCTCGTTGGCGGGCTGGGACTGGCGCCGGCTTCGGGTGTCGCACAAACCCCGGCGGAAGGTGAACGCGTTGTCATCGAGAGCGCCGGATGGGAGCTCGTGGGCGATCTCGTACTTCCCAATTCGGCGGAGCCGCTTCCCGCCGTTCTGCTGCTCAACCAGGCGGCCGGCAACCGCTCCGCCTACGCCAAGCTGGCGCAGCATTTAGCCGATCGCGGGATGGCTTCACTTCGTCTCGACCTCCGCGGGCACGGTGAAAGCACGAACCTGGGGCGTTTCGTGCCGGGCGATAGTCTCACGGCGTCGTTTATCTGGGATTCAGAGGCGGACGTCATCGCGGCTCGCCGATATCTCGCATCCCTCGAAGCGATCGACGGGGAGCGGATCGCGATCGTCGGGGCCAGTTACAGCGGAGAGGAAATGGCAGAGGCGGGTCGGTTGACCACGTTCGCTCGAGCTTATGTGGCCTTGTCGCCTGGATCTTTTAGCGACGAGTCGATCGCGGGAATCGACACGAGCGGTGCCCCGTGGCTCTTGATCGCATCTCGGGAAGACCGATTCTTACAGGAGATCACGGCTGCAGTTGTGGCTCAAACCCGAACCGCGGATATCATGCTAGTCCCCGGTCGTGCCCACGCGTCCGATCTGCTAGAGGACCGCCCCGACCTCGTTCCGCGTATCGTGGCGTGGTTGCATCAGGCGCTCGGCAGGGGGGAGTAGCACCTCCTACAGCTCGAAGACGGTCATCGTCATCGTCAACGCGCCACCGCCGGAGCAAGCGGAACTGCCCCCCTTGCCGCCCTTGGCCACGGACCACGAGTCGCTCACGAACGCGACCTCCGTGCCGGTGGGATCGGGGAACCATACTCCTGAGGTCACTTCGCCCCCGTGCGCCAGGAACGTGTACCGAGCTTCACGCCCGTTTTGGTTGAGAGCATCGAAGGCGAGCCTTACTTCAATACTGCCGTCGTCCGCTAGCTCGGCGTGGAAAGAGCCGGTGTAAGACGTGCTCGGGAAACAGGTGGCTCCACCATCGACCACACCCAGGAAAGTGCCCAGGTTGTCGATCGTATAATCGCGGGCAGTCACATTGGTGGTCCGATCGTCGGTTTGGCCCGTACCGTTCAAGTCTCCAGCGAGCGTGATGTCGTAGTTGGCGCCCTCTCCGGCCCCGGGGCTGGGGGCTCCACCTGGCTGATCCGGGCAATTGGGCCAATCGGGACAGGCGCCGGGCGGAGCTGCGGGCTCCAGGGTCCTCGGCCCCGTGGTGAGGCCACGCTCGTTCTGACAGCCCGAAAGTCCTATGAGCATCAGGATCGAAAGCGAGGGGAGAAGTGACAGAATCCGCATGTTACCTCCTGCGAGATGGAGAGAGGAGTGGTTTCCCGTCGTTCTTGCCGCCACTTGAGTGGCACGCGTAGGTTATCCACGGATCCTAGACAATGGGCGTCAGACGGCCGTCAGACGGGCGTCAAACGTCCGACAGCGTCTGAAGAGAGCATGCTCGAGTTCCGCGCCCTCGGGACAACCGATCTCCGAGATCTCCCCACCAATCACGGTTTTGACGGGCTGATCGCCCGCCCAAAACTGCTCGCCCTATTCGCTTATCTCCTTCTCGACGCTCGACAGGAGTTTCGGTCGCGAGACGAGTTGGTCGGGGTCTTCTGGCCCGACCATGGCCAGCAACAGGCTCGGCACACGTTGCGGCAAGCGCTTTACGAGCTGCGAGTCCTGCTGGGCGAAGCCGTCGTCGTTTCCCATGGTGACCAGCTAGGGATCGATCGCGAGCTCGTGAGATGCGACGTCCACTCTTTCGAGTCTGCAATCGGAGCTGAGGATTATGGTGCAGCACTGGACCTTTACAGCGGAGATCTCCTACCGGGCCTCTATGTCCCTGGATGCGCCGACTTCGAGGACTGGCTCGAAAGCTACCGTCGGCGATTGCGGGCACTGGCGGTTCTCGCCGTCGAGGAGAGAGTTGTTGAACTGATGTTGGACGGGGACTTCTCGGGGGCGGTCGCGCACTTACAGCGGGGGTTGGCCTGGGAACCGTACGCGGAAAATCTTCTGCGGCACTTGCTCCACTGCCGTCTTCGGCTAGGCGATCGATCCACGGCGATCCGCGAATACGAAACATTCCGGTCAAGACTCTTCAGCGATCTGGCATTGAACCCATCCGAAGAGACCGAGGCTCTGATCGAGACGGTTCGTGAGGCGGGATCTAGCGTGCCGAGTGGACAACCGCGTCCGTTAGGGGGTCTTTCGGATCCCCACAGCGAGGCGGAATCGCCACGAGGCGTTCGCGAGTCCGGCCGATCGCTCCCGCAGCGACGGGTGGCAACCGGGAGCGCTCTTGTTGCGCTTCTTGCGATCGTCGGAATCCTCGTGAATCGAGATCGCGTGGCCGACTCGCCAGCACTCGATCTCGAGTCCGATCGGGTGCTCGTCATGCCCTTTATCAACCACACGGGCGACCCCGAGCTTGATCCGCTCGGACCAGCAGCAGCCGACTGGATCGTGCGTGGGCTCGATGAAACGGATCTCGTTCGAGCCGTTCTGACAATGGGTGAAGAGCAGCGGAAGAACAATGAAGCGGGAAATCTGACCGACGCAGTACGATCGTTGGCCGAAAGAAACCGGGCCGCGTTAGCGGTCGTTGGGTCCTACCAGCGGCAAGGGGATTCCCTTGCCTTTGAGACCCAGGTCATCGACACGACCACGGGCGAGTTACTCCGCGAGATCCCCCGCATCAAGACGCCGACCGAGAATCCTCTAAGTAAGATGGACGAGCTGCGAAGAAGGACCACCGGTAGTGTGGCCACCGTTACCGACCCCCGACTGCGTTCGTGGGCGGGTCGGGCTAGCCAGCCACCCAGCTACGCGGCATATCTCCTGTACGACCAGGGATTGGAGGCCCTCTTGGGTGCGCGAACCGCGCCGTTCTCGTTGGCAAGCGGCGCCCCCGGGTCCAGGGTGAGGGTACGTGAGGCAGCCGGCTATTTCTATCGCGCAGGCACGCTCGACTCCGGCTTCAACATGGCGCTTTTGTGGGCCGCTCAGGCTCACTACTACGGTGGGGATCGCGTCAGATCTGATTCACTATCTCAAGCGCTAAACGAAAAAC
>CBDUCI010000096.1:0-8851 GCA_965365605.1 uncultured bacterium
CCACGGGACATACCGGAGTGACTCCGACCCGAACGGCGGCTGGGGTCTTTGCCCTACCTCTCGAGTCGACCGCCGATATCGCCGCCGGCACGAGCTGGCTGCGGTTTCGACCGCCCTCAGCCACAGCCTGCGAGCCGGGTCAGTTTTTCATGCTGTCGACGGTTGCACCTTCACCCGTCGCGTACCTCGGTCGTCCGTTCTCGATCGGTGATGTACGTGACGGTGAGTGGTTCTTCATGTTGCGAGCTCTTGGCCGTGGAACGGCGTGGCTGCGGAATCTGGAGTCGGGCACGATGATGCGTTTGATCGGCCCGCTGGGCGTTGGGTTTGGGCGCAGCGAGAGCCCGGTTCACCGCATGATCGCCGGGGGCATAGGGTTGGCGCCGTTCCTGTTCCTGGCTCGTCGGCTGCGGGCCGAGCAGCCGCAAGCAGCGATTGAGCTCTACTACGGGGAACGCGATGCGCGCTCCCACATCGAACTCACCGCGGATGAAAAGAGACTATTCGACACGGTCGAACGGTTCACCGACGACGGTAGCTTGGGGACCGCTGGTTCGGTTGTGGAAGGGCTCGAGAACCAGTGGGCGGAACCAGAGGTCGCATGGTACGGCTGCGGCCCACAACCAATGTTGCGCGCCGCCGCCACGAAGCTCGAGGAACACGATGTCGAGGGGGCCCAGTTCGCATTCGAAGAGCGCATGGCGTGTGGTTTTGGCGTCTGCCAGGCGTGTATCGTGCCCAACCGGCACCCGCCACCACGGTACCACTTGCTCTGCACTAAAGGACCGGTATTGGAGATCGGAAAGGTCGCCTGGTGAGCAGCGAACGACTCGCCGTCCGTTGTGGTCGCGTCACTTTTCAAAACCCCGTTCTTGCGGCCAGTGGCACGTTCGGGTACGGCTCCGAGTTCGAGCAATTCTTCCCGGTGGCTTCGCTCGGGGGCTTTGTTACCAAGACGCTGTTTGTCGATCCACGGGATGGGAACTCAGCGCCTCGGGTGGCGGAGACCTCGACCGGGATGATCAACTCGATCGGTCTCGCGAACGTTGGCTGGGAAGTGTTTGTAAGAGAGAAGGTGCCCGATTTGAGGGCGATTGTTGGGGCCGCCAAGATGCTCGTCAATATCGCTGGGAATGCGCCGGACGAATACCGCGCGATCGCCGCGAGAGTCGAGAACGATCGGGAACAAATCGGCTGCGCTGGCATCGAGGTGAACGTTTCGTGCCCGAACGTGAAAGAAGGGGGAACAAACATCGGCTGTGACCGGGATCAGTTCCGCGCCGCCGTTCGGGGCGTGAGAGAAGAGACTTCGTTGCCGGTATTCGTCAAGTTGTCGCCAAACGTGGCCGATGTCGTACCGTTCGCCGGATGCGCTTTGGATGAGGGTGCCGATGGTGTCTCGCTGATCAACACGCTGTACGGCATGCAGATCGACGTCGAAAGACGACGACCTGTACTGGGCACGGGTTCGGGTGGACTTTCCGGGCCAGCGATACTCCCGGTCGGGGTCTATTGGACGTATAAGGTGCGGGCGGCGTTTCCTGATCTTCCGATTCTCGGGATTGGTGGCATTGCGACTTGGCGTGACGCGCTTCAGTACCTGTTTGCAGGAGCGCAGGCGATTCAGGTCGGTACTGCGGCGTTCGTAAACCCGCTGGCGTGCGTGGAAATCATCGCCGGCCTCGAGCGCTATTGCTCCCAGCGCGACACCACGATCGCCGAGCTGAGTGGAGCCGCGCATCGAGAGGGCCGATTGGCCGAGCCAGCCGTTTGGACGGGTTGAATCCATCACCGCTGATCATCGCGCTCGATCACGAGACCGTTGCCGATGCGGAAGCTTGCATAGGGTCGATGGCGGGCTTGGTCGAGCGCTACAAGGTGGGCAGTGTTCTTTATTCGCGGGTCGGGCCCCCGTTCGTTCGGGAGCTCATCGACGCTGGGTACAGCGTGTTTCTCGATCTCAAGTTCCACGACACGCCGGCGACGGTTGCTGGTGCTGTAGCGGCCGCGGCCGACCTCGGAGTCGACCTGGTTACTTTGCACGCCGCCGGCGGTATCGAGATGCTCGAATCCGCCCGGCGAGCTGTGGACATCGGGGACTCCGGATTGCGGTTGCTTGCGGTGACGGTGCTCACAAGTCTGGACGAAGAAGATTACCAGCGAATCGTGGGTCCCGGAGCCCGATCGCTGGGTGAAGCGGTTACGGCGCTGGCAGAAATGGCCATCGATTCGGGTATCGATGGTTGCGTGTGCGCAGCCAGCGACGCGGCTCGATTGAGAACCGCGTTGGGGCCGGCGCCGCTGCTCGTCGTGCCCGGTATCAAACCCGCTTGGTCGATTGCGAACCACAGTGGCCAAGCGCGAACCGCGACGCCGCGGGCGGCTATGGACGCCGGCGCCTCGTACATCGTGGTGGGACGGGCGGTAACTGGGGCCCAAGATCCAGCCGCCGCCGTGGTCAGGATTCACGCCGAGCTCGCCGCGTGAGCAGCGGACGCGCTTCGCATGGGCGTAGATGGCTCGATCGACTGATTGCCGTCGGCGCCGTTACGCAGGGCCACTTCGAGCTCTCGAGCGGGCTTCACAGCCCCGAGTACGTGCAGTGCGCCCGACTCCTGGAACGCCCCGATTTGGTTCAATCCGCGGCGCAAGATCTGGTTGCATCGTTGTCACCGCTCTTGGGTGCACCGCCGGCTACGATCGCCTCGCCCGCGCTGGGCGCGATAACTCTGGGTTACGAAGTTGCTCGCGCCTGGGGCTGCCGTTCGATCTGGGCCGAGCGCGAGCCAAGGGACGGACGGTTGGCGTTTCGTCGCGGTTTTGACTTGCAGGCGGATGAACGGGTTGTGGTGGTCGAAGACGTTGTGACCACCGCGGGCTCATTGCGCGAGCTGGTCGAGTTGCTCGAGCGCCATCACGCTCAAGTGGTCGGCGTGGCCACGCTAGTCGACCGCTCCGGAGGTCCAGTCGAGTGGCGAGTTCCCTCGGTGGCGCTGGTTACTCTGGAAGGCGTTCAGGTGCCGCCGAGCCAGTGCCCCCAGTGTGCTGCCGGACTCGAGCTCGAAAAGCCCGGGAGCCGACCTGGCGGGGCGGGAACAAAGCCGACGTAGGAAAGTACTCATAGCCGATGACCAACAAGCTCACCTCCCTTGCTGCTCTGATGGTTGCCGTCGTGCTGGCCACCGCGACGTGGGTTGACGCCCAGGAAGTCGGCCAGCAACCTATCGGTGCCCAGTTCCAACCGCAGGCACCGGCTGTGCCGACCTCGCTTCAGGACACCTATGAACGTCTGGCGAACTTCTGGCAGTCCGGCAATGCTCGTGAGATCGCCCAACTGGCCCGCGATGGGCGCGTGTACGTGGTGGTTCAAAGAGAGCGTGTGAACCAGCGGTTGGCGGCCAGTCAGTTACAATACCTGTTGCAGGAGCTGTTTGACTCGAGCGACGAGATCGAGCTCCGTTTCCCGACGTCGACCCATTATGATCCAGAAAGTCAAACGGCCTACGCGGTGGGCGAGCGGGTGTATAGCGAGGGACCGGCTGAAGACCCTCGCACCGATCGCGTCTTCGCAAGTGCGCGGCAGGTACGCGGTCGTTGGGTGCTGACCGAGCTCCGGCTTACCGACGACTAGAATCCGCTCTCTGCCCGCTCAAAGCGCGACCCTCCAACAATCCATTTGACGATCAGCCCCCGAGGGGGCGAGAAGCTTTTCTTGACCGGTACCTTGCATTGCAAGGGGAAATCTGGTATCATGTTTTGCATGGTAGCTAGAACGGTCAGTACCGAACGCAGTTCTCAGCTTCTCAAGGGCGTTCTCGACATGTGCCTGCTGGCGATCGTCGCTGAAGAGCCCAGCTACGGCTACGAGATGGCCCAGAAGCTCCGCGAACGGGGTCTAGGGTTGGTGAGCGAGGGCAGTATCTACCCGCTTTTGAGTCGGCTCCAAAAGCAGGGTCTGGTCGAGGGTTATCAGGTCGCGTCACGCGAGGGACCGCAACGCAAGTACTACCGTATCGCCGAACACGGCCGTAACCGGCTCGACGAGTGGACTCGAGAGTGGCGGGAATTGTCGATCGGAGTTGAGACGGTCTTGAGAGGAGGGCGCGATGTCTGATCACAGCGACATAGTAACGGTCGTTACCGATTGCGAGCGCTACTGGCGCGAGACCGGGGTGCCCCCCGGGGCGGTGACCGAGATGAGAGCCGAGCTCCAGCAGCATCTGATTGAGGTGTTGGCCGAGGGCCGGTCGGCGCACGCTGTGGTAGGGGCGGATCTGCCCGCGTTCGCCGAGGCGTGGGCCGCCGAGCGGCGCTCGTCTGCTGGACGGGTCCCTTCGTGGGAAGAGGTTACAACCGGAAAGAGTACGCGTAGCCGACGAGCTCGTTTCGCAGCTGCCGGCTTTGTAGTCCTGGTCTTGGCCGCCGCCGGGTTGGCGCTGGCGATCGCTGGCGATGGCGATCCCGCCACCAACGTCACATGGCGCTGGCTGTGGACGGGCCTGGCGATCATCATGGGTTTGGGCGAGATCTTCACCGCCAGCTTCTTCCTCCTGCCGTTCGCCGTCGGCGCGGTTGCTGCGGCGACCCTGGCCTGGCTCGGCGTCCAGCTCTTGGCTCAGTGGTTGGTGTTCTTCTTCGTTTCCGGCCTCGCGTTGGCCTACGTGCGCCAGTTCATGAGCCATCAGGATGAAGCGTCGGCAGCGATCGGGGCCAACCGATACCTCAATAGCAGCGGAGTCGTCACGGCGCGGGTGGATGCCGAGACCGCGACCGGGATGGTGCGCGTCGAGACCGAGGAGTGGCGCGCGACCACCGACGGCCAACCGCTCGAGCCCGGCGCTCACGTCGTCGTCGTTGGGATCCGCGGAGCGCGCTTGGTGGTGGCGGCGACAGATCGATGATGACCCATAATCGAGAAAGGGGGGTGTGATGGACCCAATAGTCATTCTGTTTGTCTTTATGGCGGTGGTGCTGGTGTTTGTGGCTGCCACCGGGTTTCGGATCGTTCGACCCTACGAGAAGGGGCTGGTGGAGGTTCTTGGCAAGTACGAGACCACCGTAGACTCGGGTCTGCGGTGGGTCATGCCGTTTGTCAAGCGGCTGCTAAAAGTCGACATGCGGGAGCAGGTCGTCGACGTGCCGCCGCAGGAGGTGATTACCAAAGACAACGTGGTGGTGACCGTCGACGCGGTCATCTACTACGAGCCCACGGATCCAGTAAAGCTGCTCTACAACGTCGGCGATTTCATCTTGGCGGTGACGAAACTCGCTCAGACGAACCTGCGTAACGTCGTTGGTGACCTCCAGCTCGACGATGCGCTGATCTCGCGTGAGCTCATAAACGCCAGGCTGCGAGAGATTCTAGACGACGCCACCGACAAGTGGGGAAGCCGTGTGGTGCGGGTCGAGATTCAACGTATCGAGCCACCGCCTGACGTGACGGATGCGATGCACCGTCAGATGAAAGCCGAACGGCTCCGGCGAGCGGTTGTGACGGAGGCCGAGGGCGAGAAACGTTCGGCGATCCTGCGCGCCGAAGGCGTGAAGCAGAAACAGATCCTGGAGGCGGAGGGAGAAGCCGAGGCGATCAAGCGCGTGGCCGAAGGCAAGCGTTACGAGTTCGAGACAGTGGCCGAGGGTGAGGGCCGGGCGATCGAGCGGGTGTTTGGCGCGATCCACACCGGCGACCCAACCCCGGACCTGATCGCGATCCGGTACCTGGACGCGCTCCAGGGGATCGCCGACGGACAGGCGACCAAGCTGTTCCTGCCGCTCGAGGTTACCGGCGTGCTCGGGAGCTTGGGGGCGATCCGCGAGGTTTTTGGCACGAGCGACGGCGGTTCGACGACGTCAGCTCCACCGGCCGCATCCTCGCCGAAGGCAGACCCGGCGGTGTAACCGTTTGTAACCCGTCCTGATTGACCCTACCTTCGCACCAATCGCCATGGATTGGAACGATGTAACTCTGCGCGCCGTGCGGATCGGCTTGGTGCTTTTGGGCGGGACGGCTGCCTACGTCGTCCTGAGAGCAGTGCGAGCACGGATCGCGCGGGCCTCGGGTGACGACACCGATGAGGCTCGACAGCGCGCCAAAACGCTGGCCACGGTGTTTACCACCACTGGAATCCTCGTCATCGTGGCGGTCACAGTAATGATGGTCGTGCAAGAATTCGGGATCTCGCTGGGGCCGATCCTGGCGACCGCTGGGATCGCCGGATTGGCGGTCGGGTTTGGCGCCCAGACGCTGGTCAAGGACATCATCAGTGGTTTCTTCATTCTGCTCGAGAACCAGTACGCCCTGGGCGATGCGATCGACACAGCCGGTGTCAGCGGTGTTGTCGAGAAGGTCAACTTGCGAACGACGATTCTCCGCGATGTTCGCGGTACCGTTCACGTCGTCCCCAACGGTGATATTCGCGTCGTATCGAACATGACCAAGGAGTGGTCGCGTGCGGTGCTTGAGATCGGCGTTGGCTACGGCGAGGACCCGGACCGGGTGATCACGGTGCTGGAAGAGATCGGCGCCGAGATGCGCGACGACCCGGTCTTTGGCGCCCTCCTGCTTGACACCCCCACTGTGCCCGGAGTGGAAGCGTTCAGCGATTCGGCGGTGGTCATTCGAATGATGGCGCGCACGGTACCGCTAAAGCAGTGGGATGTGGCTCGGGAGCTGCGGCGCCGGATCAAGCATCGGTTCGACGCCGAGGGCATCGAGATTCCGTTTCCGCAGCGGACGATCTGGCACAAGGGCGAGGTGGGATCGGGAAGCTCTGGAGGTTCGGCGCAGAGCTAGCGATGGGGCTCAGGCTGCACGACACGTTGCGACGCGAGACGGTCGAGTTCGAGCCGTTGGATCCGAACCGGGTGCGGATTTACACCTGTGGTCCCACGGTTCACGACTTTGCCCACATCGGTAATCTCCGCACATTCCTATTCGAAGATCTGTTGCGACGGGTGCTCAAGCACCGTGGCTACGACGTCACCCAGGTCATGAACCTGACCGACGTCGATGATAAGATCATTCGCAAGGCAAGTCAGGCCGGGGTATCGATCGGCGAGTACACGGAGCCGTACAAGCGGGCGTTTTTCCAAGACTTGGAGACCGTGCGAATCGACCCCGCCGAGGAGTATCCCGCGGCGACCGATCACATCGACGCGATGGTCGAGTTGGTCGAGCGACTACGGGATAACGGGCACACGTACACGACGGACGACGGTTCGATCTACTTCCGGATCTCCACTCTTCCCGACTATGGCAAGCTCTCCCGCGTCGATCTCTCGGAGATGCAAGACGGCGCGCGCGTCGATTCGGATGAGTACGACAAGGAGAGCCCCAAGGATTTCGCGCTCTGGAAGGCCGCCGAGCCGGATGAGCAAGCGTGGGATACAAGTCTCGGCCGCGGCCGTCCGGGGTGGCATGTCGAGTGCTCTGCCATGTCCATGGCCTATCTGGGTGAGTCGTTCGATATCCACACCGGTGGGGTGGACAACGTTTTTCCGCATCACGAGAACGAGATCGCCCAATCCGAGGCAGCCACCGGGAAACCGTTCGTCCGTTACTGGGTCCACGCCGAGCATCTCATCGTCGACGGTCAGAAAATGGCCAAGTCGCTCGGCAACTTTTACACCCTGCGGGATTTGCTGGACCGTGGCTACCGGCCGCGGGTGATACGATACCTGCTGCTGTCCGTCCACTACCGGTCGCAACTCAACTTCACCTTCGCCGGGCTCGACCAGGCGGCCGCCGCGCTCGAGCGTCTGGCGGACTTCACGGACCGGTTGCAACAGCTGCCAGCGGGCGGAGCGCCGAATGACGAACTCGTGCGCCGCACGCAGCGAGCAGCCGCCGAGTTTGATTCTGCGCTCGACGATGATCTCAACTCGAGCCGCGCATTGGCGGCGGTTTTCGAGTGGGTCCGGGATGTGAACCGAGCACTGGATGCGGGACAAGCCACGAGCGCGGATCGTAACCAGCTTTGGGCCTTTCTGGAAACTTTTGATGAAATCTACGACGTACTGACACCGGACCCGGGGGAGGCCGAGATCAGCGCTGACATCGAGGCCCTGATCGCGGCTCGCGAAGCAGCCCGCCAGGCCGGTGATTACACGCGTGCGGACGCCATCCGGGAGGAGTTAGCCGGCCGCGGCGTGGTGCTCGAGGACACCGCCCAAGGGGTACGCTGGAAGAAGGTCTAAGCTCCTGCCCTGGGGGGTGTTGACATCTGCGAAGCTAACCGTATATTTGGCATTCTTTTCTTTCAGGCGTAATACGTCCAGGAGGGCGGTGCGGCGCGCCCTCGGTCGGTGCCGAGTGCTCAGTGGGGAGAGAGACCCGGTAGCCGATGTAGCTCAATTGGTAGAGCAGCTGCCTTGTAAGCAGCAGGTTACCAGTTCGAGTCTGGTCATCGGCTCCAGATTGCCGTGGCCAGCTCGTCGGGTGGCCACGCTACTGCTTGGGGATCAATGGAGGGATACCGAAGCGGTCAAACGGGGCAGACTGTAAATCTGCTGGCTTAAGCCTTCGGAGGTTCGAATCCTCCTCCCTCCACCATGGAACGGTTCTAACGACACCGCGGCGCGCGGGAGTAGCTCAACTGGCTAGAGCACGAGCCTTCCAAGCTCGGGGTTGCGGGTTCGAGACCCGTCTCCCGCTCCAGCGTCATTGAGCCCAGGTAGCTCAGTCGGTAGAGCACGTCCTTGGTAAGGACGAGGTCGGCGGTTCAAACCCGCTCCTGGGCTCCACCAGTTTTGATTCATTTGATGTTCACTCGAGGTTCTACAGAAGACCGGAGGACTGATGAGCAAGGCGAAGTTTGAGCGTACGAAGCCTCACGTGAACGTCGGGACGATC
>CBDUCI010000097.1:0-8819 GCA_965365605.1 uncultured bacterium
GAAACGACTGCCGGAAATCATGGGCCGCTGAGCGAGCGGCACGGAACAGGGATTGATGACATGAAAATCGCAATGGTTGGCTCGGGCTATGTCGGCCTCGTCTCGGGCGCTTGCTTCGCCGATTTCGGCCACGACGTGGTCTGCATCGACAAGGACCAGTCGAAGATCGACCGGCTGCACCAGGGTATCATGCCGATTTACGAACCCGGGCTCGATGCGCTGGTCGAAAGCAATGTGAAGGCTGGCCGCCTCAGTTTCACCACCGATCTGGCCGAAGGGATCAAGGGCGCCCGGGCAATTTTCATTGCCGTTGGTACGCCCTCGTACGAGGACGGATCACCCGACATCAGTGGAGTCCTTGCGGTTGCAAAGATGATCGGCGAGCATGCCAACGCTCCGAAGCTGTTGGTCAACAAGAGCACCGTGCCGGTGGGGACTGCAGATCGGATGCGCGCGGAGCTGGCGAAGACCAGCCCACACCCCTGTTCGGTGATCTCGAACCCCGAGTTTTTGAAGGAAGGCACCGCGGTCGACGATTTCTTGAAGCCTGATCGCGTAATCGTCGGAGCCGATGACGAGGCCGATGAGGAAGTCATGCGAGCGCTGTACGCGCCATTTGTTCGTACCGGTAAACCGATTTTGTTTATGGATACTCGTTCTTCCGAGATGACGAAGTACGCTGCCAATGCGATGTTAGCGAGTCGTATCACGTTCATGAATGAAATCGCGAATCTCTGTGAGGCGGTAGGCGCGAACGTCGACCACGTGCGCGCCGGGGTTGGTGCTGACCGACGTTTAGGGGCTTCGTTTCTGTTCGCTGGTGTCGGCTTCGGTGGATCTTGCTTCCCAAAGGACGTTCAAGCCCTGCAACACCTGGCCGACGAAGTCGATTACGAGTTCACTATGATCGACGCTGTTCATCGAGTCAATCAGCGGCAGCGGCAGCGATTGGTAGACAAGGTGCGGTCTCACTACGGCGAGGATCTGGGCGGTCGGCGGTTTGCCCTCTGGGGTTTGGCTTTCAAGCCGCAGACCGACGACGTACGGGAAGCGCCGTCACTGACGATAATCGAGGAGCTATTGACGAGCGGAGCGGAGGTTGTCGCGTTCGATCCGATCGCGATGGAGTCCGCTCGACGCGTGCTTGGCGATCAAATCGAATACGCTTCTGACTCCTACGAGGCGCTCGATGAGGCGGACGCCCTTATCATAGTCACAGAGTGGAACGAGTTTCGATTCCCAGATTTTGAACGCATCAAGCAGGCGTTGAGGGAACCGATCGTGTTTGATGGACGCAACGTTTTTAATCTCGATACGATGGCTACACACGGGTTTGTGTACTACTCGATCGGCAGACGAACGATTGGACGGACGGGTTAGACCTTGAACCGGCTGGTCATAGGAATCGCCGGAGGGACTGGGTCCGGGAAGACGACCGTGGCGACGAACATCATGCAGCGGCTGGATCTAGACTCGGTCACGATCTTGGAGCAGGATGCCTACTACTGCGACCTGGTTGATCTCGCACCCGCCCAACGAGACCGGTGTAACTTTGATCACCCCGACTCGATCGAAGTCGATCTATTTGTTGAGCATATTCGGGCCCTCAAAGCGGGTCAAGAGATCGAACGACCGGTTTACGATTTCACCGTCCATGCACGGACGAAGAAGACTGTATTAACAACCCCACGCGACGTCTTGATTGTCGAGGGTATCCTTCTGTTTCACTTCCCTGAGGCTCGGGAGTTACTCGACATCAAGATCTTCGTCGACACTCCTTCGGACATCCGCCTCCTGCGCCGCATTACCCGCGATATCCACGAGCGAGGACGAACCTTGAACAGCGTGACACAGCAGTACCTTGAAACTGTTCGGCCAATGCACGAAGAGTTCGTGGAACCCACCAAGCGACACGCAGATGTGATCATTCCCGAGGGTGGTTACAACGATATCGCCATTGACATGGTTGCCAGTCGCATTCGACTTCTTCAAGGTGTGAAGGTATGACCTGGATTCGGGACACAGCCGGGATGATAGGCAACGCGAGCGGTCGTGCGGGGTAGCACCAGGGACCCAGTGTTGTCAACACGAAAACTAGTCGATTGGCAGGCGGAGATGGTCGATATGTGGCACCGCGACCAGGCCGGGGTTGAACGCTGCAGCGCCGACGCCCCACGGACAGTGAGTCGAACGCCTGGGCTTGATCGTGCGATCAGCGAGCAACACCTCGTCAACATCCAACTGTGGCATGAAGAAGATGAAGCTCGAAGACCAAACGTCGATGACCATGTTGTAGCCGCGACCAAGCGAAGGATCGACGTCCTGAATCAACGACGGAACGATTTGATTGAGCGTATCGACGCTCTTTTGCTGGCCTTTCTGGCCGAGTCCGATCTTCCACGCGCAACGGCGCCGCTCCATTCGGAGACGCCGGGGGCGATCATCGATCGGCTGTCGGTTCTGGCGTTGAAAGTGTATCACATGCGTGAAGAGACCGATCGATCCGGCGCGCCGAACGCGCACCGTCAGCTTTGCCAACAGCGGCTGGAGGTTCTCGAGCAGCAGCGAGACGATCTTGCCGGGTGTCTTGATGCGCTGGTGACCGATCTAGCAGCTGGCAACAAACGATTTCAACGCTATCGACAATTCAAGATGTATAACGACCCCGAGATGAACCCGGCGATTCGATCCGCAATACCGCGAGAGAGAGAGTGAGATGCGATCCGGTATTCTGCTAATAGCGAGCCGTGGAGTGTGGCTGGTGGTGTGTTTGGCCGCTTGCGGGCATGAAGGTCAGCGTTACGAGACTCGCGGCGATCGATATAGCGCCCTCGGTGAGCATCTCGACGCACGGGTCGAGTATGAGCTCGCGCTGAGGGAGTCTGGGGTAGACGCGCCGTTCGGCCTGCGGCTCAAAGCAGCAGAGTTGACGCTTGCCGCAAAGGATTTTGATGATGCGGACGAGCGGTTTCGCGACCTGATCGAGCGCCGGCCTGACTACTCCGACGAGATCGGAGCGCTCTACCACTTGCACGCTGAACGGTGGCTCGCCACAGGTGACACTTTTGCCGCACTTCAGGCGATCGACTGGCTCCAGACGCAATACCCGACGATGAGTCTGGATCGATTACACTACGTGCTCGGCGACGTTGCCTTTCTGCGGCCCGATTATGATGGTGCAATGGCCGCTTACCTGCTTGGGCTGTCACTCGATCCCAGCGGTGCGTCCACAGACGTGTACATACGGCTGGGCGACGCCTTCGACAGGAAACGTAATTGCGTTGCTGCGGTGACATATTTTGAGACCTACTTGTCAAAAGTGGGCGATGATGGAACTCTGGCCGAGGACGCTCGCTACCGACTTGGTGCATGCGCGCTGACGTTGGCGCAAAGCGCTTTTGCGAACGGGGACTACGTGCGCGCCATGGATAACGTGCAGAGGATGGTGAAGACGGGGGAGCCGGCGAGCAGGCTCGGAGAGGCCCGCCTGTTGACAGGTCGACTCCACGAGCGGTTCGGGAATCGGGAAGCGGCGATGGATTATTACCGACGAGTTGTGGATGACGACGAAAACCTACGATCACGACCTGCGATAGAGGCGTACCGAAGGCTGAAGCAACTCGAGTTTGGCATGCCCCTGGAATCCGACGCGGAGTCAGGGCCGGTGCTCGACGATGAAGAAGGTGAGGAGTGACAGTGCTCGATCGGCATTGGCTGATTGGTGCAGTTCTTATGCTCATCGTCTACGGTTGTGCTTCGACTGCCGAGAACCGGGTACTATCGGCCGACGAGCAATACGCTCAAGCTCTCGATCTGTACGAGCGTGAGAAGTACATCGAGGCCGTTTCGGCGCTGCAGGCGTTTAGCTTCAACTATCCTCAGGATCCACGTGTCGAGGATGCCCGCTGGCTTACAGCCGAGGCCTACTATGGGGCCGACGACTGGGCAACGGCGGCCCAGGAATATTTAGGATTTCAACGCGATTTTCCGCGTAGCGAGCAGGCACCAGCAGCGCTGTATCAAGCTGGCCGGTCCTACGAGCGACTTTCGCTGAGGCCAGAGCTCGACCAACGCGATACCGAGCGCGCGATCAATATGTACGAGCGATTAATGACCGAATACCCAGCTAGCGACTTCGACGAAGAGGCGAGAGAGAAACGCCAGCGCTTGCGCAACAAGCTGGCAGAAAAGACGTATTTAAACGCTGAGTTCTACTTTGATAACAAGAGGTATGAAGCAGCGGAGATCTACCTCGTAGACTTAATCGAGAAATACCCCGATTCTGATTGGCTGGCCGCCAGCTACTCACTGTTGGCGGAGACGTTCTGCAAACAGGGTCTCCGCGATCGCGCGTCCGAGTTGTATACCTTGTTGTTTGATACGTTCCCGGACTCTGACGCGGCGTCCGAGATCGACGATCGGCTGCCTTCCGGCTGCCGCGTAGTCGATCTCCCAGCAGCACAACTCGAAACGGAAACGAACGGCCGGTGAGTCGCCGCTCCGGCGCGGGAGAGCGAAAGGGAATTCTCGGGGGTACGTTCAACCCACCGCATGTCGCGCATCTCATTGTTGCTCATGTCGTGAGGGAGTCGCTTGACCTCAGCCAGATCCTTCTAACACCAACTTTCCAGCATGCATTCAAGGGGGATGCCGAGGCGAGCCCGAAGGACCGCGCGACGATGACCGAGTTGGCGGTGGCCGGTGACAGCGCGTTGGCCTCAGATCGAGTAGAGATTGATCGCGGTGGCGTGTCGTACACAGTAGATACGTTGAAAGCGCTCCAGAAGCGCGAGCCGGACACGAGTTGGCACCTGATCATAGGCCGCGACAACGTGGCTGAGTTGGCGGCGTGGGACAGAAGCGAGTTGCTGACCGAGCTAGCCCAGATAGTTGTGACGTCGCGAGGAGGTTCAGCCGTATCGGATTCGTTGCCGGACTTTCCGTTGACGGGGGGGTGCACCCCGGTGACGGTGCCGGCCCTCGAAATCTCGTCGAGCCAGATTCGAGACCGGGTCCGTCTCGGACGATCTATCCGCTACTGGGTGCCACCCGCTGTTGAGGCTTACATCCTGGAACACGGACTCTATCAGAGCAAGGCCCCGGGCCCACGTTGATTCTGGGAAGAAAAGAGCCTAAATTGATTTTTCTACCGGCTCTACCCCGCCCAACCGAAGCTCTAGCTAAACCGCGCGCCGGGCGCCAAAGCCAGGTCTTCATCGTCTGCTTGGCAGATTTGTCGCGCAAGGCTTCGTAGCACAAAGAGGTTTTTGGTGGTTCTACAATCGATGCTCAAGATGTTCGTCGGGGACAAGCACGCCCGCGAGCGAAAACGGCTGTGGCCGATTATCGAAGAGATAAACGAGTTGGCTGAGTCGCTCGAGGCCGTGTCCGACGAGCAAGTTCAGGCAAAAACTGAGGAGTTTCGCCGTCGGCTTGATGAAGGCGAGGAACTCGATGACATACTGACTGAGGCGTTTGCAGTCGTCAAGGAGGCGTGTCGTCGAAACCTGGGTCGAAGGTGGGAAGTAACCGACCAGGACTTCGAGTGGGACATGGTGCCCTATGACGTCCAGCTGTTCGGTGGCATTGTTCTTCACGAAGGGAAGATCGCCGAAATGGCAACCGGCGAGGGCAAAACGCTGGTTGCGATTCTTCCGCTGTACCTGAACGCTCTCGAGGGTAAGGGCGCCCACCTGGTGACCGTCAACGACTATCTCGCTCGCCGAGATTCTGAGTGGGTGGCAGAAATCCTCCGCTGGCTGGGGCTCACCGTTGGAGTAATCCAGGACGGCATGGACCAGCAGGATCGCCGCGCAGCTTACCAATGTGACGTGACCTACGGCACAAATAACCAATTTGGCTTCGATTACCTGCGCGACAATATGGCTGTGACTCCGGAGGGGCGCGTTCAGCGGGGTCATCACTTTGCGATAATCGACGAAGTTGACTCAGTACTCATCGACGAGGCGCGCACGCCGCTGATTATTTCTGGGCCCACGCAACAAGACACGTCCTCGACCTTCGGCAAGCTCAAGCCGATGGTAGAGCGACTCGTTCGCGATCAAACAAGAGTGGTGAACGAACTAGTCGCAGACGCCGAGCGATTGCTCGATGGAGATGGAGATGAAGATGGTGATCAAGACGCTGCCTACGAAGCCGGCATAAAACTGTTTCAAGCGCAACGAGGCATGCCCAAGCACCGTCGGTTGATGAAAGTGCTCAACGAAACTGGGGTCAAAAAGCTCATCCAGCGGGTCGAGAACGACTTCATGCGCGATAAGCGAGTGCACGAACTCGACGAAGCCCTTTTGTTCGCAATGGACGAGAAAGGACACGACGCCCACCTGACCGATGCGGGTCGAGAAAAAGTAGCTCCCAACGACCCGGAGTTGTTCGTCGTCCCAGATCTGTCTCAGTTGATGCATGAAGTGGATGAAGACCCTTCTCTCTCCGAACAAGCGAAGAATGAGCGCCGGGTGGCTCTCGAGCGCGACTATGCCGAGAAAAGCGAGACGATTCACAACATCGCCCAGCTTTTGAAGGCGTATGCTCTCTACGAGAAGGATGTCGAGTACGTCGTGCAGGACGGAAAAGTGGTCATCGTTGACACGTTCACAGGCAGGCTAATGCCGGGCCGGCGTTACTCGGACGGAATGCACCAGGCGATTGAAGCCAAGGAGGGGGTGAAGATCGAAGGGGAGACCCAAACCTTGGCTACGATCACGATCCAGAACTACTACCGCATGTACGACAAGCTAGCGGGAATGACCGGCACGGCCGAAACAGAAGAGGGAGAGTTCTACGAGATCTACAAGATGGACGTGGTCGTGATACCGACGAACAAGCCGGTGCGTCGCGTAGATGCGGACGACTTGGTGTACCGCACGCGGCGGGAGAAGTATAACGCCATAGTCGATGAGGTCCAGCGCGAACACCAACGCGGGCGGCCGGTCCTTGTTGGCACAACCTCGGTAGAAGTATCGGAAACACTTTCGAGACTTCTAAAGCGGCGCAACTTGCCGCACAACGTGCTGAATGCCAAACACCACCAACGAGAAGCCGAGATCGTCGCGAGAGCGGGCCAGCCGGGAGCGGTTACAATCGCCACCAACATGGCCGGACGTGGTACCGACATCAAACTGGGTCCCGGCATAGTGCCACGGGACTGGCCGGAAGTGCACGACGATGAGCTTCCCGAGGGCGTTTCTCGCGATGAACTCGACCAGCTTATGGCCGAAGACATGCCTTGGGGGCTTTATATCGTCGGCACCGAACGGCACGAGGCGCGGCGCATTGATCGGCAGCTTCGCGGGCGGTGCGGTCGCCAAGGCGACCCCGGATCCAGCCGTTTCTTTCTCTCTTTGGAAGACGATCTGATGAGGCTCTTCAGCTCGGAGCGAATCGCATCCGTGATGGACAAGCTCGGTGCTGAGGAGGGCGAGGTGATTACCCACTCGTTGGTGACCAAATCGATCGAACGGGCCCAGAAGAAAGTCGAGATAAACAACTTCGAGATTCGCAAGCGGTTGCTTGACTACGATGACGTGATGAACAAGCAGCGCGAGGTTATCTACGATATGCGGCTGCGTGCGCTTGATGGCGACCGGGAAACGGTGTTCGAGGAGGCGCGCGAAATCGTCGCCGAAGCAGCGGAGGACAAACTCCACGAGTATGTAGACCCCGACGGGTATGCTGAGGCATGGGACTTGCTAGGGCTCAAGGAAGACCTGATGCGTACGTTTCTGCTCCCCTTCGAGTGGATCGATGCGCTGGTCGATGGTTCGGAGCCCACGGACGACATTGAAGACACGTCGCTACCGACCACGTACGACGATCTACTGGCGCGAGTACAGTCCGATCTGGACGTCGCGTTCGATCGACGAGTCGAGGACTGGGAACCTGAGCGCGCTGAGCTAATTGTGCGGCAGATCTTGCTGCGTACGATCGATGAAAAGTGGCGGGATCATCTGTACGAACTCGATCAGCTCCGCACCGGGATCGGATATCGGGCGTGGGGACAACGCGACCCGTTGATTGAGTACAAGAAAGAAGCATTCGAAATGTTCGTCGAGATGATGGACGACTTGAGAAGCAGCGCTTCAGCGCTTCTATATAGGGTGCAGCTCGTTGAGCCGGGCCAGATGTCAGCTGAAGATCGGCGCCGGCGCGAGCGGCTTCAGCGACAGCAGGTAGCACTCCATGCCGCTGCTCCGGCGATGGCGGAAACCGCAGCCGCCGTTTCGCCAGCAACGCGAACGTCGGCGGGCGTGGAGACGGCTGAAGGGCAGCCTGCCGGCGCTACTCAATACGTGCGGGACGGTGACAAAGTGGGACGCAACGATCCGTGTCCGTGCGGTAGTGGAAAGAAATTCAAGAAGTGTCACGGACGGTGATCACGGGGTCGGTCCCGAGCGGCCGACGCTGCGCGCCATTCTCAATCGGAGGACAACGATGATCGGAGTGCTCGAACGTCTTTCGGGTGGGGCCGGAGTCCTGCGTCGTTTCGGGAACTCCTATCTGCCCGGAGACGATGACGTTTACGTGCCGGCCCGCCTGATTGAACGGTATGGCTTGCGTAAAGGCGACGCCGTGGACGGCGAGATAGGCAAGCCTCCAGGCAAAGGAAAACTCCCGCCGCTTACGACGGTCACATCGGTGAACGGTGAGCCGCCGGATCAAGCGCGCTCGAGGCCCCACTTCAAAAAGCTGCGCGCTTCCCATCCTGACGAGAGACTACGATTGGAGCTCTCGGACAAGTCGTATGACAGTCTTCAGAACGGCGCCGGAATCACCAATCGCATCCTCGATCTCATCGTTCC
>CBDUCI010000098.1:0-8811 GCA_965365605.1 uncultured bacterium
CGTGCCCGAACACCTTCGCCGGTGTTGCGGGGGCGTTGGAACCGGGAGCGATAACGGTGAGAGTACCACTGCCGCCGAGGATGATTCTCGCCGGCCGCCGCGGCTCGACCGCGATCGCTTCGCGCACCGCGAACGAATCACGCGTGTCCACTCGCACGTCATACAGTCCCTCTGCCAAGATCAGCGAATCACCGGTGCTAGCGAAGCGAAGCTCGGCTCGATCACCAGTCTTCGATATCGACACCGGCCTACGCAGGGGCTGATTCTCCAGATCGAACAAGTCGACGGTGAGGGTGCCAAAAGCGCGTTCCTCAACGACGGCCACCTCGCCGGGCAAGACGAGCACCCGATCGACTCTGAACGATGGTGCGGTTTCAACAATCACGTTGTACATGCCTGCGGGCACGGCGGTTGGCTGCCCGGACGCAAAAGCCGCTACCAGCTCGCGTGTCAGGGGTTCGAGGACCCGTACCGGCGCCGAGAAGTCAGCACCCTCTCCCAGCCCCAGCCGCACGTCGAGCAGACCGCGGTTTCGCAGAACGAGAGCCAACCGCCGCGCAGCACTCGGCACGTCAGCCCGGCTCCCAAGCTGAATCAACGAGCCCGACCCTGCCCGACTCAGGCACCGCAGTCGTTCGAGATCGCCAGGTCCCGGATCGAGCGCTACGACGTGCAACCGGGGCCGGGGCTTCTCCACCCTGGGTACCCCCCGCGCGGGCCATACAGCACAAGCGTCCCGGCCACAGTTGTCGGCGCCATCCGTCACCAATATGTACGTCGAAGCGTCGGCGGCGAGGGCGCGTTCGAGTGCCGTTGCCAGCGGCGAGACACCAAGCGGTCGGACCGCCGCCAGCGCCGCATCCCAACCGATCAGCGAATCCAGTGGCGCCATCAAGCGGGCCGTGTCCCGGCAATCGCGAAGCTGGCGGTCGCTCCCTGCGCCGTAGACGCTCAAGCCCATCGGTGGAACAATACCATCCCCACCGAGCTCTTCACGGAGCGCTGCCAGGAATTCTTTGGCTACCACCATTTTCTCGACCGCCTCGAGGCGGCCGCGCATGCTACCCGAGGCGTCGAGCAACACCTCGATCGATCCGATCGGTCCGTCCGTCACTTGCGTGGTGGCTTCGATCATCCGGGGGGTGCCGCACAACACGAGGAGCGTCGCCGCGGCTGTGACTCGGCGTGCGGTCAGGAGATCTTCAGGTAGCGAGAGTGGCTGCATTTCGGGCACGGAGGGAGCTTCTTGTTCGCCGCCAACGCCAGCACGTAGCCGCATCGCTCACACTGATAGCCACCGCTGCGAGTTACGATCTCTCCGGTGCGGAATTGGTGCCCGATCTCGAGAACCGTTTCATCGTACTTTCGCTTGGCGAAGGAGCCAGCCACAATGGCAGCACTCGCGCCCGCCAAGCTCCACATTACGCCTTTCCATCTGCCCACAGACCACTCTCCTTGGAAGCACAACACAGGGGGAAGATGCGCTCAAGCTACCGGTGGTTTCTGAGGCCGTCAAAAGCCCAGATCGGCCGGCGCTTGACGACCGCGCTGGGGCCGGCCATACTGATCGGCCACGATGCCCTTCGGCCTGAGAGGAGTGATACATGCCGGATCCCCATGCTATTCGATTGGAAGACGAGATCGCGTCGATCGAAAACCGAAGCCGCACTCGCCTGCTCTTCGTGGTCCTGGGTGGCCTGCTGGTCATCCTGCTGGGCGCCGTCATCGTGTTCGGCGGCCGCGAGCGTGCGCGTCTAAGGGCTGAAGCTGCACGTCCAAAGACCGAGCCCGTCAGCTTTGGCCAATACCTCGGGACGGTGGGTACGCAGGCTGTGTTTGCGAACGGCGACGAGCTCGCCTACGTGCAACTCACTGGCGAGGCGACCGTCACCACCGACACGCGCTTCGGGCGCCCACTGACTTACGATGAGGCCGGACAGCCAGTCGGGTTACAAGACGGGATCACCCACTGGTCTCTAGCGTCCGCCGACAGCGTGATGTTCGTGATCGAACCGGTGGCAAATCCACTGACCGGAGTCAACCTCGACGACTACCGCCAGCTGCCGCTGGCTTCCGGGCTCGACCCCGCTCGGCAGGGCGCCCAAATCCGGTCGCGGATCGGGTTCGTCCACGACGAGCCGCACTTCTACCGCCAGCTGACGCTGGCTTCCCTGACACCCGACGACTACGGCTCTGGGGGACCTCGCGACTGGCAATCCCTGCAGGACCAGGGATCAAACGTGGCTATCAGCGGCCGAGCACAGCGGGTCGAGGGGGCCTTCTATTTGACGGCCGACACCAAGCGCGTGCGGCTCCAGGGGATCGAGGGGCTGAGCGCGGTTGACAGTCTCGAAATGGCCTGGGCGACTCAAAACAACAAGCAGCTGAGCGCATTCGGCCGGATTAGCTCGACCCCGCGTGGGGCTGACACAGCGTTGTTCGTCATGACCGTCACCGCCGTACACCCCGTGGGCGCGACCACACCCAGCGAGTAGCTACCGCGCGCGAATAATCGTCAGTCGGGTCGTTGCCCGACCGAAGCCGTCGAAGTAGAGATCGTAATCTCGGTCACCGACCTCTGCACCCACGACCAAGCGGTAATAGTCAGCATCAGCCCGGTCGAGTGTTCTCGAGACATCGAACATATTCGACAGCGACAAGCGCTCCATGGCCATCCCATTGAAATCGCCTAGCGGGACGCACTGACAAGCGCTCACCTCATCCGCCATGCCCTGAATATCGATCGTGCGGTAGTTGTATCGCGCGCTCTCGTTAAGCCCCTGGTTGCTAATCGCGTTGGCAACAAACCAATCGTGGAGCAACGTCTCGAACGCGACCCCGGTCACCGACTCGATGTTCGCCACCCCCCGCTTACCACTGGCCCCTAGCAGCTGGTAGAGGTTGGGTCCAAAGCGGTCACGCAGATACAGCAAGAACATCATGTAGCGGTCGTTGAACACGGTCGAATACTCGAGCGGCAGCATCGACAACCCACCGTTCTGACCGCTCAGAAACTGCCACACTCGGACCATGGCGCCGCCCCAGTACTGATGCAGCGCCTCGGCCGAATACGACAGGCCCTCGTTGAGCCAACGGTCGTCCCCAGCGGCGCCGGTCGTAACGAGATGGTAGCCGGCGTTGATTACGTGTTGGTGTTCATGAGCGAGTGTCGAAAGAGGGCGATCGATCGGATCGGAGGTGTTCCAGTTCCCGTAGAACGACTCGAGCCCCTGGGTACGAATCGTGTCACAGTACACTCCGCCCGCACCTTCGAGCTCTGGCGACATCACGACCAACACGCGTTGATTGTCGTCGAGGTCGGTTGTCGGACCGAACAAGGTCGTGTTTAGCGGGAAGATCGACTCGTCAAACTCCATGCCGAGCGAGTCGATCCGCGCTTGATCCTGATCCCTTGGTCCATCGACGTACATCGCGATCCGCTCGCCCAGATAACGGAGCGGAGCCATGCGGTCGACCTCGATACGGCACGACCGAATGTTGACCTCATTCGGAATCTCGTCCGAGAGCTTCAGGCCCGATTCCAAATCGGAACCCTGCACCACGTGATCTGGCGCTGCTGGACCGGGGCTGATGGCGCGCGGTGTCGGGCGCTCGGCCAACCCGATCGCGCCGTTTGCGCCGGGTTCGGGGCCCTGGTACAAGAGGCGGTAAGTGGCACCACTGCGTTCGGTGTCGGTCTGGTAGGGCATCGCGAAGTACTCGGCTCCGGCTTTACCGGCAAGCCGGACGAGCGCACCATCCGTCGGCAACGTGACGTCCCAAATCGCACCCACTTGGAGATCCACCGGGACGATCGGTGCCGCTACGACGTCAAAGGGCAGGAACGACTGAGCGTCGTCTTCGAGCGCGACCTTGATTTGGGTCTTGTCGCCGCTCGCCGGCATACTTATGTCGAAGGAGGCGACTCCGAGCGAGTTGGTCGACTTGAGCGACGTCGAGATATCACCCCGACCTTTCTCCCGGGTCGCTTTGAGCAACGCGCCGGAAAACGGCTCCAGCCCGCCGCCAGCGGTTTCGCGCAGGACTTCGACCGACAGCGTGACGACCCGCCCGCGATCGGCTGGCACGACCTGTGTTCTCGGGCTCTGATACCGGAGCTGCACGCCATTGCGACCGCCGGGCGCGCCGACGATACCACCACCGTCCGATCCGCACCCCGCTGTGCCCAACACGAGCAAGAGGCAGAGCCAACGACTAGGCAACAATCGGCTCCGCGACTGGCTGATGGGCACGAAGCGCTCGGCCGGTGTGGGAATCGTCGCAAGCTGCTACCTCGCGTGGCGTTCCCGCCACGACGACCCGACCACCCGCCGGTCCACCCTCCGGACCGAGGTCAACGACCCAATCCGCACGCGCGATCACATCCAGGTGATGTTCGACCACGACCACCGTGTCGCCCCGAGTCACCAATCCATTGAGGACCTTCATCAGTGCTCCGATGTCAGCATTGTGTAAACCCGTTGTCGGCTCGTCCAACAAATACAAGATACCGCGACCGGTGCGCGCCAATCGACCCCGGCCACCGGTTCCACCGCCGCGCTTAGGGCGGCGCGATAACTCGCGAGCGATTTTCAAGCGCTGAGACTCTCCGCCGGAGAGCGTGGTCGCCGGCTGGCCCAACCGCAGGTAACCCAACCCCACCGCCTGAAGCACCCACAAGCCGCGTCCTACCGATGGGTGGCCAGCGAACAGCGCCAGCGCGTCGTCCACGGTCATCTCGAGCAGATCGGCAATCGAGCGATCCCGCCACTTCACCTCTAGCACCTCCGGCCGATAGCGTCGTCCTCTACACGCCTCGCAAGTCACGAACACATCCGGCAGGAAAACCATTTCGATTCGCTGATGTCCGTCACCACGGCACTCCGGGCAACGACCGGCCGACGTGTTGAACGAAAAGTGCCCGGCCGCGAGCCCGCGCCTCCGCGATTCGGGCGTGGCCGCGAAAAGCGAGCGAATCGGGTCGAACGCCTTGACGTAAGTAACGGGATTCGAGCGCGGAGACTTCCCGATCGAGGTCTGATCGACCAGCACGACGTCGGCCAGCCGTTCGGCACCCTCCACGCGATCGAGCATCGGCGGCGGACTCCCCTCGTTGGCCGCCGATCGCGTCGCCAAGAGTGCTCGATACAAAACGTCGTGAACCAAGGTCGACTTGCCGGAGCCGGAAACTCCGGTCACCGCCGTCAACCGCCCGATCGGGATGCAGACATCGATCGTTTTCAGGTTATGAGCCCTCGCGCCGCGCACGATGATGCAAGGTCCATCAACCGACCGAGGTCGACGCTCAGCAAAACGCGCCTCCCCGCGCAACCATTCGCCGGTGACCGTGTCCGCCTGGCCGAGTTCGACCGGCGACCCCTGAAACACGACCGCGCCACCGTTTTCGCCGGACCCAGGACCGAGCTCTATCACCCTGTCAGCGCTTCGGACGATGTCGAGGTCATGCTCGACGACGAGCACCGAGTTACCGCTGCCGGTGAGCTCTCGTAACAGATCGATCAGTTTCTCGGTATCGCGTACGTGCAAGCCGACCGATGGCTCGTCGAGCACGTACACGCCGTCAGTAAGCGCGCTGCCCAGCGCGTTAGCGATCGCTATCCGCTGCGCCTCGCCGCCAGATAGCGTTCGCGTCAGCCGATCCAACGTCAAGTAGTCGAGCCCAACCGCTCGCAACAGACGTACTCGTCGGGTGAGCTCGCGCAAGATCGGCTCCAAGATCTCCATCGGACCATCCGAACCATCGAGCGAGTCCAACCATGCCCCCAACTCAGGAAGCGGCCATCGCGTCAAATCGGGCAGACGTTCCCCTCGCACCAGGACCGTTGAAGCCTCTGCTCTCAGCCGTGACCCCTCACACGTCGGACACTTGCGGTGCGACTGATAGCGCCGCAGAAAAAACCGGATATATGCCTTGTACTTTTTTGACTCCATGCGCTTGAGAAACGGGATTGCGCCTTCGATTTGGACTCCGCGGTAGCGACCCCCCTCCAGAAGCACCCGCTGGGCGCCAGCAGGGAGCTCAGCCCACGGCGCATCGGCGTCGAGGTCGGTTTTCTCAACGAACTGCTCGAGCCGGCGTCGGCGACTTCCGTAGCGCGGCTTCGTCCACGGATCGAGCGCCCCATCGGCCAGCGAGCGGGACGGGTCCGGCACTATCAGGTCGGCGTCGTACTCGAGCAGGAATCCGAAGCCGTTGCAATCCGGACACGCACCCTGGGGACTATTGAACGAGAACAACGCCGGTCGCGGCTCGAGGAACGTGCGCTTGCAGCTGTCGCACCGGGCATAGCGGCTAAAACGATGCGCGCTCTGCAAGTGCGTCTGTCCGCGCTCGAACAACACCACTTCCCCATCCCCCTCCTCGTACGCTCGCTCGATCGCCTCTGCCCAACGGCTCCGCGCGACGCCACCACTAAGTCGGTCGACCACCACAAACACCGGCCGTTGCTTGGTTAGATCCGCGCCCCGCGGCAACGCCTCGAGGTGCAACTCTCGCCCGTCAATGAGCAACCGAACGAACCCCAGTTGCAGCAGATTGTCGAGCAGCACGTCGTGAGTCAGAACCGGCGAAAACGGGAGCTCGAAGGTGACATACCAGCCGGACCCCTCTTCGGCAGCGATCGCCTCGACCACCGCGGCCGCCGAGAACCCCCGCACCGGGCGATCGCAGTCGGGACAATGAACGACTCCCGCACGGGCATAAAGCAGCCTTAGAAAATCGTACACCTCGGTTGCCGTACCGACGGTCGATCGACGGTTCAGAGTCGGGTTCCGCTGTTCGATCGCGATCGCGGGCGGCAGCCCGTCGATCGAATCAACATCGGGTCGTGGCAGCTTGTCGATGAACTGTTGCGCGTAGGTGGAAAGCGAGGCTACGTATCGACGCTGACCCTCGGAGTATACGGTGTCGAACGCTAGTGACGATTTCCCGGATCCCGAGACACCCGTGATCACGGAGAGCCGCGATCTCGGAAACTCGACGTCGATGTCACGCAGGTTATTCTGGCGCGCGCCGCGGACGACGATGGCGCGTTGGGAAGGTGAATTCACACGTGCCGAATCTAGACTGGTGGCAAACGTTGGCAAAGCCTGAACCCCACTCGTAGCTTCGGCCGATGGCCCAAGAAGACCGGCCGACTTCCCGCCAACAACAGGCCTTGCGTGAGGAGTGTCTGAGATACCTCGACGCCCTTTACGGGGCAGCTCTGAGAATGACGAGGAACCGTCAGGAGGCAGAAGACCTGGTGCAAGAGACCTTCCTCAAGGCGATCCGGAATCTGCATCGCTATCGCGACGATGGTTCCTGCAAGGCATGGCTTTTCCGAATCCTGACGAACACGTTCATCGACCGGTATCGGAGCTCCCAGCGCGCACCGCAATCGGTCGAGTTCGAGGACGAGACACCGATCAAGGTTCAGGACCAACTCGACGGTGAAACCGGCGCTGGTGAATCGATCGAGGCCCTCACCGACCATCATTCTGTGCACGAGTTTCTCTCGAAGTTCATGGTTGACGAGGTCAAGTCGGCGATCGATGGGCTGCCTGACATATTTCGCGATGCGATCGTGTTGCGCGACATCCAGGGGCTCTCGTATCAAGAGGTTGCCGACGCCCTCGGCATTCCGATCGGAACGGTCATGAGCCGTCTGTACCGCGGTCGGCGTCTGCTACAGGACACCCTCTGGGAGTTCGCTGTCAAACACGGTTACACACAAGCCGAAGAACCGGAGCGCACCTGATCCGCCTGACCCGAATCGCCGGCATTCGACTTACCATCGATCCGAGCTGGTTCGTGATCTTTGCATTGGTCACGTATTTCCTGGCGACCGGTTGGCTGGTAACAGCGATTCCAGAGTCAACACCCGCCGGTCGCTGGATATTGGCGATTATCCTGGCGGTGGCCCTATTCGCGTCGGTTCTGCTTCACGAGCTGTCACACGCGCTCGTTGCTCGGACGCGTCGGGTCGAGGTCGATGAAATCATGCTGTTCATCTTCGGCGGAGTGGCAAAGCTCAAGGGCGAGCCGCGTGACGCTTTATCCGATCTGCTGATCGCCGCCGCAGGGCCGCTTCTCTCGACGGGCCTCGGGCTGATGTTGCTGGCGATCGCGCAATCCCTCCCGGCCGGGGCACCCGAAACACTCAGGACCGGCCTGTCATGGCTCGGACTGATCAACGTCGCGCTGGCCGTGTTTAACATGGTGCCCGGATTCCCGCTGGACGGTGGTCGGATCCTGAGGGCCATTTTGTGGTGGCGTTTCGAGGATTACGAACGCGCGACGATCGGCGCCGCACGCACGGGAAAGGTGATCGCTGGGTTGCTCATGGGGATCGGCTTCCTCCTCATCGCGACGACCGGCAACTTCAGTTGGTTGTGGGAAATCTTGATCGGGTGGTTCCTCTGGTCGGCGGCAAACCATAGCGTTCGCATGTCCAGATTGCGTGGCGCGGTCGAAGGCGTGACAGTGAGGGATCTGGTAACCGAGCGCGTGCCGGCGATACGTGCCGATCACGACGTACGGGTGGCTTTGGCACAGGCGAGCCAGATGGAGCCGACTTCGGAGTTGGCGGTGGTGGAGCGAGACAGGACACTTGTTGGTGTGGCCACCGTCGACGCGCTGGAGGAGGCCGCACGGGAAGCCCCCCAACGCCCAGCTCGCGACCTCGCGCAGCCCGCCGCTGACGACCAGGTCCTATCCCCGGATGTGCCGGCGACTCAGATGATCAACCAAATCGCGCGCATAGAGAGCGGGCTCGTGCTGGTCGTCGAGGACGGACGCTTGATCGGGAC
>CBDUCI010000099.1:0-8758 GCA_965365605.1 uncultured bacterium
TGACGGTGCAACGAGTCGACCCTCTGCGCCTCGTGCTCGCCGCGCCGGACTACCCGACGCTGCTGGACGTGCTCGAAGCCGGCTTGCGAGCCTGGGTGCCTGACTCTATCGTCACTTGTTGACCGCCCCATCCGAATAGCGGCTTACCCGATACTCATACACGAGGTGTTCCGTGATTGTCAGGCAATCGCTCGCGACCCTGAAGGGGTCGATCGTGGCGCTCGCGCTCGTCGTGGCCTGCGGGTCCGGCAACGAAGGCGCGGTAGCGACCGTTGACGATAAGACGTTTACTGTCGACGACGTAGTCGAATACATGCAGCAAGCGGGCTACGGCGCCAACCGCGAAGCGGTGGAACGCGCCGTCGACGAACTGGTAAAGATGTACCTGGTAACCCAGCGCGCCCGGGAGCGGTACACGTTGACCGCATCTGACAGTCTACGGTTGACAGAGATGCGCGAGACACTCTTGTGGAACCAGTTCCGCGAGGACGTGATCCACAAGGATGTGACGGTCGACGAAGAGGAGTTGCGGGCCTGGTACGAGGAGAACGTGGGGGAAGAAGTGAGCGCCCGGCACATCTTGATTCGCGCTCAGGCGAGCGACCCCGATTCCGTTCGACAGGCAGCCAAGGCAAAGGCCGACTCGTTGCTGGAGGAGGTTAAGGCGGGAGCCGACTTTGCGTCGCTGGCGGAGGAGAACTCGGACGATCCCGGGAGCGCCCAGCGCGGTGGTTCGTTGGGTTACTTCTCACGCGGACAGATGGTGGGTCCGTTCGAGGAAGCCGCGTTTGGAACACCGGTAGGCGAGATCGCTGCGGATGTCGTAGAGACTCAGTTCGGCTATCACGTGATAAAGGTCGAGGATCGACGCAAACAGACCTTCGAAGAGCTACGCGAGGAGATCGAGGAGCAGCTAGCCCGGCCGGAGCGGCAGGATGCCGAGCAAGTATTCCTCACCAACTTGATGGAAACCAGCTCGATCGAGTTTTACGAGACGAACATCGATCGACTGATCGCTCTGATCGAGAATCCCCCGCCGGGTGAGATCGAATCGGAGGAGCGCGATCTGCCGCTGGCGACGTTCACTGGCGGAGAGATCAAGCTCGGCGACATATGGAAGCTCTACGAGATGCTGCCTGAAGCCAACCGCCGAACGATCGCGACGCTCGACCAGGCGACGATGGTCCAAGCGCTGTCTTCGATCGTCCAGCGGCGGTTAGTGCTGGCGCGCGCGTCGTCCGAGGGGACGGTGCTCGACTCGACCCGACAGGGCCAACTCGAGGAACGCATCGATATGCTATGGGCGCAGTCGTATCTCAGTCAGCTCCTGGAAAAGCAAACCGCGGTCGCCGACGCCGACGTGCGGCAGTACTTCGACGAGCATCGAGAGTTCTATCGCGGGCAAACGTTCGAGGACGTTCGCGAGCAAGTCCGAAGTGTGTTGATCGGTCAGCGCAGAGATCAGTTCCGTGATCCGGAGTACCAGCGTGAGCTGATGACCGCGGTTGCCGACTCGCAGGCCGAGAAGGTCTCCTTGCAAACCAATGAAGCGCTCTACGAACGGGTGTTGGCGACGCTCAAGGAAAGGTTGGCGGAGAACGACACGGGGGCCAGTAGCTGAACATGGTCCGAGGTTTGACCCTGTGCTCTGTTTTGGCGGCTCTTGTTTGGGCCGCTGAGGTCAAAGCCCAGGAGGAGATCGAGGCCGCCGAGATCCCACTGGCTGAAGAGGCGGCGCCGACCCCACTGTCGTTGGATCGGCGGTTGGGGGACCGCATCATGGCGGTCGTGGGCGACGATCTGTTGCTCGAATCAGAGTGGGTTGAGCAAACGCTCATCCTGGCCGAGCAACTCGGCGTCGCCAGGGGAACACCGCAGTTCGAGCTCATTGCTACCGAGGCGTTTGATCAAATCATCAGAAACCTCATCATCGTCTCGGTCGCCCGCCGCGACACGATGATCGTGATCGATGAGGATCTGGTGTTGGAGCAAGTCGATCGCGAGATCGAGCAGATAAGCCAACGCTTCCCCAGCGAGGCCGACTTTCGACGCGAGCTCGAGCGCAGCCAATGGGGTAGTCTGGCCGCCTATCGAGCCGACATACAGGACCGGAAGCGGCGTGAGATGTTGGGTGAAGCACTGCTCGAGGTACGGCGCGATGAGATCAAGGCACCGACGATCTCGGATGCGGAAGTGCGAGCCTACTGGGACGAAAACCGCGCTGGTTTTGGCACCCAGCCGGTGACGATCCGGTTCGAGGAGATCACGGTCACGCTAAGGCCATCGGAGAGCGCGCGCGAAGCGGCACGGACTGCTGCCGAGGGCGTGCTCGAGGAGTTGGAAGCGGGGCTCGATTTTGCGAGTGCCGTTCGTCAGTACACGGGTGACACAAGTACGCGGGATCAAGGCGGCGACTTGGGTTGGTTTGGTCGCGGACGAATGGTGGCGTCGTTCGAGGAGGCGGCTTTCAACGCCGTCGGTGGCGAGCTCATTGGGCCGGTTGAGAGCCCGTTCGGTTTTCACATCATACAGGTCCTAGATGAGCGAGCCGAAGAGCGGCGAGCGCGCCACATCTTGCTTCCGTTCGAGCGAACCGAGGAAGATCGGGATCGGGCGCGGCTCGAGGCTGACTCGATACGGGATCTGGTTCTGAACGGCGCCAGCGTCGACAGCCTGCAGGCGATTCGCATGCCCGGCGACTCGACCGCCAGCGCGCTGATCGAGTTCCCGGCATCCCAGCTGCCGCCGCTCTATCTGCGCGCACTCCAAGACCTCGAAGATGGAGACGCGACGGTGATCGAAACCGCCACCGGATTCAGCGTTCTCGTGAGTCGCGGACGCGGCGGCGGCGAACAGATCACGTTCGAGGAGATCGCCCCGCGCATTCGCCAGCAGCTCGAACAAGAGCGCGCCGAGGAGGCGTTCGTCCAGCGCCTTCGGGAACAGGTGTTCGTGGACATTCGGGTCCGGCCGGAGAGGGCCCTGGCCGACATCTGAGCGTCGCGGTCAGCGATGATTCTCTTCCAGAACGTCTCCAAGGAATACCCCAAGACCGGCTTTGCGCTGCGTGACGTATCGTTTCATCTGCGCCGCGGCGAGTTCGTCTTCGTGACCGGGCCATCGGGGGCCGGTAAGACGACGCTCGTCAAACTGATCACGATGGAGGAGCGTCCGAGCGCGGGCACGGTTCGCGTCTCGGGTTTTTCGTCGGATCGCGTCAAGCGTCGCGAGATTCCGTACCTGCGCCGTCGTTTGGGGGTCGTGTTTCAGGATTTTCGGCTGTTGAAGAACCGTACGGCGAGGGAGAACGTCGCCTTCAGCATGGAAGTCATCGGGACTCCTCGCGAACAGATCGGGCTGGCTGTACCGCGGACACTCGCGGCGGTGG
The DNA here is from genome assembly GCA_965365605.1 of uncultured bacterium. Taxonomy (GTDB): domain Bacteria; phylum Gemmatimonadota; class Gemmatimonadetes; order JACCXV01; family JAHWKZ01; genus CAMYLR01. Next base: position 3,389 of record CBDUCI010000099.1, read on the forward strand.
GGTTGGCGAGCAAGGCAGACCACCTACCCGCCGAGTTGTCCGGTGGCGAACAACAGCGGGTCGCGATCGCTCGGGCGCTCGTCAACGAACCCTTTGTCTTGCTCGCCGACGAGCCCACCGGCAACCTGGACGAGCGCGTGTCAAAGGACATCCTGCGCGTGTGCAAGGACATCAATCTCCGCGGCATGGCGGTCCTGTTCGTCACGCATGACCGCAGCCTCCTCGACGACCACTCGGGTGCGCGCGTGATCGAGCTCGACAGCGGCACTCTCGTCAGCGATACCGAGGCCGCTGATTCCTAGCCGGCCAGCTGACTCGGGGCGGTCATGAGGTACACGCCGCGAGAGGCTTTCTTCGCCTTTCGCCGGGCTCCGCTGCTGACCACGCTCTCCATCGTAACGATCGCTTTCGCACTCTATACGCTGGCTGTGTTCGGTTTGGTTTGGCTCAACATCGAACGCGTGCTCGACGACGTGGCGCAACGGGTCGAGGTCATCGTGTTCCTCGAGGATGGAACGGACCCCGGCGAGAGCGCGACCCTGATGAGCGAGCTGGCGACTTACCCCGAGGTCGACTCGATCGCGTATGTCTCAAAGGACGATGCGCTGGCGCGCGCGCGCGAGGACTTGAGCGAGTATCGAGATCTGTACGAGGATCTCGAGATGAATCCGCTTCCGGCCTCGATCGAGGTCGCGCTAAAACCGGGCTTTCGACGCAGTACCCAAGTGAGAGACGTCGCCGGCCGGGTGGAACAGTTCCCGTTTGTCGAGGAGGTGAAGTACGGGGAGGAATGGGTCTCCAAGCTCAACTTCCTGCAGGACATCTCGTTGTTCTTGGGCTTGGTTGTGGGCGGGATTTTCGCCGCGGTTGCGTTCGTCGCTATCGGGGCGACGATCAACCTGGTGTTAATCGCACGAGAAGACGAGTTCGCGATCATGAAGATGGTCGGCGCAACACCAGGGTTCATCGCGCAGCCGTTTATTCTGGAAGGTTTTGTCAAAGGCGTGATCGGCGCAGTGCTCGCGTTGGTCCTGTTGACTGCGACCTTCAGTGCGCTTGAGCAACGCGTGTTGTCGCTCGGTTTTTACACGCCGATTCAAATCGTGGTCGGCATCGGATTGGGTGGGTTGCTGGGAGCGGTGGGATCTGTGCTTTCACTGCGTCGACACCTTTACGGCGGTACCACGTGATACGTCGTTGGCCGCGCACCGCGTTGGTGGGTGTGTTCTGCGGTCTCATGGGAGTGACGGCGAACGCGCTGGCCCAGGAAGACGCCGAACTGGAGGCGCAGCGGCAGCGGCTCGAGCAAATCCAACAGGAGATCAAGAACAAGCGCGCCGAAGCGGCGCGACTCGGCGAACGCGAAGAGAGCGTGATCCGGGAGCTGCGGCAGGTCGAGCGCGAGCTGGGGGTCACCGAGCAGCTCGTCGCCACTCTCAGCGACGAGATCGAGAGTCGCGGCCAACAGATCGAGGAAGTGTCGAGATCGCTGGCTCGTGCCCATGACGAGCTGGCGCTGAAACGCCAAGTCTTGGCGCGCCGACTGCGCGCGATCTACAAGCTCGGTCGCTTCGGTGTAATCGAAATTTTGTTCCGATCCGACTCGTTCGCAGAAGCGCTGAGTCGTTACAAGTACCTGCGTTTGATTGCGGAGCAGGATGGGCGGTTGCTGGAAAGAATCACGCGCTTACAGGCTGGAATAAAGGAAAACTTGATCGCCCTCGGACGGGCACGCGAGGAGCTCGACCACGCGCGAGCGGCCCGCATGCGTCATGCAGAAGAGTTGTCGGCGACGGAGGAAGACCGGCAGCGCATGTTGGCCGTCGTCAAGGGTCGCCGGTCGGAGCAGCTTCGCGCTGCTCAGGCGCTGGAGGAAGAGACCGGTCGGATTCAGCAGCTCTTGGTCGTGCTCGAGCGGCGGCGAGCCGAGCGCGAAGCCGAGGCCACTCGGCTGGCGACGGCCGCGGGCAGGCGTGCGCCGGACCCCGCGGCTTCGACGCTTACGGCGGACGTGGGGGCGTTGGCCTGGCCGGTGGAGGGCGAGATCATCGCGCGCTTTGGTCGAGCTGTGCATCCGGTATACAAGACCGAGGTCGTGAACAACGGTATCGATATTCGTGCGCCTAGAGGCACACCTGTCAGAACGGTCGGCGCCGGCGAGGTCGCTTACGTCGATTGGAACGGCGGTTATGGTCTCATGGTGATCGTCGATCATGACGGCGGATACTATTCGCTCTACGCGCACCTCGATCGCGCCGATGTGACCGTGGGGCAGCAAGTCGGTCAGCGACAGGTGATCGGTGCGGTGGGCGAAACGGGGAGCCTGGTGGGGGCCCAACTTCATTTCGAGATCCGTGAAGGCGGCCGGGCGATCGACCCGATCGCCTGGTTGCAAAAGCGATGACGAGTAGCACGCGCATCGAAGTGCTCGGTCACGACGCCCTAAAGACCGCGCTCAACGCTGCCATTGGCCGTCAGCGACTGGGGAGTGCGTTGTTGTTCTACGGCCCCGGTGGGGTTGGCAAACAGACCCTGGCCCGGTGGCTCGCCCAACGCCTGCTCTGCACCGATGACGGCGCGGGGTCCACCGGAGAGCCGTGTGGCTCCTGCGCCACGTGTCGTCGGTTGGCCGGCAACAATCACCCCGATTTCCACTGGTACTTCCCGCGCCCGGCGGAGACCTATTACAAGACCAATGCGCGAGCCGACGATCTCGCTCGCCGCGCCGGGGCGCCGATCGCTCCAGCGACCTACGATCACCCGGCGTCGTTTCGGATGGAAGACTTTCGAGCCATCGCGCAGCAGGCGGGGCGTCCGCCGTTCGAAGCCTCCGAGCAACTGTTCGTGCTAGGCGATGTCGATCAACACCCGCCAGGCGATGAGCCGACCGGCATGCTGATGAAGCTCCTCGAGGAAGTGCCGCCACGCACGCGGTTCGTACTGACCGCCACGCGGCCCGAGGCGCTACCGGCGACGATCCACTCGCGTGTGCAATCGCTGGCGATCCCAACCGTCGATGACGACGCTCTGCGGACGTTTGTCGAGACCCGGCTCGAGATCCAGGCTCGAGATCGAGCGTCGTTGATCGCGCTCGCCGGTGGTCGCCCGGGGCGCGCTTTGGCGCTCGCCGACCCCGGGATCCTGGGGCTGCGCGAGTTTGCGGTTCAGTTGTTCGAGGCCGGTATGGCGGGCGGCGACCCGTACGCGTTCCTGCTGGCCACGCAGCTGCCACGGGTACGGGAACAACACGAGCTGGTGTTCGAGTTCTTGCTCGGGATGGCCGAAGACGTGCTTGCTGTTTGCGTCGCCAACGGAGACGACGGAACGGCTCTGCACCACCCTGATCTCTTGCCGCGATACCGGGAAGCTTCTGCGCAGGGCGCGGTGGCGCTCTCCGGCGCGGCGCGCCAACTAGTCGAGGTCCGCGAGCACGTTTGGAGCAACCTGACCCCGACCCTGCTCTACTGGGAGGCGCTGCGCGCACTGGCCCCGTAGATTTTGGTCCCCATGGCCGAGCGCTACTACCTCACCACGCCGATTTACTACATAAACGATCGACCTCACATCGGTCACGCGTACACGACGATGCTGGCCGACGTGCTGGCGCGGCGTCACCGGATGACCGGGGATGACGTCAGGTTCCTGACCGGCACCGATGAGCACGGTGAGAAGATCGTTCGGGCAGCTGCGGAACGCAGTGCCACGCCGCAGCAGCATGTCGACGATTTGGCGGTAACGTGGCAGGCGACGTGGGATGAGCTGGAGATTCGATACGATCGGTTCATCCGCACTACCGACGCCGACCACGTGGCGGTCGTCCAAAAGGCACTCACCCAACTCCATGCGGGCAAGACACCGAGCGGCGAACCGCTGTTGTACCAGGACGCCTACCGTGGTTGGTACTGCGTGTCGGATGAGCGGTACTGGACCGAGAAGGACCTGCAGGACGGCCGCTGCCCGGAGTGTGACAGGCCGGTCGAGGAGATCGAGGAGTCGAACTGGTTCTTCCGCATGAGCGCTTATCAGGAACCGCTGATCGCTCACATTCGAGACAATCCCGGTTTTATCTATCCGGAGGCGCGGGCCAACGAGATTTTGGGCTTTCTCCGGGAGCCGCTTGGCGACTTGTGTATTTCACGCCCAAAGGCCCGGCTCGCGTGGGGTATCCCGTTCCCGTGGGATGACGGTTACGTCACGTACGTGTGGGTGGATGCCTTGCTGAACTACGTGACCGGCACCGTCGATTCGACCGCTGACGCTGAGGCCAGCGCAGAGCGCGCGATCGCCGCCTGGAACGAACACCCAGCCGATGTTCATTTGATCGGGAAGGACATCCTGACCACCCACAGCGTCTACTGGACGACGCTCCTGATGGCGCTCGACTGGGCGCTGCCAAAGCAGATCCTCGGCCACGGGTGGTGGTTGTGGGAGGGTCGCAAGATCGCCAAATCGGTTGGCAACGTGATTGACCCCGGCCAATTGACGGAGGTCGTCGGGGTCGACGGGCTGCGGTACTTCCTGCTTCGGGAGATGACTCTCGGGCAGGACAGCACATTTTCATACGAGTCGATGGCCAAGCGGCTCAACGCCGACCTTGCCAACGATTTGGGGAACCTCCACTCGCGGGTGACCAAGATGATCGACCGTTACTTGGGCGGCCGCTTGCCACCCCGCGACGAGGCCGAGGGACAGGCCGGCGAAGCGATGTTGAGAGAGCCAGCGGAGCGTTTGCTGGCCGATGGAGCCGAAGGGTCGGTTTCCCAGGCCTGGAGCGAGTGGCGAATCAACCTGGCGTTGGAGCGGATCGTCGGCTTGGTGTCGGCGACCAACGAGTACCTGGAGCGCCACGCGCCGTGGAAACGGGCCCGCGATCCGGATGCGCTGCCGGAGGTCGCAGCGGTGCTGGTTCACGCCGCCGAGGCGGTCAGGCTCTCAGCCGCACTGGTATGGCCGGTCGTTCCAGAACTGGCGGGATCGATCCTGGAGTCGCTCGACCAACCCGACACCCCGCGCACAGATCAACTGCGCTGGGGCGTGCTGGACGCAACCTCGGTGCGGGTCGTGCCGCCCGTTTATCAACGGCTCGAGCTCGAAAGGACGTAGCCGAGTGCCAGACCCGACACGCGATCGCAGTTGGGGAGAGTACCGGTTGGGGATCGTGGTGACTCTGGTCGTGACGGCGGTGGTGGTGACGGTTCTGCTACTCGGATCACAACGGGGACCGTTTCTGCCGGACACCGTGCCGTACTACCTCGAGCTCGACGACGCAGCTGGGATTCGAGTCGGATCGTACGTTCGAGTCGGTGGTATTCCCGCGGGTGAGGTGCGGGATGTAGAAATCGTGCCGCCGCGTCCCCCCAAACCACCGCT
>CBDUCI010000100.1:0-8753 GCA_965365605.1 uncultured bacterium
TGCAGAACTCGAGCGGCACGACGTACCCCAACGCCAAGCTCAAGCTCGTCGCCGGCGACATCCACCGCGCACCACAGGGGGGTCTCGCCGGTGACAGCCGTGTCGCGTTGCGCGAGGCCGCGGCCGCGCAGGATACGGTATCGTTCGAGGAGCGCACGTTTTTCGAGTATCACCTGTACGACTTGCCGCGTCCGACGACGATCAAGAACAACCAGACGAAGCAGATCCGGCTGCTCGAGGGCAGTGGGGTCGGGACCGATAAGGTGTACAAGCTGGCCGGCGCGCCGTGGTACTACACGCAGCAGTACGGTGGCGAGAAGGGGCTCAAGATCGGCGTCTATCAGGAGTTTGATAACAAGAAGCGCAACGGACTCGGGATCGCGCTGCCGGGCGGTGTAGTGCGGCTCTACAAGGCCGACACCGACGGTTCGCTGCAGCTGATCGGCGAGGACCGAATCGATCACACGCCGCGCGACGAGCGGGTCAAGCTCAAGGTCGGCGAGGCGTTCGACGTCGTTGCCGAGCGGATCCAGTCGGACTTCAAGGTCCTCTCGAGCGGTCACCTCTACGAGTGCGCATTCGAGGTGACGATCCGCAACCACAAGGATGAGCGGATCGTGGTGGATGTCGTCGAGCCGTTGCCGAGCGACTGGACGATGCTGTCGAACACGCACGACTACGAGAAGATGGACGCGTTCACGGTCAAGTTCGGCGTCCCCATCGAGGCTCACGGCGAGGCTACGCTGAAGTACCGCATGCGCGTCAAGTTCTAGCTGCTGATCGGGGCGGGCTGCCGCGCAGCGCCGCCCCGTGTGGCAAAATACCCTACACAGCCGACTCCAATCGCGGAGCACACCCGCCGATCGCGCCGGCCCCGTCATTGCAGCTCTCGCTACACCTCGCGCCTTTGGATAGCCGCGCGAGTGATATATATTCATCTGATTAGAAAATCACACAAACACAGCGCATACATTGAAGAGAGAGGGCTGCTTTGCTGACGAGTCGGATCCGCTTTGACGACGTTCATCATGACGATATCGTTTATCCCGGAGCCATCGGGTTCACGTTTGTTCATCTGGCGACTCTTGGGGCGTTATGGTCCGGGGTGACACCGACGGCAGTGGCGCTGTGCCTGGGTTTGTATTTCATGCGGATGTTCGCTATCACCGCCGGTTTTCACCGCTACTTCTCACATCGCAGCTTTCAGACGAGTCGTTTTTTCCAGTTCGTGCTGGCGTTTCTGTCTCAGACCTCGCTGCAGCAGGGTGTTCTTTGGTGGTCGGCGAAGCATCGACACCACCACAAGTACTCGGACACCTTGGAGGACGTTCACTCTCCTCGCCACCACGGGTTCTTGTTCGCTCATCTGGGGTGGATCTTCGCTCGGCGCCGCGGACAAGCGGACTACGATCTCGTAAAAGACCTTAGCCAGTACCCGGAGCTCCGTTGGCTCGACAAGCACAAGCACCTGCCGGGAGTGCTGTTGGGCGTGGCGTGTTTCCTGGTCGCCGGCTGGCCGGGCTTGTTCGTCGGCTTTTTCCTGAGCACGGTGCTGGTCTACCACGGGGCATTTGCTATCAACTCGCTGGCCCACGTCTTCGGTCGTCAGCGCTACCTCACCGGCGACGACAGCCGCAACAACTGGTTTCTGGCTTTGATCACCATGGGTGAAGGGTGGCACAACAACCATCACTACTACCAGGTCGCTACTCGCCAGGGTTGGCGGTGGTGGGAGATCGACGTCACGTACTACATCCTGAAGCTCTTGTCGTGGGTCGGTCTGGTGTGGGATCTGAAGGGCCCTCCGGGTGACGTGCTAGAAGGCGAGCGCCGACTCCCGCGCCGGGCGATTGAGCAGGTCGCGCACGAATTGGCGGCGACGTTCCCGATCGAGCGCATCGCCGAGCAGGTACGCGTCACCTGGTCGCACCGGCCGAGCCTTGAAGAGGTCGTGGCGACGGCGCCCAAGGCCAAGGCGCGAGTCGAGTCGATGCTTCGCGACGTATCGATACCGCACCCGCAGCTTCCGTCGGTCGACGATCTTCGCAATCGGGCTCGATCGATGGCGCCTTGCACTCCGTCGCTGGAGGAGGTCGCTGAGCGGGCTCGGGAGGTCGTAATCGAGGCGGTCACGGCGCACTTGATCGCCGAGCTTCAACCCGCCAGGGCGTAGCGAGTCCACATGGATTGGTCGTTTACCGACGAGCAGAAAGAGCTTCGTCGCACCGCGAAGCGTTTCGTCGACGAGGAGCTGCGGCCGGTCGCCGACCAGATCGACAAAGAGCACGCCATTCCCGAGCACATCATAAAGATGATGAGTGAGCTTGGGTTTCTCGGCGTCGCTTTCCCACCCGAGTACGATGGCGTTGGAATGGGTGAGCTCGGATACGTCGTCCTGCAAGAGGAGATCAGCCGCGCCTGTGCCTCGACAGCGACGTTCATTGGCGCGCATCAATCGATCGGCGCAATGACGATCCACCAGTTCGGGACGGACGCGCAAAAGAAAAAGTATCTGCCGCCGTTGGCGCGTGGTGAGATGATCGGCGCGTACGCTCTGACCGAGCCCGAGTCGGGTTCCGACGCGATGGGGATGAAGACGACGGCGGTTCTCGAGGGGGACAAGTACATCGTCAACGGCAACAAGATCTGGATCACCAACGGTGGATTGGCTGACGTGGTCTCGATGTTTTGCAACGTCGAGGGCGAGACCGAGGCCGAGTCGGGGCCGGCGGCGTTCATCGTCGAGCGATCATTTCCCGGATACTCCGTTGGGAAGACCGAGGACAAGATGGGAATCCGGGGTTCCAACACCTGCGAGTTGATCTTCGACGACATGGAAGTGCCGGCCGAGAATCTGGTCGGCAAGATTGGCCAGGGTGCCCACATCGCGTTCGGCGTTCTGGACGTGGGGCGGTTGGGGTTGGCCGCGGCGACGTTGGGTGCGGCCAAGGATTCAATCGATCGCTGCGTTCAATACGCCGGTGAACGACATGCCTTCGGCCAGCCGATCGGCAAGTTCCAGGCGATTCAGTTCATGCTTGCGGAGATGGCCGGCGACACCTACGCGATGGAGAACATGGTGTACCGAACCGCGTGGATGTGTGACCAGGGGATGCGGTTCAGCCGAGAGTCGGCGATCTGCAAGTACTTCTGCTCGGAAGCCCTCGACCGGATCGTCGACAAGGCGGTCCAGATCCACGGGGGGATGGGCTACTCCGCCGAAATGTGGCCCGAACGCTTCTATCGCGACGCGCGGATCAATCGGATCTTCGAAGGCACGAACGAGATCCAGCGCCTCGTCATCGCCCGCGACATCCTGAAGAACGGCGGCTACTGAGGCCCGTGTACCGCAGCTCGTCGCTCCGGATCGCTTTGCTCCTCGCGATCGCGATAGGGGTGAGCTGTGGCGAAGAAGAGCGGCCCGCGCCGATCGCGCTGGGCGGCGAGCTTCGGGTAAGCGCCGACTCGACCGCGGTCCTGCTGGGCCCCAACGTGCTCTTCGATGGCGACCGGCCCGGCGTCAGGGGTGACGCGCAGGTTCGTTTCGCTAGCGTCGCGATTTCACCCGACTCTTCACATATCGCGTTTGCCACAACTGCCGGGCGGCTCGGGGTCTGGTCGCGCCTCGCCCAAGCGGCGCAAACAGTCGCGACACCCGAGGATGGTCGGCTCGGCAGTCTGGCGTGGGCGCCCGCCGGGCCGTTTCTTGCCTACCAGATCGCCGACGAGGATGGGCGAGTCCGCACCGAGATCTACAGCGCCCGCTCGGGAAGGACAGCCCCGCATCCGGTTTCCGAGTGGCTCAATCGAAACGGTCGGAGCGTCGTGTTTAGCGAATGGGTCGACCATCAACGATTGAGGCTGCAAATCGAGTCCGACCCGGAGGGCTTGGACTATCTATGGGATCCGGTCAACGTGATGTTTGCGGTCGAGAACCACCTCGAGCCACTCGCCGAAAGCGCCCCGTCGGGAGCGACGCTCGAGCGTGGTGGGGTTTTCTCGGTCGATCTGCTCGGTGATGCCACACCCGAATCGGTGGCGCTGTATCGGTCGGCGGAGGGCGCGCCGTCCGCGCTGCTGCTCGAACAGCGCGTTGACGGATACCGGGTGCGATCCACCGAGCCCCTGCTGGATCTCGACGTGCTCGGTTTTGACGCCTGGGAGAACGTTTCTGGCGGTGCGAGCTTGCGGCTGGTTTCCGAGCTCGGCGATCGCCCGGTGCTGTTGCTGACGTTTCCATCCTCGCGGCCACCGCTGAGCGCGATTGGCTTGTTCGAGGTCAGCTCTGATGGGCAGTTGGCGGCGATCGAGGCGGTCACGCGCAGCGGCCCGCAACCGGCCTTTTTCTTCGACGGGCAAACGTCGATCGGTTCAAACGAAGTGGGTCTGCTCGATCTGGATGAGGACGGGGGTTTCGAAGTCGTCGTCGCCACCGGACGTGTCGAAGGGCAGGCTCCCGATCGCCGCATGGGGTGGCGAGCAAGTGCTTTTCGGTGGGCCAACGGTCGGCTCGTGCCGGCGCCGGAGCTCGAGGCGGTGGCGCTCGAGCGGATCGAACGCCTGATCGCCGGCGGCTCGGAGGATGACTGACGAAGAGCGGAACAAAGCTCGTTTTGGGGTTGATCGGTTTCGGCTTGGGCATCGCAGTCCTGCGAACGGTATGCGTTCCAGTAGGTTCGTTTCGCTCCGGAGTCGACCGATTGGATTGGGGTATGCCCGCTGACAGTGTGCTTGCGGTCCTCGGTCCGCCCAACCGCATTTGCACGCACCCGACCGCAACGCACGTGGAACCGGTCGAGCCCAGCGCCAGCGAACTCTTGGGCGTGCTCGAGCGGAACACCGCTGAACGTTGGATCTACACCAAGCGACCACCCCGGCAACCGATACCGCGAATCGCAGACCCGGCGTGTCGCGCGCCCGATGGTGCAACAGAGTTGGGGTACGACGATCAGCGGCGATTGCGATGGCGGCTGAGAGAGGCAGGTCGAACGCCGGTCGAAATCGATCCCGGTCTCCGGCGATAGCGCATGACGCTTACCAAACACGAACAGTCGGTATTGGACGGAGTTGATGGCCCGGCGGCCGCCGTCTGCATGCGCGTTGTCGTCGAGATGGCAGGGCTTCTCGGCGCACCTCGTCTGGTCGAGATCTCCTCCGCGCACATCGACGGATGTTTGTATCACGGTGACGGCGGGGTGGAGTTCGCGCAGCGGCTCGTCGAGAACGGCGCTCGCGTAGCGGTGCCGACCACACTCAACGTCGGGGCTCTCGATCTCCTTAACCCGAGCCGTGTGAACGCCGACCCTCACAGTTATAAGATGGCCCGGCGCCAGATGGCTGCGTACGAGGCGATGGGGTGCGCCCCGACATGGACCTGCGCCCCCTATCAGGCCGGGCATCGCCCCAAGTTGGGCGAGCACGTGGCGTGGGGCGAGAGCAACGCGGTCGCATTTGCAAACTCGGTGCTCGGGGCGCGGACGAACCGCTACGGCGACTTCATGGACATCTGCTGCGCGGTGGTCGCGCGGGCGCCGTATGTCGGATTGCATACCGATGTGGAGCGGCTCGCGACGGTAGTCATCGACACCAGCGCCGTTTCTGAACGACTCAAGAGCGCCGACGTGTTCTTCCCGGTGCTGGGGTCGTGGTTGGGGAGGACCGTTGGGGGTCGAATCGCGGTCATCGACGGCCTGCCGCCCAGCACCGGCGAAGACCAACTCAAGGCGCTGGGAGCGGCGGCGGCGACCACCGGGGCGGTGGGGCTGTTCCACGTGGCCGGTGTCACGCCGGAGGCGCACACCGTTGATGCGGCGCTGGGAGGTCGTCAGCCCGAGAGCGTCATCCGCTTGACGCCCGAGGCGGTCCGGGCCGCTCGCGACGAGCTGTCGACGGTGCCTGGAGAGTCAATCGATGCGGTGGCGCTCGGCAGCCCGCACTTCTCGTTGGAGGAGTTCGCCCAGCTCGAAAAGCTGCTGCCCGACCGCCGGTTTGAAATCCCGTTCTACGTTTGCACAGGTCGCGGTGTTCTCGAGCAACTGGACGCCGAGGGTCGCACCGGCTCACTGGTCGATGTCGGCGTGGAGATCGTTGTCGATACTTGCGTGGTCGTCACGCCTATTCTCCCGTCGACGGGCGGAACGCTGATGACCAACTCTGGGAAGTTTGCGCTTTACACGCCTCCGAACATCGGGTACGAGGTCGTCTACGGGAGTCTTGAGGATTGCGTCGCGTCGGCGTCGGCCGGGCGCGTCGAACGTGATGAGGGCGTATGGAGTTGATGACTGGATCGCGGTCGAGCGCTGCCCATGACTGAGATCCAGGGCCGGGTGGTGTTCGATGGCGAGGCGGAAGGTCCGTTCTTGCGGCTCGAGGCGCCGATCAGCTTCTGGGGGGGTGTGGACCCCGAGTCGGGGACGATCGCCGACCCGCGCCATCCCGATCACGGAGCCGAGATCACCGGACGGATCCTGTGCATTCCCGGGACCATCGGCTCGAGCTCCTCCAGCGCGATCATGTTGGAGCTGCTTCGAAATGGAAAAGCCCCCGCGGCCTTGATCCTCGGCCAGTTGGATGCGATCCTCGTGCTGGGCATCGTGGTTGGCAGAGAGCTCTCGTACAGAACCGTTCCCGTGGTCGAGGCGCCGCCGGACGCCACCGCGGCCTTCCGGAACGGCGAGTTGGTGCGAGTCACGAGCTCGGGGTCTGTGCGGGCGGTCTAGCCTCGGACCAGCGTGCGGTTGACACGCGCGCCGCACCATCTATCCTTCGGGTAATGACGGAAACGAACTTCACCCAGGTTCTTCGTGAACTCGATGCGTTGGACGCCGAGATCGAGGCGATCCGCGTGGCGGTCGACGAAGGCGAAGACACGTTCTCAGCTGCGCCCACCGCCCGCGAGGCGGCGCTCAGGCACCTCGAGGGCGCGATGCGCCATACAGTCGTTTCGGCCCGAGCGCTGCTCAAAGGCGCCGAGTGGGAGGAGCCCGAGGACAACCTGGATGTGATCGAAGTCCTGGTCGAGCGCGACGTCCTCCCGGGACGGGTCGGCGCGACCTTGGTCGGTTTGACCGAGTACGCTACTAACCACAAGGACGACTCCGGGTGGGAGGCTGAGGAAGACGCGACGAGCGCTTTCGAGCGGCTGTCGGAAGGCGTTGACGCGTTGGCCGAGTACCAGGAGTACGTACACCACTTCTTGAAAGAATGGGAGCAGTAGTCCGAGCGGCTACGCCCCCAACACCGCCGCGCGCCGACCTCGAGCGGATTTGGCCCTATGTCCCGGGCCGACACCGGACCGAGATCATGCGCGAGTACGGTGTGCGGGACGTGCTCAAACTGGCGTCGAACGAGAACCCCGTCGGGCCGTCCCCACGCGCGGTCGCGGCACTCGCCGGCCTCGGTGCTCAGGCACACCAGTACCCCGACAGTCAGGCGGTCGCATTACGCGCCGCTCTCGGTGACCGTCACGGTGTTTCGGCCGAGCAAATCGTCATCGGCAACGGCTCGGTCGAGTGCATCGATCTGGTCGCGCGAGCGTTTCTCCGTCCGGAAGACCAAGCGATCGTCGGTTTCCCATCGTTCCCCCGGTTTCAGATCGCGTGTCAGGTTGTCGGTTGCGGTGCGGTCGTGGTTCCGCATCGGGATTGGCGATTCGATCTGGATGGAATGACCGCCGCGATCAACCACTCGACCCGCGTAGTTTTCGTCGACAACCCGTGCAACCCGGTCGGGACGCACATCGGGCCGGCAGAACTGGCGGCTTTTCTCGATCGGATACCACCCGAAGTGCTGGTGGTGCTCGACGAGGCGTACCACGAGTTCGTCCCCACGGAGCGATTGTTGTCGGACGAGATCGATCGGATAAAGAACGGTCACAACCTCGTCGTCCTGAGGACGTTCTCGAAAGCGCATGGACTGGCCGGGTTGCGGATCGGCTACGCGATCGCGCGGCCCGAGACGGCGCGAGCGATGAATCGGGTGCGGGAGGCGTTCAACGCCGGTGTGTATGCTCAGGCGGGCGCGTTGGCCGCGATCGATGATGATGAGCACGTGCGGGACGTGGTCGAGCTGGTGTCTACCGAGCGCAACTGGTTGGCTGGCGAGCTGGCACGACTTGGGTTCTCGACGATCCCCTCGGAGACAAACTTCTTGTTCACCCAATTGGGCTCCCGCGCCGAGGCGCTCAACCAGGGACTCCTCGAGTGTGGGATCATCATCCGACCGATGGTGGCACCGGGCATCGAGACGTGGGCCCGAATCTCGATTCCCGAGCGGTCGGGTGGGCAACGCCTGATCACCGCCCTCGAAGCGTTGGTTGCATGACGCGTGTGGCGTTGCTCGGCGGCGATGGCGTGGGCCCAGAGGTCGTCGACGTCGCGCGCCGCGCCCTGGAGGTGGCTGGCGAGCGGGCGGGAGTCGAGTACGTATTCGAGTCGTTTCCGTTTGGCGCCGACCACTATTTGGAGACCGGCGAAACCCTACCCGACGACGCGTTCAGGCGGCTGCAGGGCGATTTCGACGCGATCCTGCTGGGTGCCGTCGGCGACCCCCGCGTCGAGGACAGCAGGCATGCGCGCGACATCCTGCTGGAGCTGCGTTTCAGGCTCGACCTCTACATCAATCTGCGCCCAGCACGCCTGCTCCACTCGGATCTGTGCCCACTTCGGCCGCGACCCGACACGGAGCGCTCGATCGACGTGGTCGTCTTTCGCGAGAACACCGAAGGCCCGTATGTCGGCATGGGTGGCAGCTTC
>CBDUCI010000101.1:0-8538 GCA_965365605.1 uncultured bacterium
GTTGAATCCGACCCCTCAGGAGGGCGCAGAAGTAGCGAAGATCACGACCACTACCTGTGGCGGCCGAGAAACGAAGAGGAGCCTTTGGGTGTTGCTCGGAAAAACGAAGTGCGGACTAGGGCGCCGGCGTCGACTCGGTGGTGTGATCGTGGACGATCAGCCAGCGACCGTCGATGCGACGGAACACGAGCGAGAAAACCCCACCGCGCGGCTCGCCGTCGGTTTCCAGCCACCACCGCCCGAGCGCCCACGCGCTCTCGCGTTCCAACTCGTGGACCTCGAGATCGCTGAACCTCAAGCGTCCCATCGTCTCGGTTCGCTCGCCGTACGCCGCACGGTACCGGTCGAGAGTCGTTTGCCATCCGCGCTGCACGCGACCACCGGAAGTGAATACGAGGTCCGGGCTATTCCAATAGCCTTCCATAAAGCTTTCGAGATCGCCGCGGTTCCACGCTTCGACTTGCGTGTCCAGGACCTCGGCGATCGCGGCCTTGGTCGACCGGCGGGCCTCACCCGAGATATCTGGGTTTCGGGTGATCGCACATGCCGTGAGCGCGCTTGCGACGAAGACGGCGACGAGGAGGCGTGCGATCACGGTCGACCCGCCAAGGGATCGACGATGATTCTCAGCCGTTCGCCATCGCGCTCAACGATCATGCTGTGTTCACCGGCTGATGACAGGCCACGAAGAGCCACGACGTAGTCATACACCGATGCGACCGACCGCTGCCCGAGCCGCACGATGCGATCACCGGGTCGCACGCCGGCCAGATCCGCCGCCGATCCCTCCAGGACATGGTCGACGATCACCGGCTCGGCCGGGCCGGCTGGAGCCGGAACTGCGCCCAACCGGACCGCAACCGGTATGTCGACCGGAGGAGTGATCTGCTGGGGCTCGAACTCGCGGGGGTCGAAAACCGGTCGAGTCGAAGCCTCGGCAAGGCCCCGTATCAACTGAAGACCAAACGCCGAGATCCACCGGATGCCGTCCATGTTCAGCCGTTCGATATCGTCGCTGGCTCGGTGGTAATCGTCGTGAACCCCGGTAAACAGTGCCAAAACAGGGACCTGGCGTAGGTAGAAGGCGGCGTGGTCTGAGGGGCCATACCCTTCGGACATGAGCTTGAGATTCAGCCCCACGTTCTCATTCGCGCGCTCGATAAGCTCGCGCCACCCCCCCGAAGACCCAACACCGTAAACAATGAGCTCGTCTTCCAGCCGACCGATCATATCGAAGTTGATCATAGCCACCGTGTTTTCGAGCGGGGCCGCCGGCCGTGCGACGTACTGCGCCGAGCCCAACATCCCTTCTTCCTCGGCGCCAAACGCAACAAACATCAGCGATCGCGGCGGCCGGTTGGTCGGGTAGGCGAAGAACTGGGCCAGCTCAAGCAACGCCGCCACACCGCTCGCGTTATCGTCTGCCCCATTGTGGATTTCCCCGGGAACAGGATCCAACGATCCAGCACCGCCGATCCCAAGCCCATCGTAATGAGCCCCGATCACCACCACTTCATGAGCCAGTTTGGGATCGCGTCCTGGAGCAACGCCGATCACGTTGTGAGTTCTTCGTGTGCGCGGCTTTAGATCGGCCCGCAGGTTGAGCACCGCATTCGGTATCAAGCGGCTGCGCGGACGCCGAGACTCGTCGATTGCGCGTTGCCATTCGCCCAAATCGCCGCCGCCAACGCTGACGATCCTGCGACCGACCGCCTGTGTGACCGTCATCGCCACGATACCCAGGCCCTCTGGCTTCTCGTCGACCCTGAACGGGAGCAAGCGGTCGATCTCTTCGGTCGCTGGTCCGCTCACGAACAAGATCGCTCGCGCGCCGCGCTCGAGCGCGGTTAGCGCTTTGTATCGCTCGGAGAGAAAGCGGCCGAAGCGACCCCCAGGGTCATCGCCTTCGGGACTCAACCGCAGCACCAGGACGATCTTGCCGCTTACGTCGAGACCGTCATAGTCATCGTAGCCAAGATCGGGGGCGCTGATTCCGTACCCGGCGAACACCACCGGAAGGACGACACGATCGGCAACCGAACCGGCCAGCGGAAGGAAGTCGATTCCGGGTTCGAACACCATCGCTCTGAGATCACCGTGTTGGAGAACGAGTCGGTTGTCAGAACCCAGCTCGACACCAACCGGGAACTCGAACATCTGGAGGTAGGCCGGGTAGCTCGATGACGGTTCGAGACCCGCCGCTTGGAAGGCCGCGACCACGTAGCGCGCGGCCCGCTCGGCACCGGCGGTGCCAGCTCGCCGACCGGCTAATGCGTCGGCCGCCAGATGACTGACGTGCTGCTCGATCTCGATCGTTGTGAGGAGGGGCGAGCCGGTTGCGCCGATCGCGCCCGCACCCGCCGTCGCGCCGGCCACCTGGGCCTGCGCAGCTGAAGGCGCGACGATACCGATCACGATCGCGAGCGCGCCAATCATGAGACGTCGATCGAGCACCATGATGTGTAAATATGACGGTGCCAACCGAGGTTGGCGAACGAGCGGCTCTACCCTGTGACGAAGAGCTCTGCCTCGATCACGGTTTTGGCACCGTCGGGACCCACGAGGTGGAGCCAGACGCAGTTCTCTCGCGCCGGGACATCGATCGCGAACGAAACGAACGGGCAACATAACCCCTCGAGCGAGGTGAACTCGGCGAGGTCAACCAAGAGGTGTCTGGGAAACGCGAAGCTGTAGCCGTTCTGGAGCTCGGCCATTTCGTGATGTGACCGACGGAGCTTGTCGCGCAGCGCGTGATAGCGACCACGTTGGTCGGGTGACAGGATGGCAAAGTTGCAGACCATTTGGCGATTCATATCGCACTCCGAGCTATATGAGCCAGCCGAGCAGCTTCTCTTCCAACCCGGCGTGTTCTAGCTCGAAGTCTTGCAAGAGTCTTGCCACAGACTCCTGATCGGTGGTGTTATCCCGGGCCAACATCGCCAGTTGGTCCCGCGTCAGGGGTGGCCTCGGGAGGATCCGTTCGGCGATCGCCGCACCCAACCGGAGGGGCCCGATCGGGATGGTCACCGTTCTCCGCCGCCGACCCATCGCATTCGCCAGCACGTTCACGATCTCTCGCAATGACAAGATCTCGGGACCAGCGACGTCATAAACCGGCTGCGGTGTGCTGTCCATCCGGGCCGCCTGCAGAAAGCACTCCGCCACATCGCCGACCCAGACCGGCTGAAAACGAGTCGTGCCACCGCCAGGAAGCGGCACCACCGGACTCAAGCGAACCGCCTTCGCCAGCTGACTCACGAAATCATCGCCCGGCCCGAAGATGATCGACGGTCGAAGCACAGTCGCCTCGACATCGCTGGCCCGCACCGCCTCCTCAGCGGCCCACTTCGTCCGGTAGTACTCGGACAGCCCACGCCCCACCTCCACACCCAACGCGCTCATGTGAACGTACCGACGCACCCCTGCGCGCTCGGTCGCTTCCAGCACGGTCTTGGTACCTGCGACGTGAGCGCTTTCGAAAGATTGCTCGCGCGTCGCGACGATGATGCCCACCAAGTGGATCACCGTCTGGACGCCTTCGAGCGCCTCGTCGAGATCGTCCCGGTCACCGACGTCACCGCGAAACAACTCGACGTGCGGCAACCGCCCCAACTCCTCGGCCCGCTCAGGCCGCCGCGATAATCCTCTCACGCGCCATCCACGAACGCTCGCCCGGCGCAGGATCTCGGCACCCACAAAACCGGTGGCACCAGTGACCAAGATCACGGCGGGGTGACCCGTTGGTATCGCGCGCGGTGGATCGGTCTTCCCTCAGCCCGGTACTTCCGCTCATAGTTAGTGAGATTGGTCATCTCGGCTTCGAGCACGGGGGCGGGTGTCAGGTCGGGGTTCGCCTCGAATGTTGAAATCGCATCCGCGAAATACTTTGCATGGTCGGTGACAAAGCGAATCTCGCCACCGGGCTCGAGTGCCTGAGCTGCCGCAGCCACGAAACCCGGACTGATCAGCCGCCGCTTACGGTGCCGTTTCTTGGGCCAGGGATCTGGAAAATAGATATGAACTGCTCGCACTGAGCCGGGCACGACGTGCTCGGCAAGAAAGCGTCCGGCATCGGCGCGAACGATGCGAACGTTCCTGAGATCATGGCGACTGATACGATCGCGCAGGTGCTCGGCGTAAGGCCGCGCGCGCTCGATCGACAAAAAGTTGACGTCCGAACGATCAGCGGCGGCAACGACGAGAAAGCTGCCCTTCCCCGAACCGATCTCGATCTCGACTTCCCCCGGACGGCCGTAGATCGCCTCCCACTCGATCCGCCCGCCCAGAGCGTCGAGCGATAGCAGTGGATCCCAGCCGGTCCGCCGCGGATCCGGCTGGTAGCGATATCGATCAGAGAACGCATCACGAATTGTCGAGTGGGCGATCTCCACATCGGGGTGGGCGCTGCTCACGGCCTCCGCCAGCAGCGCGATCATTCGCTTCACAGACGGTGACGGTTCGATCGGTGGGGACGCGTACAGCCTCACGATGACCGCAGCGTCATGCGTGCGTTGTGCGAGGTGAACGAAAAACCTCCGTGGTCGCCCGGCGACAACCACCAGACATTCGGCCAACGCGTGTTGGCCGCCCTGGCTCAGATAGGTATCGCGGAGCCGCCAAACCGTGTCCGCCTCGCGAGCGACGAACGGCTCGAGCTCATCGATTAGCTCGCGAAGTGGCGAGCTCGTGTGAAGGACGACGTGTGGCACGGCACTCGGGTCCTACCCCGCAATCTCTTCCCCGCCATCCACGCCGATCACATTGCCGGTGATCCAGTACGTCTCCGGCTGCGCCAGCGCGACGAGTGCATGGGCCACGTCCTCGGGGGTCGTCAAACGCTTATGTGGATTTCGCTGGGCGGCCGCCGCCACCATCTCATCGCTACCCGGAATCTTCCGCAATGCCGGCGTGTCGGTGACCCCGGCCCGGATCGAGTTGACCGTGATGCCGGCGGGAGCTAGCTCGAGCGCCAGTTGCCGGGTATGTGCTTCGAGCGCGGCCTTAGCGGCCGACACCGCCCCATAGGAGTACCAAGCATGGGTATCGCCCGTGGACGTCATCGAGAAAACCCGGCCGCCCTCGACCATCAGCCCCCGATCGACGAGCGCCTGAACCCAATACAGCAACGAGTTCGCCATCACATCGAGGGTCATCTCGAGCTCCTTCTGGCTCAAACCTCCCTTACCGTTGGGCCCGATAAACGGCTTGAGCGTGCCGAAGGCGAGCGAGTGGAGCAGGACACGCACTTTCTCACCGGATGGGTCGAGTCGCTGACGGATGTGCTCGACGACATCATCTCGCTTAGCGGGTTGTGCGGCATTGACATTGAAGAACTCGACGTCTCGGCCCGTCGCCCGAAGCTCGGTAATAACCTCTTCGACATGTGGCAACGTCGACTTCCGGTCCAGGTGTACGCCAAAGATGTTGTAGCCCGCGGTGGCAAAAGCGCGTGCAGCCGCCTCGCCAAAACCACTCGATGATCCCAGGATCAACGCCCAGTCCGCCACGCGCACCTCCGTTTCGTCGATAATCGTCCGTGTTGCGAGCTGAGAACCTATCTACTTTAGAGAGATGTCGCTGCCCGCACAAAGCTATCGTCTTCTCGTCGCCCTGCTCGTAATCGGCGCGTGCAGCCCGGCCACAGGCGGCCACGACGGCGCACCGGTCTGGTCCGACTCATTGCCCCCTGCGCCCGAGTTCGGCGCGCGACGCAACTGGTCGCCGGTTCGAGCCATACTCCACGTCCACTCGGTTTTCTCACATGACGCATGTGATAACAATCCGCAGGACGCCGACGAGCGGCCGAACGAAGCGTGCCTCAATCGCTTCCGCGCGGCGCTATGTCAGTCGAACATCGATGCCGCCTTTCTAACCGAACACGATCGGTACCTCGTACGTGCGTCAATGGGCATGTCGTAGCAACCCAACTCGAGTGTGGTACGCTGTTGTACCCGGGCGCTGAGAACGCGCTCATGCCGATCGGATTTGACTCGCTGCCCTCCGGTACACGCGATGAGCGTCGTTCCTTCTACGACGCCAAGGGTTTCGCCGCTGCCGACGATTTTCGTAATTACGGCGCGGTCGTGCTCTTATCGCACACCGAAGATCATCTCGTCTCGCAGATCGAAGCCTCGGGACCCGACGCTATCGAGATCGTCAATCCACACGCGATTTTCGCACCCAAGCACCGCCGTTCGCAGGGCCTATCGCGGTTGGGCGCGTTTCTCCAATTGATGCCATTTCTCTTGCGCCAAACACCGGCCCACCCGGACCTGGCTTATCTCGCGATCTTTCGATCCAACGATGTTGCGCTCAAAAAGTGGGATCAGTTGCTCGCTGACCGAATGGTGTTCGGTTTCGGTGCCTCCGATGCCCACGAAAACTCGGTTCCATGGAATTTTTCCGATGGCGACCGTGGCGACTCGTACGAGCGCATGATCCCGTGGGTGACCAACGTCGTCTTTGTCCCCGCCGACGCACCGACAACTGTTGCCGAACGTGCAGCAGCCATCGAGGACGCCGTTCGAGCTGGACACTTTTTCGCTGCGGTCGAGGCTTGGGGAACGCCAAGCGGATTCGACTTCCGCCTCGAAGGTCCACATGGAGTAGCAGAAATGGGGTCGACGATCGGGTTCAGAGACAGCTTGCGCCTCATCGCGGTCGCGCCGAAGGTGGCTGGAGTTGGCGTGAATCAGACCACCGGTCAAATAGCGATGCAGCTGTACCGCATCGATGCAACGGGCGCCCGGGAACTGGTGGCCGAATCCACCGATCGCATCGACGCACCAGTCGTGAAACCGGGTACATATCGGGTTGAAGTGACCATCGAGCCCCGTCATTTGGCGCCATATTTGGGGATCCACGCGCGGGCCCTGATTCGCGAGATCGATTGGGTTTACTCGAACCCGATTCGCGTCGTCGCCATGCCGCGTCCGGTTGCCCAAGCTGATAGGGGGGAATAACTTGAGATTTCGACCGGCGAACTCTTAGCCGGTCGCCCTCCCCGGTAGCTCAGTTGGTAGAGCAGGTGGCTGTTAACCACCGTGTCGCTGGTTCGAGTCCGGCCCGGGGAGCCACTTTTCAGCGGCCGCCGGGCACCCGGCGGCCGTTTTCTTATCACCGGGTGGCTAAATGTCTCCCGGGCTTTGAATCCGGAAGACGAGCGCCGCCAATGCACCGCCTGCCAGCGGTCCAATCAGGTAGAACCAGATGTACGCGAGCGAGTTGCCACCGGCGAGCAAGTCGAAAACCGCCGGTCCCAAGCCAACCGCCGGGTTGAACGCCCCACCTGAGATCGGTCCCCCTGCGAACACCGCCACGCCGAGCGTAAACCCGATCGCGAGACCGTAGAACGAGTTGCCCTCCGTATCGATCGCAGTCGCTGTCTGCAGAACCATGAGCGCCAGCGCAAACGTGAACAGAAACTCGATCATCAGCACCGCACCGACGGAGTAGTCGGGCGAAGACCGGAGCGCGAACGACTGCCGCGTTATCGCGTACACGGTGCCCGCTGCCAGGAACGCGCCCAGGAACTGCGCGAACCAGTACGGGACCAGCTCCCGGCCATCCAGCCGGCCTCGCATCCATACCGCCAGCGACACCGCCGGGTTGTAGTGACCCCCGGATACGTGCCCACCCATGTACACCATCACCATGAGGACCGACCCGATCGCCAGGGGCGCAAACGGCGTTCCGCCGATCACCACCAAACCGATGGTAAAGACGAGGAAGAACGTGCCGATCGTCTCGGTTAGCAGTTTTCTACTCATCAGACCGACCTCCGTCTCGGGTCCGGCAAACCTGGCTCTACTGGCCGTGTCCCCAGAATCTACCACATGAAGCGTCGACGCGGCGGTGGTAGACTTCGCCACATGGTCCAACCGATCCTCGCCGCCGGCGCGATCTTTGTCATGGTCGGGTGTCTGTTCTTGATCCCGCTTGGCTTCCCGGGTACTTGGGTAATGCTGGGCGTTCTCGGCATTGGAGCCTGGTTGGGAGAGGTTGCGTGGTGGGTGTGGGGCGTGTTGATCGGAGTGGCCGGACTCGCCGAGGTAGCTGAGTTCCTGATCGTGCGCCGTGCCAGCCAACGGTTTGGCGCGTCGCGAAAGGCGTTTTGGGGCGCGATCCTCGGAGGGATCGTAGGCGTCTTGATCGGTTTGCCTTTACCGCTGCCGTTAATAGGACCGCTGATCGGAGGGCTCGTGGGCACATTCGGAGGCGCGGCGGTTGTCACATGGTGGGAAACCAAGCACATGAAAACGGCGGGTCGCGCGGCGTTTGGCGCGCTCATCGGGCGAGCGTTCGCCGCCGCCGCCAAGACCGCTGTCGGGTTTGCCGTGCTCATCGTTGGAGCGGCCTCACTACTGCTGAGGTGACGTGCGTTTTCGAGCTGTGATCTTTGATCTCGATGGCACGCTAGCCGACACGCTGAGCGACATCGCCGAAGCGATGAACCGCGCGTTCGGTTCCTTTGACGCCTTCAAGGAGAAATTCACCAACGCCGCCGCGACGCGTTTCGGCTCCGGTTGGGCGTGGATG
>CBDUCI010000102.1:0-8504 GCA_965365605.1 uncultured bacterium
CTTGGCAGAAAGACTGATGGATACCTTTTTTTCACCGAGCTGCATTTCGAGTTCAGCAGCGACGTCGAGTGTGCTGGCTCCAATCGAGCCGCTGGCGCCAAGAATGACGAGCTGAGTCCTTTCGCTCACAGCACGACTCCTACCACGTAGTAGTAGAAAAGCGGTACCGTAATCAACACGCCGTCGAATCGATCGAGCACACCGCCATGCCCAGGGACCACCTGCGAGGAGTCCTTGACACCCGCATCGCGCTTGAATGCCGATTCGAGCAAATCTCCGCACGGGGCCGCCACACCGATCACGGCACCGATCACCAATCCGTGGCCAGGTCCAAGTGGCGGGAACCATCGCTGCACCACGGCTCCGACAAGGGCACCCGCGATAATCGTCGCAATCAGTGCCACCGCCGCGCCCTCAACTGACTTGCCTGGACTGACTCTGGGTAGCAAGCGCCTCTTGCCCCAACTCAACCCGGCAAAGTACGCCACCGTGTCGTTTGCCCACGTCAACAGCAGCGGCACTGCCAGTAGAATCGCTCCCAACCAGTAGGGTGCCCCGGCGATCTCGCGGCTGATCTCGCGAACCAAGATCTGATGACCAAACAACAGTCCGGTGTAGAGCGACCCCAGCAGCGTGAAGGCCACGGCAGCGATCGCCTCGTGACCCCGTGGATCGAGCATCTGCGCGGCGGCAACACCGACTACGCCGGCGGTGAGCACGACGATCAACAACGCTGTGTCTTCTGGTGCGCGATAGAAAAGAAACGGAAAGACCAGTCCCAACACCAGTCCCGGAGCGAGTCGGGCCCGATACGGCTTCCTTTCCGCCATACCAAAGAACTCGATCCCGCCCGCCACCGTCAACATCGCTACGGCAAAGAGGAACAGCTCTCGGCCAACCACCATGGTGAGCACGAATGCGGGCACCAAGACCGAGGCGGTAGCGAGTCGAAGGCCCAGTTTGCGATCCCATCGCCCGCCGGTGGCCGTCGACTCGATCGGTGCGCTCGTAGTCCTCAAGTAAGGACCGTGCCAAACCGCCGCTCACGATTCTGAAACGCAATGATCGCGTCCACGAACGCTTGGCGATCGAAGTCCGGCCACAGGACGTCGGTTACGTACAGCTCTGTGTAGGCGAGTTGCCACAACAGGAAGTTCGATATCCGAAGCTCGCCGCTGGTACGGATGAGCAAATCGGGATCCGGAAGATCCGGCTTGTATAGAAACGACTTGAACAACGATTCGTCGATATCGGTGGGGTCGAGCTCTCCTTCGGCTGCCCGCTGTGCTATCTGTCGAGCCGCCTCGACGATCTCCGCTCGCCCACCGTAGGAGAGCGCCAGGGTGACCACCAATTGACTGTTGTCGGCAGTCTTGGCGATCAGCTTATCGAGCTCAGCCCTGGATGCCGGGGACAATCGATCGAGCTCCCCGATCGCGCAGACCCGGATGCCCTTCTCGATCAACTTCTTGCTCTCGGATCGGATGTAACGCTGCAGGAGCTTCATGAGCGCCTCGACCTCCGCCCGCGGACGCTTCCAATTCTCCTGCGAGAACGCATACAGCGTCAGGTAGGGTATCTGAAAGTCGGCCGCGGTCTCGATCACTTCGCGTACCGCCCTCATGCCCGCCTCGTGTCCAAAGAGGCGTGGCTTGTGACGGCGTTCGGCCCAACGACCGTTGCCGTCCATGATGATCGCCACGTGGCGCGGCAGATCCCCTTGCGCCAACAGGCGGCTCACACCTCCATGACCTCCTTTTCCTTTCGGGCTAGCATCTCATCGATAGCCTGGATGTGTTGATCAGTGAGATCCTGCACCTCTTTGAGTTGGCGGTGCATCTCGTCCTCGCTCATATCCCCCGCTTTTTGTGACGCATGGATCTTCTTATTGGCGTCGTGTCGTATGTTCCGCACCGCAACCCGACCCTCCTCGGCGATCTTATGCGTCACCCGAACCAAATCCTTGCGTCGCTCCTCCGTGAGTGCCGGTATTGGTAACCGAATCACCTTTCCGTCGTTGGCGGGTGTTAGACCCAGATCGCTTGCGAGCACAGCCTTTTCGATCGCTGCTACCTGTGTCGGGTCAAACGGCGAGATCACGAGCAGACGCGGCTCGGGAGCCGTGACGGATGCCAACTGATTGAGTGGCATCTGTTGCCCGTAGGCATCCACTTTGACGAGATCGAGCAGGCTCGGCGCCGCCTTCCCAGTGCGCACCGTTGCCAACTCATTTCGGATCGCCTGCACAGACTTGTCCATGTGGGCGCTGACGTCTTTGATCTCCGTCTTGTCCATAGCTATCCCTCGACGATCGAGCCAACGCGGTCGCCAGCCAGGATACCCTGCACGGCGCCGGCGCGATGGATGTTGAACACCAGGATTGGCAAGTCGTTCTCCTTGGCCATTGTGACCGCTGTGCTGTCCATAACGCGTAGATCCTGCTCGAGAACCTCTCGGTAGGAGATCTCTTCGATAAGCTCCGCGTCCGACTCTTTCCGTGGGTCGGCCGTGTAGATGCCATCGACCTTCGTAGCCTTGAGAACCGCCTCGGCCCCGATCTCGATGGCCCGCAGAACCGCCGTCGTATCCGTGCTGAAGTAGGGGTTACCGGTCCCGCCGGCCAACAGAATCACCCGACCGCGTTCCAGGTGTCGCATCGCGCGTCGGCGGATGTACGGCTCGGCCACCTGCTCCATCCGGATCGCCGTCAGCAGTCGCGTCTCCAACCCTCTGCGCTCGAGTTGATCCTGCAGCGCCATGGCGTTGATTACCGTTGACAGCATTCCCATGTAATCGGCAGCGACTCGATCGGTGCCTTGCTCGCTTGCGGTCGCTCCACGGAGGATGTTTCCACCGCCGACCACCAGTCCGAGTTCGACGCCCGTCCCGCAGATCGCCAGGATTTCATCGCTCAACGTCTCGAGGACGGGTGGATTGATCCCAAACCCACGATCGCCGGCCAACACTTCGCCTGAGAGCTTGAGGACAATCCGCTGATAACGTAGAGGCGGGCTCACTCGAACTTACGCCTAGACGCCGATCTCGTAGCGCGTGAATCGCCGTACAACGATGTTCTCTCCTAGCCGCTGGATCGCTTCGGTGATGACATCCGACACCTTCCGATCCGGATCCTTGACGAAAGCCTGTTCGAGCAGGCAAATCTCCGCGTACCACTTCTCGAGCCGGCCAGTCGCGATCTTTTCTACGATCTCAGCTGGCTTGCCCGATTCCTTCGCCTGCTGACGGTAAATCGCCGCTTCTCGCTCGACCACTTCGGGGTCGAGGTTCTCGCGGTTCACGGCCAGCGGCCTCGCAGCCGCCACCTGCATCGCCAATGACCGAACCAGTTCCTGAAAGTCATCGGTCTTGGCAACAAAATCGGTTTCGCAATTCACCTCGATCAGAACGCCGATCTTTCCACCCAGGTGAACATACGACCCGACCAACCCTTCATCGGCCGTCCGCGCCGCCTTGGTGGCTGCCTTTGCTTGCCCGCGAGTTCGCAGCAAATCGATGGCTTGTTCCAAGTCACCACCCGATTCCTCGAGCGCCTTCTTGCAATCCATCATTCCGACTCCGGTTCGATGCCGGAGTTCTTGAACCTGTGACGCCGTAACAGTGGTCATAATCACCTCTTCGTATGTTTATTCATTCGCCGACGGGACGTTCTCGCCCTCTACCGGCAGTCGCGCCCGTGGCCGCGCTGGATGTTTGATTGGTGGTGGCATCGCGGGCTCCTCCTTTTTCTCTGGTGGAGCCTCTGCCTGCTGTTCGACCTCCTCCTCCTTGACCAGTCGCTGTTGAGCATCGATGATCGAGTCGGCGATCTGCCCTGTGATGAGCCGAACCGATTTGATCGCGTCGTCGTTCCCAGCGATCGGGATCGTAACCTGATCGGGATCGGCGTTCGTATCGACGATTGCCATCAGCGGTAACCCGAGTTTGTTGGCCTCGTTCACCGCGATGCGTTCCTTCTTTGCATCAACGACGAACACTGCTCCCGGCAACTCTTCCATATCGGCGATCCCACCCAAGTTCCGGTACAGCTTATCGTATTCGCGCTCAATCGAAATGACTTCTTTCTTTGGCAAGAGATCAAACGTGCCGTCCTCTCGCTGCCGTTCGATGTCTTTCAACCGTTTCAAGTTCTTCTTGATCGTCCGGAAGTTCGTCAGCGTTCCCCCTAGCCAGCGGTTGGTCACATAGAACTGCCCGCTTCGCTCAGCCTCTTCCCGAACGATGTGCTTGAGCTGACGCTTGGTACAGACAAACAAGATCTTCTTGCCCTGGCTAACCAGGTCTGCTGACAGCTCTTTGGCTCGATTGAGCTGCCGCAAGGTCTTGTTGAGATCAATGATGTAGATGCCATTTCGTTCGGCGAAGATGAATTTTCTCATCTTGGGGTTCCAACGGCGCGTCTGGTGGCCGAAGTGAACCCCCGCCTCGAGTAGCACACGCAACTCTGTGGGGACCGCCATGGGTGGGTATACCTCCTGTTCGGGTTATCCCTCCACCGGGCTTCATCAGAGTCCGCTTATCCGGCTGCCGCCGGACACCCCGCGAACCCCTCGCCCGGTGTGTGGTTTTCGTGCTGCATTCAGTAGCCGAAGCACCCAGAGCGGGCGCCGCGGCGAGTCCACTTTACCGCTTCGAGAACTGGAACCGTTTCCGCGCTTTCGGGCGGCCGTACTTCTTCCGTTCCACCATGCGCGGATCTCGTGTCAAGAATCCTGCCGCTTTCAGCGGACCTCTCAGCTCCTCATCCGAAACCACCAGCGCACGAGCAAGACCCAGCTGGATCGCCTCGGCCTGACCGGTCGGGCCACCGCCCCGTACGTTGACGACGATATCAAAGCTGTCTTCCGCCTTACCGATCTCGAGCGGCTCGCGGCACCGTTGCGCATGAAGCGGCCGTGGGAAATACGTGTCAAGCGTTCGCCCGTTGATTTGCCACCCGCCCTTACCCGGTCGCAGATAGACGCGCGCGACGGCGGTCTTCCTCCGACCCACACCGACTGATTGCTTTACCATCTGTTATCCGCCTGTGATCTGCGTCTGTGGCGGCCACTCGTCGAGGTCAATGGCCACCGGTTGTTGAGCTGCATGCTGATGGTCCGAACCGGCGTACACGCGCAGCTTCTTATACATCGCCCGTCCAAGCTTGCCCTTTGGCAACATCCCCCGGACAGCGTCCTCAATTACACGTTCGGGGTATCGGCGGAGAACCCTCCTTATCGGCTCTTCCTTGAGTCCTCCCGGGTATCCGGAATGGTGATAGTACATCTTCTGTTCCATCTTTCGACCTGTCAGCGCAATCTTCTCGGCGTTGATGACCACCACGTGATCGCCGGTGTCGAGGTGTGGAGTGTAGATGGGCTTGTGCTTGCCGCGGAGGATCTGCGCCACCCGACTCGCGAGCCGGCCCAGCGTCTGATTCTCGGCATCCACCAAATACCACTGCCGGGTGATCTGATCAGGTGTTACGACATGTGTGTTCATGGCTTTTCTCCGACCCCGCCGGAGGCCCGGCAGGGAGTGCGAATGCATATGAATACAGCTTTTTAACTTACAAAACTCCTAGTATTCAGTCAAGATCGAAGTACGCGCAGCGACGTTTCGTAGGGCGGCTCCAGAAACCCGGCATCGGTAAAGAAACCGGCTATGTACTTGGCGGGCGTCACATCAAACGCCGGGCTGTAGACCTTCACCCCGGCGGGTGCCGTCATGGCACCAAAACCGTGCGTCACCTCTTCGGAGGCCCGCTCCTCGATCGGGATCTCCGCGCCCGTCGGCGTATTGAAGTCAAACGTCGTTCGCGGCGCCGCCACGTAGAAGGGGATCCCGTGCTCTTTCGCCAGGATCGCTACCCCGTAGGTGCCGATCTTGTTTGCCGTGTCACCGTTCGCGGCGATCCGATCGGCACCCACGATTACCATGTCGATGTCACCCTTGGCCATCGTCGCCGCCGTCATGTCGTCACAGATCAGCGTTACGTCGACCCCGCTCTCCATCAACTCCCAGGTCGTAAGTCGACTCCCTTGCAGGAGCGGGCGGGTCTCATCGGCGAAGACGCGGACGTTTTTCCCCTGCTCGTGAGCGACGTAGGCACAGGCCAGCGCAGTGCCGTATCCAGAGGTCGCAAGACCGCCAGCGTTGCAATGCGTCAGAATGCCAGCGCTCTGGAGGATCACTTGCTGCGCAGACTCACCGATCTTGCGACACATCTCGCGATCCTCATCCAAGATCTCGAGTGCCTCTTGCTCAAGCCGCTCCCACAAGGCCTGCGTCGCCATTTCGTCGTGCTCGTCGGCCACTCGGCGCATTCGATCGATGGCCCACTTCAGGTTGACCGCCGTGGGGCGTGCGACCTCCAAAGCGCCAGCGTACTCATCGAATCGTTCGCGGAATGTCGTTGAAGGATCATCCCGGTGAGGCACCAACGCGGCGACCAACCCAAGCGCCCCAGCGATACCGAGCGCCGGCGCGCCCCGGATTCTCAAACTCTGCATCGCCTCGACCATCTCGGGGACAGTCCGAATCTCGATCTCGACCTTCTCTCCAGGCAGCAGGGTTTGGTCGATCATCCGGACGTGGCTTCCCTCCCAGGCGATTGTCTCCACCGGCATGATTCGTTTCCTGAATTGAAGAAAAAGATCAACGCGAGCGGGTGGGCGCGTCCACTGGACGCAACAACCCGGGCGCTCGATACTCCCAGCCGGCCTCCCTCAGGAGCTCTATCGACCGGGCTACCGGTAGCCCCATCACATTAAAGTAGCAACCGTTTACCTGCTTCACCAGCGCAGCTCCGAACCCCTGGATCCCATACGCGCCGGCCTTGTCCAATGGCTCGCCAGTGGCCACGTAGGCAGCGATTTCCTGTTCGTCGAGATCGCGAAACTCAACCTCGGTAATCTCTACACCGCTGACTCGTTCGCCTGATGGCGACACCATCGCGACGCCGGTGCACACCACGTGATCACGACCAGCCAAGTGGGCGAGCATCGCTCGCGCGTCGTCCGCATCCACTGGCTTCTCGAGCACGACAGCATCGAGGATAACCACCGTGTCCGCGGCGACGACTAACGCATCCGGCCGCATTGACGCAACGTGCTCGCATTTCGCGCGTGCGGTTTGCTCGGCGAACGCAATCGGGTCTTGACCGGGCCCCCACGGCTGCTCGGTTTCCGGAGGTGGCGGCACCACCTCGAACTGGAACCCGATCGTTTCCAGGACCTCCTTGCGACGCGGACTGGACGAAGCCAATACCAGCGGCGGCGCGGTGCACCCGCTCGTTACTCTCAACGCTCCAACCACAGCGTGACGGGTCCGTCGTTGACGAGTCGGACTCGCATTCGGGCTCCAAACTCGCCGGTCGCAACGCGCCCAGGAAGCTCTTCCTCACAGCGATCGCAGAACCGCTGGAACAGCACTTGGGCCTCGTCATAGGCCGCAGCGTTTGTGAAATCCGGGCGACGCCCCTTCCGGGTGTCAGCGTACAACGTGAATTGACTGACCACGAGTAACCCGCCCTCGGTTTCTCGAAGCGACCGATCCATCTCGCCGCCATCGCCGGGGAGTATGCGCAGGTTGGCGATCTTGGCCGCCATCCAGCCGAGCGCACGAGACGTTTCGGTTGGAGCGAATCCGACCAGCGCGACCAGCCCTGGACCGATCCGACCGGATTCGTGAACGTCACCGACCTCGTCGACGACCTCAACAGACGCTTCTGTCACTCGCTGCAGTAAGGCTCGCACACCGAGACATTAGCGCCCACTCTTTTGCGCGTCAGTCATCGAGATCATCGTCCGCGGCCAATCCAAGTGAACTCAAGTCGTGTGTGGGCGTTTCCCGCCAACCGCCGTCGGGGGCGTATGCTTGGGCTGCACCGTGACGGTACACGAGCTCACCACCTGAATCTCCCACCCGCCAACCAGCCCCCACCACCACCAGTGCGAGAACCACGCTGACGATCCGAGCCGAACTTCCAACCACTCCCGGGGTGATACCAGCAGCGGTCGCTACGAGCGCGGCCAATGCCAGCAAAAGGAAAACCTCAGCAGCTTCCTCGTGTGTTTCTAGTGCGGTCTCGGCGACTACCGCTTCGACCCGCTCCTCTTGCTGTTCTCCACTCTGGACAGTTATCCAGGAGGTCACTACAAGCGCAGCGGCGAGCGCAACAACGAGCCCCCAAGCCCGTGTTCGGACGATACCTCTTCGTACAGCCCACAATACGGTGATGGCGACAACTGGCAGCAGGACGGCGAACACAATCGGAAAGTGCACCGTCATCGGGTGCGGATGGCGCCTGAGCATGGGGACTTTTCCCAGAAGCCAGGCCAGCGGGCGGGGAATCTCTAATTCCACGACTTCTTTTTTTAGGGTTCCGACCTGCGGATATCGGCCTAAAAGATCGGGTTCATGCGGAGCCCCCTGGATATCTGCTGTCAGATCATGGCCGGCATGATGGCGCTTCATATGCAGGCCATTTTTCCAGAGCTTGCTGT
>CBDUCI010000103.1:0-8485 GCA_965365605.1 uncultured bacterium
GTGATAGAGACGGCTGAGAGCGGCGAGGCTCAGTTTGAGCCGTTGTATACAGTTGAATGGCCGATCAAGCGCAAGATCGAAACGATCGCGCAGCGCGTCTATGGTGCGGACGGCGTCGAGTATAGTCGGGCGGCGACGCGTAGCATCGAGCGATTGGAAGAGGTGGGTCTGGGCGACCCACTGCATCGCGAGCGCGTCCTCGAGGTCCGTCCAGTCGACCGCGTTGCCGAAGCGGCGGCGAATATCGCCAAGACCCAGTACTCACTTTCCGACAATCCGACGCTGCTCGGTCGACCCAGTGACTTCAAGATCTCGGTAACTGACGTGCGACCCTCAGCCGGGGCCGGGTTCTTAGTCGTTGCGACCGGTGACATCATGATCATGCCCGGCTTGCCGCGACGCCCAGCTGCGGAGGCGATGCGGGTGGACGCGGATGGTACCGTTCATGGCCTTTTCTGATTCGGTCATCGGCGAGGAGGGACCTCATGCCCAACACGACCATAACGGCTCCAACGGCGCCGGCGGCGCTCGGCCCCTACAGTCAAGCGATCGTCGCCGGCGAGTGGGTGTTCACCGCGGGCCAGATCGGCTTGACCAGCGACGGAACGCTAAGAGAGACGATCGAGGCCCAGACGCTGCAGGCGCTGCAGAACCTCGCCGCGGTGCTGGCAGCCGCCGGTGGCGCCTGGCGAGATGTCGTCAAGACGACCGTGTACCTCACCGATCTGGCAGATTTTGAAGCTTTCAACGCGGTCTACGCTGAAGTCGTGGCGGAGCCGTTGCCTGCGCGCTCGACGGTACAAGTCTCACGCCTTCCAAAGGACGCCCTCGTCGAGATCGATGTCATCGCACGATTGAGCAGATGAACCTGACGAGCGAAGAGATCACCAAGCTGACCGAGAAGGTCCGGTGCGCCGGTTGAGCATCCAAGCTGAGTCCGGAGGACCTGCGCGATGCGCTTGAGATGCTACCCCGACAACCGAACGACCCCGACGTGCTGGTAGGCCACGACACGCTGGACGACGCCGGCGTGTATCGAGTTCGACCCGATTTGGCGTTGATCCAGACGGTGGATTTCTTCACCCCGATCGTCGATGACGGCTATGAATTCGGGCAGATCGCGGCTGCCAACGCGTTTTCGGACGTTTACGCCATGGGGGGGACCCCACGGACGGCGCTCAATCTGGTGTGTTGGCCCGTCGCGTTGGACAACAAGATCTTGGGCGCCATCCTGGCGGGTGGCGCCGACAAGGCGCACGAGGCGGGCTGCGCGCTGATCGGCGGCCACTCGATACAGGACGAGGAGCTCAAGTATGGGCTTGCGGTGACCGGTACCGCGCACCCGGATCGAATCGTGAGCAACGCCAAGGCCGGCGTCGGTGACCAGTTGTATCTCACCAAGCCACTCGGAACGGGTGTCTTGACGACCGCGCTCAAACAGGGCCAACGTTCGGCCGCTGAGATCGAAGAAGCGGTCGTGGCTATGAAGACGTTGAACGGACCGGCGATGACGGTGGCCATCGATCTTGGCGTCACCGCGGCCACCGACATCACCGGGTTTGGGCTCGCGGGCCACGCCGTGCAGCTGGCAGACGCGAGCGGGGTGACGCTCCAGTTCGAAGCCACCCAGTTGCCAATCTTCGCGGACGCCGAGGCACTCGCGCTGGCGGGATGTGTCCCGGGCGGTGGAGAAGCCAACCAGCGGTACTATGGGCCGCGGGTCGACTTCGCTTCAAACGTACCCGGTGGTGTGATAAAGGTCGTCTTTGATCCGCAGACCAGCGGTGGGTTGCTGCTCGCGATCCCGGGGGAGGATACGGATTCAGTCGTCGCCGCACTGGAAGCAGCCGATTGTGGGGCTGCTCGCCACATCGGGTTGGTTGTACCGCGTGACGAGCCGGCGGTGGTCGTAAGGTGACGGTCACCGAGTCACGATCCGTCCGTGCGCCGCGCGGTACTACGCTCTGCTGCCGTGGTTGGCATCAGGAAGCCGCTATGCGGATGCTCATGAACAACCTCGACCCAGACGTCGCCGAGGACCCAGATCGGTTGATCGTATACGGCGGATCGGGTCGCGCAGCTCGTGATTGGGCGTGTTTTGATGCCATCGTTCGATCGCTCGAGTGCCTCGCTAACGATGAGACTCTGTGTGTTCAGTCGGGGAAGCCGGTCGGGGTGTTTCAGACCCACCCGTGGGCCCCGCGGGTGATTATCGCCAACGCCAACCTGGTGCCACGCTGGGCGACGGCCGACGAGTTCCGTCGTCTCGAAGCCTTGGGTCTCACAATGTACGGTCAGATGACCGCCGGATCGTGGATCTATATCGGAACGCAAGGCATCGTACAGGGGACGTACGAGACCTTTGCTGCGGTCGGCGAGCACCGGTTTGGTGGCACGCTCGAGGGTCACTGGGTACTGACCGGTGGTTGTGGGGGGATGGGTGGCGCACAACCTCTTGCGGCGACGATGAACGGCGCCGCGTGTCTCATCGTCGAGGTTGATCCCAAACGATTGGAGCGCAGGGTAGCGACGCGGTATCTGGATGAGATCACCGATGATCTCGACACCGCGCTCGATCGGGTGCTGGCCGCGACCGCTCGCGGGGAGGCGCGTTCGATCGGTCTGATAGGTAACTGCGCCGAGATCGTGCCAGAGATCGTTCGCCGCGGAGTCGTTCCCGACGTGGTCACCGATCAGACCAGCGCGCATGATGCTCTGGAGGGATATGTCCCAGCCGGTCTGACACTGGATGAGGCGGCTGCATTGCGGGTTCAAGATCCCGAGGATTACGTCAGCCGGGCTATGGAGTCGATGGCGATTCACTGTCGCGGATTGCTCGATCTCAAGGCCGCCGGCGCGGTCGTATTCGACTATGGCAACAACCTCCGCGGCCAGGCGCTCGACGCGGGTGTTGAGAACGCGTTCGAGATCCCGGGTTTCGTGCCGGAGTATATCCGACCGCTGTTCTGCGAGGGCAAAGGACCGTTCCGATGGGCCGCTCTCTCCGGTGATCCTGCCGATATACACGCCATCGACAGCGCGATCGCCGACTTGTTTCCGAACGATGCGCCGCTCCAGCGTTGGATTCGACTGGCCGCCGAGCGGGTCGCCTTTCAAGGGTTGCCGGCTCGCATCTGTTGGCTCGGGTACGGGGACCGCTGGAAGCTGGGTGAGCGCATCAACGATTTGGTCTCGAGCGGCGTGGTGACGGCGCCGGTGGTTATCGGCCGTGATCATCTGGACACCGGATCAGTGGCGTCGCCCTTCCGTGAAACCGAGGGGATGGCTGACGGTTCTGATGCGATCGCCGATTGGCCGATCCTCAACGCGCTCCTGAATACAGCCAGCGGTGCCTCATGGGTTTCGGTCCACCACGGCGGTGGAGTCGGGATCGGTAACAGTCTGCATGCGGGTCAGGTCACGGTTGCCGACGGAACGGCTGAGGGCGCGGCGCGGCTCGAGCGGGTGCTGACCAACGATCCCGGAATCGGTATCGCGCGGCATGTTGACGCCGGCTACCATGAGGCTCGCTCAGCGGCATCGGCGCGCGGCGTTCAGATTCCGATGATCGACCTGCCGAGATGACCGACGCCGCCGCCAACGGCGGCGATCTTCTGATCACCGATATCGGACAACTGGTGGACCCGGGCGAGGCCGCTTTCTCGGCGCCGCTTGAGGTCGTTGATGACGCGTTTGTATGGATACGGCAGGGTCGAGTCGTCGCCACCGGCTCGATGACGGATCTGCCCGATGATGCGGCCGAGACACCGGTGTTCGACGCCGGCGGCCGGGTAGCGCTACCAGGACTCGTCGACTCTCACACGCACGCCGTCTTTGGCGCCACCCGAGAGCACGAGTTCGAGCAACGGTTGGCTGGGGCGAGCTATCAGGAGATAGCTGAACAGGGTGGTGGCATCGGATTCAGCGTGCGTGATCTCCGAAGTCGAAGCGAGGACGAGCTGGTGCTCCTGTCACGGCCGCGATTGGCGGCCGCAGCCCACTTTGGAGTTACCACCATGGAGGTGAAATCAGGGTACGGACTGGCCACGGAGCAGGAACTCAAGATGCTGCGGGTCGTGGCTCGCCTGGCCGCCGAGCGGTGGTTGCCGCGGCTCGTGCCGACGTTCCTAGGTGCGCATGCACTCCCAGTTGAGTTCGCCAACGATCGGGCAGCGTTCGTGCGGGTAGTCGCTGACGAGATGTTGCCGGCTGTGGCCGCTGAAGCGCTGGCCGATTTCTGCGATGTCTTCTGTGATCGCGGAGCGTTCACGCGGGACGAGGCAGAGACGATCTTGAGGCGGGCGGCCGAGCTCGGGTTCGGGCTGAAGATCCACGCCGATGAGTTCGTACCACTGGGTGGCACACAACTGGCGGTTGAGTTGGGAGCCGCCAGCGTTGATCACTTGGTGGCGGTCGATGAAGCCGGGATAGCCGCTCTCGCTGGCAGCGATACAGTAGCGACCCTGTTGCCTGGAACGTCGTTCTTCCTACGCCTCGATCGCCACGCCCCGGCTCGTGAGCTCGCTGATCGCGGCGCCAATCTGGCGTTGGCGACTGACTTCAACCCAGGTACGTCGATGACCCAGAATCTGCTTTTGATGGTCACGTTTGGGTGTTGTTGGTTGGGGCTTACGATCGGTGAAGCGCTGCGAGCCGTGACCCGCGGCGGGGCGTTGGCACTTCGACGCTCGGATCTCGGCACGTTGAAGTCGGGTGCCAGGGGTGATGTCGCGCTGTTCGAGGTGCCAGACTATCGCCACTTGGCGTATCACTATGGGATGGGTCATTGCGCGGCTACGATCAAGAGCGGCGAAGTCATCTGGCGGCAGAACGAGACCGGATCCAGATTTCCAACATGAGCGCGGCTTGGAAAAACAAACACGATCACCCGTCACGGCACCCGGATCCGGATGCAGCGATCGCCGAGTATCTCGAGCAGTTGCGACAGGCGGACGTCAGCGGAACCCGGCCTCCAGCTGGGGCCCTGAACGGTCTCGGTGATGCCCATCTCGACACTGAGGACGTCGCTTCAGCGGTCGAGTACTACCGTCAGGCAGCCGAGGCCTACGCCGACGACGGGCGCCTCGATCACGCGATCGCATGTTGTCAGAAGATCCGCCGTTACGCGCCCGACGACCTCCAGGTGGGGTTGCTTCTGGGTCGGTACTACGGCGCCAAGGGGTTGGTGGCCGATGCGCTCGTCGAGTTGAAAAACCTCGTCGAGCGACAGAAGGGGGCCGGCAACACGAGGTTGGCGTTGGAGGGGATGAGTGAGATCGTGACGCTCGAGCCGGATCAGCCCGAACATCGTGAGCGGTTAGCGGATTTGAGCCTTGCCGAGGGTGATGCGGCCGCCGCGAGCGAGGCGCTCACCGCAGCGCTCGATCGCTATGAGACGACCGGCGAAGAGGCTGCCGCGCACCGTGTTCGACGGCGGCTCGAAGATCTGAAGCAGGCGAGTGCCTTCGCCGCTCCTCGGACACTCCCCAATGCGGTCAAACCGCCAGTGCAGGCCAAAGGCCTGCGAGCTGAGGCCGAGCAGTATCGCTCGGAGGGGCGGTGGATCGAAGCCATCGAAGCTTACCGCCGGCTGTCCGAGAGTGGGCAAATCAGGGGCTCGGACTTCGAAGCCTGGTCGGAGTGCGCACGGCAGAGTGGTCGTGCGGCAAACGTCCTCGAATCGCTGTCCGCGGCTTCACGCTGGCATCTCGACGCCGGGAACACCGAGGCCGCCCGGCGTTCAGCCGAAGAGATGCTACTCATCGATCCGACAAACGAAACCGCTGCCGAGATCCTCCAGTGGGTTGGGGAAGATCGCCCCTCACGGTAGCTTCCGACCTCACATGACTCAGCTTGAACAAACCGCACCCCGTGCCCGGGGAGAAGAGTTCCTCGAACGGTTGGAGACCGGCGTGTTGGTAGCCGACGGCGCGATGGGCACGCAGATCTACGACCGAGGCGTGTTCATCAACCAGTGCTTCGACGCACTGTCGCTTAGCCGTCCGGACATGATTCGGGAGGTCCACGCGTCCTACGTCGAAGCCGGCGCCGACTTGCTGGAGACCAACACCTTTGGTGCCAATCGGGCCCGGCTGCTGGGTCATGGACTCGAGGATCGGGTGGCAGAGATCAACGGGGCTGGGGTTCGATTGGCGCGAGAGGCGAGCCGGAATCGAGCATTTGTCGGCGGGTCGATCGGTCCGATTGGCGTAAAAGGGCAGGTAGCTGGTGGTTACAGCATCGATGATATGCGGGCGATCTTCGCCGAACAGGCCCAAGCGCTGCTCGAAGCGGGGGCCGATCTATTGGTGGTCGAGACGATTCCGGCCATCAACGAGATGGAGGCCGCGCTAGCGGCGATCCGTGGCCTCGATGGCGATGTGCCGGTGGTTGCGCTGATGACGTTCAGTGAGGATGGTCGCGTGCAGTCTGGTCAGTCGCCGGAGGATCTGGTGGATCGGTTGGTGGTGGCCGGCGCCGATCTGGTGGGAGCCAACTGTAGTGTCGGGCCCAAGCCGATGCTCGATAGCGTGATCCGGATGCAAGACGGGCACTCGGTGAAGTTGGCGGCGATGCCAAACGCGGGGTTGCCACAATCTGTTGAAGGACGCTTGATGTACATGGCCAGCCCCGAGTACTTCGGCAAGTACGCCAAGCGCTTCGTTCGCGCGGGAGTGCGGTTGCTGGGCGGGTGTTGCGGGACGACCCCGGCTCACATCCGGCAGATGAAGCTGGCTGTTTCGGGCTTTGCACCAGGGGCGCGCACGATCGAGACGGTGGAGTTGTGGGAAGAGCCGACCGCGCCTGGCCCCGCGCCCGTTGATACAGCGGGGAAATCTCGCTTGGCGAAGCTGCTGGTAGACGGTGAGAAGTTCGTTACGTCGATCGAGCTGACTCCGCCGACGAGCGCCGATCTGGAGCCGGTCGTCGATGCGGTCGGCGAGCTCGAGGCAGCCGGCGTGGATGCGGTGAATATCCCCGAATACGCTCGCATCTCACCACGTGTGACGCCGCTCGCGATCGCCCACGTGCTCCAGGAGCGGCTCGGTATCGAGACGATCATCCACTACTGCTGTCGAGACAGAAATCTGTACGGTATGCAGGCCGATCTCATGGCCGCCCGTGCGCTTGATGTCCGCAACGTGTTGATCATCACCGGTGATCCGCCAAAGGCCGGGGAGTACGCGGTGCCGACGGCGGTGTTTGATGTCGACGCGATCGGGTTGGTACGCGTCGCCCGAGGGCTGAGTCGGGGCGTCGACGCAGCCGGCAAGCCGACCGGTATCCCGCTCGATCTGCACCTCGGTGTTGGCGTCAACCCCGGCGCCATCGACCTCGAGCACGAGATCGATCGGTTCGAGCGCAAGATCGCCGCGGGCGCCGAATTCGCGATGTCCCAACCGGTGTTCGATCCACGCCATTTGGAGCGGTTTGTCGAGCAGTTAGGTCGAGCCTCGATTCCGATCCTGGTGGGGATTCTGCCCTTGTTCTCGTTTCGGAACGCGGAGTTTCTTCATAATGAAGTACCCGGGATGAACATCCCCGAACCGATTCGAGAGCGGATGCGAGCTGCCAAGAGCCGCGAAGAGGGGATGGCTGAGGGTGTGGCCATCGCGCGCGAGGCATTAGCCGGCGTGCGCACCATGACCGGCGTGGGTGGCGCCTATCTGATGCCCCCGTTTGGTCGATACGAGCTGGCGCTTCAGGTATTGGATGGGCTCCTCTGAGTCTATTGAGTCCTTGACCGTCGACCTCCATACGCACACGACCGTTTCCGATGGTGAGTGCTCGCCGGCGGATTTGGTGGCGGCAGCCGCGGAAGTGGGACTCTCCGTGATCGCCGTAACCGATCACGACGCGGTAGCCGCGATTCCGTTGGCTCGGGCCGCCGCACCGCCCGGGTTGGAGGTGTTGGTCGGGGTCGAGCTCACGTGTCAGGTCGGTGGCCGTGAGGCTCACATTCTGGCATATGGATTTGATCTCGAAGAGCCGAATTTCAGCGCCGCGCTGGCTCGATTCGCGTCTGACCGCGAGGAACGTGCAGCAGGGATAGTCGAAAGATTGAACGATCTCGGACTCGCCATCGAAATGTCAGACGTCGAGGCCGAGAGTGAGACTGGCACGATCGCCCGCCCACACGTGGCGATGGCACTGGTTCGATGCGGCCATGCGGCGTCAGTGGACGAGGCGTTTCAGCGTTATCTGGGCCGGCAACGGCCGGCTTTTGTGGCCAAGCCAGCACTCGATCCGGGAGTCGCGTTCGATCTGGTCCGCGCTGCGGGCGGGGTATCCGTGCTGGCTCATCCGGGCACGTTCAGGCGCGACGATTTGATCCCTATCTTGGTCGAAGCGGGCCTCGATGGGCTCGAGGCCCGACACACCGAGCACTCAGCGGCGAACACTCGTCATTACGAGCAGATGGCGGCATCACTGGGACTGTTGGTCACTGGGGGCTCGGACTTTCATGGCACCCCAGGTCATCATG
>CBDUCI010000104.1:0-8459 GCA_965365605.1 uncultured bacterium
CCGATGGACAACGAGGTCGTTGAAGTGCGGCTTCAAGCCGCGGGAGGTCCAGCGCTCCTCGACCTCGAGGCCGTCACCGTCGCTGCGCAGCTCGAGGCGACGGGTGCCGATCTATCGGCCGCATCAGCGTTCACCACCGAGGCCCGGATCGAGGTAGGTGCCATCACCGTGGCTGACGCCGCGGGTCTCTACATCTACGACAACACCCTCAAAGCGATCGAGATTACCGGTGCCCAACTGCGTGCGTACCTCGAGTACTCGGCGCGTTTCTTCCACCGTGTGGACGCGAACGGCGCGAACGTGGATGCCGAGGGTGACCTCGACGTCTTTGTCGACTCGATTCCCGGTTACAACTACGACATGGTCGCCGGCGTCGATTACACGATTGATCTGTTGCAGCCGGTCGGTTCACGGATTCGGGACCTCACCTTCGAAGGTGAACCCGTAACCGACGATCAGACGTTCACGCTGGCGATCAACAACTATCGCCAGAGTGGCGGCGGCGGGTTCTCGATGCTTCAGGAGGCCCCGGTCGTCTACGATCGGCAGGAGGAGATCCGGCAGCTTCTGATCGAGTGGATCGGCGCCCGCGACACGCTGCGTCATGAGGACGTGTTTGAGCCCTCATGGCGGCTGGTGCCTGAGGCCGCCGCCGGTATGGACGTCACGATCCCGGCGAAGCGCGAGCGAGAACGGATCGAGGGCGATGCCCGTTCACGAGTCAGACCGCTCCGACGGTTGCTCGGTGAGCTACCCCCACCGACGCCGATCGACAGTGACACGCTGCGTCTAGTCGTTCTTGCGACCAATGATTTTCACGGCGCGCTCGAACCGATGACCCCGGGGTGGGCGGAAGGCGACACCGTCGGGGGAGCGGAGGTCCTGGCTGGATTCACTCGCGCCGTCGAGGCGCGGTACCCCGGCGTCGTCCTCCACCTCGACGGCGGCGACGTCATGCAGGGAACGGTGATCTCAAACCTTACCGCCGGTCGCTCGACGGTTGCCGTGATGAACGAGATCGGATTAGACGCCGCCGCGATCGGTAACCACGAGTTCGACTGGGGGGTGGAGACGCTTCGCGCCCGCATGGAAGAAGCCGCGTTCCCATGGCTGTCGGCCAACATTTTCGTTCGTGAGACCGGAATGCGTCCCGATTGGGTAGAGCCGTACGCGTGGTTCGAGCGGGCCGGCCTGAAGATCGCCGTCATCGGCGCGTCGACCGTGGAGACACCGGAGACAACGATGCCGCAGAACGTTGCCGACTACGAGTTCCGCGACATCGCCGATGTCGTGAACGAGCTGGCGCCCGACCTCAAGGCCCAGGGCGCGGACTTGGTTCTCGTTGCCGTCCACGCTGGCGCGTTCAGTGACGACGAGGGCGTCTACTCGGGGGAGATCGTCGACGCCGCCCACCGCATCACCGCACCGGTCGACTTGATCGTCTCAGGCCACACCCACAGCCTGGTCGAGACGGTGGAGAACGGGATCCCGATCGTTCAAGCCTGGTCCAGCGGGACCGCGCTCGGCGTTGTCACGTTGAGTTACCTGCGGGATCTCGAGCGCATCGTCGATCACACGATCGACGTTTGGACGACGCGACACTCTGTGGGCGCGCAACCCTACGGTGAGGTCGCCGATCTCGTGACCGATTACCGAGCCGAGGTCGCGGAGATCGCCGACGCGCCGATCGCCCGGCTCGTCGACGCGCTCGAGCGGGCGCGGAGCGAGGAATCGGCGCTGGGGGACCTGATCGCCGACGCTCAGCGGGCTGCCACGGGCGATCAGATCGCGATCGTCAACGGCGGTGGGATACGCACCGATTTGCCGGCTGGCTCGATCACATTCAAGGATGTCTTTGCCGTTCAGCCGTTCCAGAACGTGTTGATGCGACTCGAACTGAGCGGCGCTCAACTCGAGCGCGCCCTCGAAGCGGTCGTCGAAGATAGGATCGGTCAGGTGTCGGGGATCCGGTTTAGCTTCGATCCGTCGCGGCCAGCGGGCGACCGCGTGGTGGACGCAACGCTCGAGGAGGGCGAGGTTGCAGTGATTAGAGACGGTCGAGCGGTTGAGCCGGAGCGGATCTATACGGTGACCGCCAACAACTTCATGGTATCCGGTGGAAGTGGGTACGACGCGCTGGGTGAGGCTATGCAAGTGATCAACACCGGAATCGTTGACAGCGAAGTCATGGTCGCGCACCTGGCACAGCTGCCTCAGCCGATTCGGTATTCGGTCCAAGGGCGGATAGAGCAGCTCGCCCCGTGGCCCGAGGGAACGTCAGAGTGATCGAGTGAGCGTCGACCGCGCGCTGCTCGAGCGCCTCCCCAAGACCGACCTCCACGTCCATCTCGACGGATCACTCCGGCCCGAGACGATCCTCGAGCTCGCTCACGAGGACGATGTCGATCTGCCGTTCGAGACGGTCGATGACGTGCGCCGCTTCTTTACCGATGAGCTCCCCGAGCGAGATCTGGTGGCGTACCTGGAGCGCTTCGATGTTACGACCGCGGTCATGCAAACCGAGTCGGCGCTCGAGCGGATCGCGTTCGAGCTCGTGGAGGACGCCGCCCAGGAAAATGTGTGGTACATGGAGGTGCGTTACGCCCCGATCCTGAGCGTCAAGCGTGGTCTCTCGCCGCGACAAGTGATCGACGCCATCGAACGCGGTTTGCGCAGAGGTCAGGACACGTACCCTCGGACTCGGTCACACCAGATTATTTGCGGATTGCGACATTTCGAACCCGAGCGCGCGCTCAGGTTGGCGGCGCTGGCGGTCGAGTACAAAGACCGCGGTGTTGTCGCATTCGATCTCGCGGGTGCTGAACGCGACAACCCGGCCAAGCGATTCCGCGAGGCGTTTTATCTGGTACGTGATGCCAACCTCAACGTCACCGTTCACGCCGGTGAGGCGTACGGACCGGACTCGATCCACCAGGCGCTGCATTGGGTCGGCGCGCACCGGATCGGGCACGGTGTCCGGTTGCGCGAGGATCCGGACCTCATGGAGTACGTCCGTGATCACAGGATCGCGCTCGAGATGTGCCCCACGTCGAACGTTCAGACGGGAGCCGTGCCCTCGATCGAGTTGCACCCGATCCGCGAATACTTCGATCGCGAGGTACGAGTCACGGTCAACACCGACAACCGACTCATGTCGGATACCACGATGACACGTGAGCTCGAGCTGTGTTGTGAGCATCTCGATTTCAATCTGGAAGAGATCAAGAAGGTGGTGCTCAACGGGTTCAAGAGCGCTTTCCTCCGGTACCCGGAACGAAAGGCGCTGATCGGCGAGGCGATCGACGCGCTCGGCGAGATCAGTGAGTAGAGCAACGCGGAGCCCGCTCCAACGGTGGGCAGTCGTGCTGTGGATCGTCACGGTGACGCTGATCGGGGTGGGGTGGTGGTCGACCGTTACGGCACCCGAGAGCGCGGCCGCGACCGTAGTCCAGGCAGAAGGGGACCCGACCCAGGCTGGCGCGCGCGCCGCTGAGGCTCGCGAGGCGCTTAGTACGCCGCTCGAGCAACGCGCCGTTTCGATCCTCGGGCTCGGCGTGATGGTGTTTATCGCCTGGCTCCTATCGGTCAATCGACGCTCCTTCCCAGTCCGCATCGTTCTGTGGGGGATCGGGCTGCAGCTCGTCTTTGCGCTGCTCATTCTGCGAACTGCCCCCGGCGAGGAGTTCTTCGCGCTGATGAACACAGTGTTCATCAAGATCATGTCGTACACGCAGGACGGGTCGCGCTTCATCTTCGGGAACCTGATCTACAACAACATCCCGGTCGGGACGCCGGTCGGGGGGGGGCCACCGACGATGGCCCCGATCCAGCCCGATGATCCCGCTCAATGGGCCAACGGCGGCTCCTATTTCGCATTCACCGTGTTGCCGACGATCATCTTCTTCGCGTCGTTGATGACAGTGCTGTATCACCTCAAGGTGATGCAGATCTTCGTCAAGGGAATGGCGTGGGTGATGCAGAGGACAATGGGCACTTCGGGCGCCGAGACGCTGTCGGCATCGGGCAACATATTCGCCGGCCAGACGGAGGCGCCGCTCATGATCAAGCCGTTTGTCGATCGGATGACGATGAGCGAGCTCCATTGCATCATGACCGGTGGGTTCGCCACCGTGGCGGGGTCGGTCATGGCTGCCTATGTGGGCATGCTCGTCAACTTCTTTCCGGACATCGCCGGGCACCTGTTGGCGGCCAGCGTGATGAGCGCTCCGGCGGCGATCGTGATCTCCAAGGTCATGTACCCGGAGACCGAAGTACCAGAAACGGCGGGTACGCTAAAGGCCGATGTTCCGTCGCCTGATGTAAACGTGATCGAAGCCGCTACGCGCGGTGCGTCCGAGGGGCTCTTCTTGGCGCTCAACGTTGGTGCGATGTTGCTCGCCTTTGTAGCGCTGATTTACATGGCAGATGGGATGATTGGGTGGGCCGGCAGTCTGTTCGGCGTTGAGGGACTCCAGCTGCAGCAGATCTTTGGCTGGGTGCTGGCGCCACTGGCGGCGGTAATGGGCGTCCCGTGGAAGGACGCCACCACGATCGGCTCGTTACTCGGGATCAAAAC
The DNA here is from genome assembly GCA_965365605.1 of uncultured bacterium. GTDB lineage: Bacteria > Gemmatimonadota > Gemmatimonadetes > JACCXV01 > JAHWKZ01 > CAMYLR01. Next base: position 4,577 of record CBDUCI010000104.1, read on the forward strand.
CGTGTTGAACGAGTTCTTCGCCTATATCCAGCTCGCCAACATGCTCGGCGAAGGGTCCGATCTCTCGCCGCGCTCGATCGTGATCGCCACTTACGCGCTGGCTGGCTTCGCGAACTTCAGCTCGATCGCGATTCAGATCGGTGGCATCGGAGGCATCGCGCCGAGCCGGAAGCAAGATCTGGCGAAGATCGGGTTACGGGCGATGATCGCTGGCACACTGGCGGCGTTCATGACGGCGACCGTCGCTGGCGCTTTGTTGTGAGATTGGTGGGGATGAACGCCCCCCGCGATATCAACCCGACCCCCAGTTCGACCGCTCTCGTCGAGGCTGCGGTGGATCGACTTCGTGCGGCGGGCGCAGGACGAGTGGAAGCGGGGCTGATCCTGGGGTCGGGGTTGTCATACCTGGCCGACGACGTGGACGACGCGATCGCGGTCGGGTACGATGAGATTCCTGGTTTCCCGCGATCTACGGTCGAGGGTCACAGCGGCCACTTCGTGGTCGGCACGCTGGACACCGTGCCGGTCGCCTTTGCCCAGGGTCGATTTCATTCATACGAGGGGTACCCACCGCGGTGGTTGGCGCTGCCGGTGCGAGTGCTCGCCGAGCTCGGTGTCCGATTCCTGCTGGTGACCAACGCCGCCGGCTCCCTCGATCCCGACAATCCACCGGGGACGCTGTTGTTGATCACCGATCACATCAACCTCCAGTTCGCCAACCCGTTGATCGGTCGCCCGGCGGCAGAAGTGAAAAACCCCTTTCCCGACATGTGCAACGCCTACGATGAGAGGCTTCGCGAGGAGTTGACGGCGATCGCGCTCGAGCACGAGATCCCACTGCCCAAGGGAGTCTATGCCGGCGTTCTCGGCCCCAGCTACGAAACCGCCGCTGAGATCAGCTTCTTGCGAAAGATCGGTGCACAAGCGGTGGGGATGTCGACCGTCTACGAGGCGATCGCAGCCGCCCACCGCGGGCTGCCGGTGGTGGGAATCTCGTTGTTGACCAACTATGCCACCGGGTTAACCGCAGGACCATTACACCACGATGAGGTAATGGAGGCGGCAGTTGATGCTCGACCGCGAATCGAAGCGCTGGTAAGGGCGTTTATCCGGTCCACGGCGAGCGAGTCACTACCGGCGTGAACTCGCGGCTCCGGATTTTCTTTTTCGGCGCGGCACGCACCGTCACCGGCTCGATGCACGTCATCGAGGCGGCGGGGAAACGCGTGTTGCTCGATTGCGGCATGTACCAGGGCCGACGCAAGGAGGCGGAAGAGAAGAACCGCTTTCTGCCGTTTGATCCCACTGGGATCGATTACATGGTCCTCTCCCATGCTCACATCGATCACAGCGGGAACATCCCGTCCCTTGTAAAACAGGGTTATGAAGGACCGATCTACACCACCCACGCGACGCGCGACCTGTGCGCTGCGATGCTGCGCGACTCGGCTCGCATTCACGAGCGGGACGCGGAGTACTACAACCGCCGCATTCGATCCCGGAACGAACCCGAGGTTCAACCGTTGTACACCGAGGAGGATGCGGTGGCGGCGATGGGGAACTTCGTGAGCGTGAACTACGAAGCGCCAATGGCGCTGGCGCCCGGTATTCAGCTCGAGCTTCGTGACGCCGGACACGTGTTGGGGTCCGCGATTTCGATCCTTGACATCGAGGCCAATGAAAAAGAGAAACGGATCTGCTTCACTGGCGATCTCGGTCGCCCGAATATGCCGCTGTTGCGCGACCCGCAGCCGGTCGAGGATATCGACGTGCTAATTATGGAGTCGACTTACGGCGACCGGCTGCACGAGCCGCACAGCGGCAAGGACAAGCTGGCCGAGGTTGTGAACCGCACGGTCGAGCGGGGCGGCAAAGTGCTGATTCCCGCATTTGCCCTCGAACGCGCACAGACCGTTCTCTATCTGCTTCACCGGTTGTTGATCGAAAAAAAGATCCCGGTTCTGCCGATTTACATCGACAGCCCGCTTACGATCAATATCACCGAGATCTTCAAGCTAAACCCGGAATATTTCGATATTGAAGCGCGGACGTTCTGGGAGGACGTGGACCCCTTCGGGTTCCGTACGATGCGCTACATCAGCGAGGTATCCGATTCAAAGGCGCTCAATTACGAAGAGGAGCCGAGCATAATCATCGCCGGGTCGGGGATGTGCGATGCCGGCCGCATCGTACACCATCTTCGAAACAATCTCGAAGACGAACGAAACACAGTGCTAATCGTCGGGTTCCAGGCCAAGCACACCCTAGGGCGCCGGCTGATCGAACACCAGCCCGAAGTCAGGATCTTCGGTGTTGACGTGCTCGTGGACGCCGAGATCGTCGACATCCGGGCTTTCTCGGGGCATGCCGATCGAGACGGCTTGATCGAGTTCGCCGCTGGCTGCAACCCGGCACCGGACAACATCTTTCTCGTGCACGGCGAAGAGCCCCAGGCGCTCGCTCTGGCCCAGCGCTTGCAGGAAAACGGGTGTGCCCAGGTGGCCGTACCGCGCCCGGGTGAGTTTCACGACGTGTAAGCTGTTGTACGGGAAGCGGCTACGACATCAGACGGGGCGTCTTGTCGGGAGCCGCACGACCCGTGTAAAATCCAAATGCGAGGCGTGACCACCGTGCGGGTAACGATCGCTCTCACGCGCCAAACCGAGATACAATCAGCACCGCAGACCTGTGGCCACGGCGCTATCGTGCGAGCCGTTTGGGCTGCCGACCTTTAGTGTTGGTATCGCCGAACGATCGATCGGAGGCACTCATGCAGCCCAACAAGCCCGACGCGCGATCTGAGACCAAGGCGGTCACGGATCCTATTGAAGATGAGGAGGATGTGTCCCGCACCGATGGAGACCATCGGTCGGAATCCGACGTGTCAGTTGAACATGCCACGAATTCGCAACGAACGGCCCGGTCAGTGAAGACAGATCTCCGCATCCAGGTGATCGGTCTCGGCGAGTGGGGAACCCGCGCGGCCGAGCTTTTCTCGAGTGGCGGGCTGAGCGCGCGGGCGATCGATCTCGATCCTGCGGTCGAGCACGCACAACTGGACGCAGTTCGTCGACATCGGGTCGACATGGTTGGCCGCGTCGTGGGCGATTACGCGCAAGCCGCGGACGCGCTTCGTGCCGACGAGGCGGTGTCGACGGCGTTGGCAAACGATGCCGATTGTGACTTGTTTGTCGTCGTCGCTAACGTGAGCACGCACGCTGGTGCGCTACTTGGTACGTTGCTGAGCCAGCTCGAAGAGCTGGCGCCGAACGTCGGCCGATTGGCGGTCACCCGGCTTCCGGGGTTGCAGTCGGGTCCCGATGAACGAGCCCTGGGTCTGGTTGCGTTGAACGGGGTGCTTCAAGCGCCTTCGACGAGCGTGCTGGTGGTCCAACCATCCGAGGGTCTCGGGATGCGCGCCGACGAGCAAGCAAACGGCGCGTTGGAACGCTTGCTCGGGTTGTTCGAGTTGGTCGGAGGAGACGACGCAGAACCGATCCTAGGCCTCAGCCGTAGCGCTCTGGTCAAACAGCTGTCGGCACCGGGGTTTGTCGGTTGGCGCGAGGTCGCGCTGTCACGGGAGATGTTGACCAAGGGTGATGACTGGCACACGCGGATGACCGATGCGGGAGTGACGTGGCAACCGGAGGGGTTCGGGTGGAGCGACGCGCAAGCGATCCTGCCCGTCGTCCGTGCGCCTCGTCCGTGGCTCGAGGCGGAGGGTCGCCTCCGTTTTGACCAGCTCGTCGAATCGGCCTGGGAGGAGGCAGCCCCGTGCGCGATGACGCAGGCGCTCTACGCTGACCAGCCGGCGATGGCGATACTCGTTTCGGCCGGTCTGCCGTTCCCGAGTGGCTTGTTGGCACTGAGAGACAGCGTGCAG
>CBDUCI010000105.1:0-8451 GCA_965365605.1 uncultured bacterium
GATGATCCCGATGCTCTGGTGGCGACCCTGAACATGATGGACCGTGCGGTTGCCACGTCCGGTGACTACCACAAGTTCTTCGAGCACGGAGGCCGCCGTTACCATCACCTGCTCGATCCGGTCACTGGCGCGCCCCATCGCTCGCGCCTTCACAGTGTCACGGTAAGCGCCGACACGTGCATGACAGCCGACGCTGCGGGGACGACCGTGTTTGGTTCTCCTGCCGATCGTGCCCGACAACTAGTAGCGGCCACCGCAAAGGACGCCCAGATCGAGCACGTGGGTTAGGTCGTACTTTTCCCTACAAAGGCCAGCCGTCCGGTCGGAACCTAGATTGCCGATGTGGGCGTAACGGTAGAGTCTGGCGACCGCCGCCTGGCGGCGGTGTTGTTCGTCGACGTGGCCGGGTATACGAGGCTCGCCGCGGCGCGTGAGTACGAGGCGCTCAAGCTCGTCGACCTCTTCCAGTCGATAACTCGCGATGTTGTCCCCCGCTACGGCGGTCGAATCGTCAAGTTTCTCGGTGACGGCGCGCTGGTCGTCTTCAGCAGCACCGATAGTGCGACGCGCACAGCACTAAAGATCGTGAGCGATTTCGAGGAGCGATCCCAGAATGTGGGTACGCCTACCCGGGCACACGCCGGTATTCATCTGGGTGAAATCGTTACGACCTCGGACGGCGACGCGTACGGTGACGGCGTCAACTTCGCATCGCGCCTTCAGACGGTCGCCGAACCCGGGCAGGTCCTCGTCAGCGAATACGTGTGGCGACAGCTGCGGCGACGTGAGGACTTCGAGCTGGAATCGCTCGGCGAGCGCGAGCTGAAGGGTATCGGCGAGGCGGTCGCTGTTTACGGGGTAACGCTGGTTCCTGGTGCATCGCTGGAGAAGGCGCAACCAGCAGTACAGGCGCCGGCGACGCCGCCCGCCGAGGCTACCAAGTCCGGCGGAAAACGTTGGTTCGCTTGGGGCGGAGCAGGCTTGGCTGCGGCGGTCGTGTTGGCTTTGCTGCTGGTCGGCCGGGCTCAGGACCAAGGGAGCGAACAGTCAGCTGCCGGCGAGTCGCGGGTCGCTACCGCGGGTGTCGGGCAGATCGATCGCTCGATCGCGGTGCTCCCGTTTCAGAACATGAGCGCTGAGCCGGAGAACGAATACTTCAGCGACGGGATCACCGACGACATCCTAACTGCGATCTCGAAGATCGACGATCTACGGGTCATCTCTCGCACGTCGACGATGCAATACAAGAACACCGAAAAGGACATGATCCAGATCGGTCAAGAACTGAATGTTGCAACGATCCTAGAAGGGAGCGTTCGCCGGCAAGGTGAACGCGTGCGGATCACCGCCCAGCTCGTCAATGCCGAAACCGACGAACACCTGTGGGCCGAGACGTACGACCGCAACCTGACCGACATCTTCGCGATTCAGACCGAGATCGCCGGGGAGATCGCGACCGCGCTTCAGGCCACGTTGTCGAGGGCCGAGATCGAAGCGATCGCTGCCGGACGGACTGGCGATCTCACCGCTTACGACCTGTACCTGAAGGGCCGCGACTACTTGTGGGACTCGATTGAAAACGTGACCGGGGCGACACAGGGCATCGATACCGCGGTCGATCTCTTTAACCAGGCACTGGCGATCGATCCCGAGTACGCAGGGGCGTACGCCGGTCTTGGTCAGGCCTACGTCTTCCGGTCGTTTTTTACCGAGGCGTCATGGGGTGATTCGGCGAGAGTGGCGAGCCAGAAGGCGATCGAGCTCGACCCGAACCTGGCCGACGGTCATTATGCGCTCGGTTTTGTGATGTTCCAGGCTGGGGATTATGAGGGTGCCGTCGTGATGGCCGAACGGGCGCTCGAGCTCAATCCGAATTATGCGTTGGCCAACCATGGGCTGGCGCACTCGCTGTACCAGCTCGGCCGGTTGGATGAAGCTCTCGTGGCGGCCAAGCGTGGTGTGGCGCTCGAGCCGACGGATGGCAAGAACTACGAGTTGGTGGGCACCATTTACATAGACCTGATGGATTACGCCGAGGCTGAACGCTGGTTCCGCCGGGGGCTCACGATCGAGCCCGATAACGGGAGCAGCCACGCTCTTATCGGGGTGTTGCAACTGCTTCAGGGAGATCTGGAGCGGGCGGCCGAGGAAATCGAGCTCGGTCGGTCACTCGAACCGCTCTCGTCGGAGGTCATGTTCGCGCAAGTGCGGCTCGACCTCAAGCGGGGGGACTACGAGAGCGCGAGACCGCTGATCGAGACGTTTGTGGTTGGGCTGGCACCCGAGCTTCAGCCGCTCGCATATCTCGGATTCGTACACTTGAAGTTGGGCAACGACGACGAGGCCCGGGGGCTTCTTCGAGAAGCTGAACATCGCGCTCGGACGCAAATCGAAGCCGGTCAGGCAAACCTGTTCGTGTACGCCTATCTCGTTCAGGCGCTCGCACTCCAGGATCGAGTCGACGAAGCGATTGACGTGCTCGAAGAGGCTTACGACAGGGGTTTTCGCTCCCCTCACTATATCCGCAACGATCCCACTTTTGAGAATCTTCATGGTAACGAAAGGCTCGAGGCACTGCTGACGCGGATAGAAACGGACCTCGCGCGGATGCGCGAGCGCGTTCGTCGCGAAGGGCTTTGACCGCGATACCGAAAAACCGACGGACAGTTATCTCGGCCGCTCTTGTTGCGCTCCTCGCGCTGGGCCTGGCGCTGGCGATGTCTCTCAGCCGCGGGTTTTCGCTTTTTGATACCGCCTCGTCTAACGCGGGACCGTTGGCAAAGGATCCGGGGCCCGCGGCCGACGCGTTAATCGAGCAGTGCAGTGCTCTGGCCGGGCAAGAGAAGATCAGCTGCTATCAAGCCGCGTTGAGTGCGCGATTGGGCGCGCTGGGCGTGCGCCCCACGATGGACGCACTCGACTCGCTCGTCGCCCGTGACGGTGACGCGGCGCGCGACGCTCACGTCTACGCGCATCACATAGGAATCGAGGCCTACCAGCTCTCACCCGACGTCAGCGCAACTTTCTCGGGGTGTACCGAGAGCTTCTCGTCGGGCTGTTATCACGGCGTGATCCAGGCGTACTTCGAAGATCGTGGCAGTACCGATGCGGAATCGCTCGAGGAGTTGTGCCGCCCTTACAAGCGACCCGATCAGAGCCGGTGGATCCTGTTCCAATGCGTTCACGGGATGGGCCACGGGTTGACGATGTACTTCGAGCATCATTTGCCCAGGGCACTTGAGGCGTGCGATCTGCTGGGCGACCCCTGGGATCGCGAGTCCTGCTACGGCGGAGCGTTCATGGAAAACGTCATGGCTGCGACATCACCGCACCATCCGGCTACCGTGCTGGCCTCCGAGACCGAGCACGATGCCGATGCGCACGAACATGGGCAAATGGATCACGACGCGGCTGACGCCGCTTGGAAACCGATCGATCCCGCCGACCCGCATTACCCGTGCTCGGTCATGAACCCGCGTTACCATCAGCAGTGCTATCTCATGCAAACGTCGGTCATGTTGCACCATAACGGCGGTGATCTGCACGATGCCTCGGCGTCGTGTGACGGGGCGCCGGAGAACATGCGGCCCACATGCCACCAGAGTTTGGGGCGCAGTGTTACCGCCTACACGAAGGATCCTGACACGGCTGCGAGCCATTGTGAAGCCGGCAGCGCCGAGTACCGCGGTTGGTGTTACGTGGGGGTCGTTAAAGCGTTCGTCGATTGGACCGCTCGCGCCGAGAGCGGTCTCGAGTTCTGTCGTGTGATCGAAGACGATCAGGACTATAAATCTATGTGTTACAAGGGGTTAGGCGAAGAGATCGCGGCTCTCGTCGCGGACCGTGAGACACGAGCGTCGCTGTGCGCACAAGCCGAGGACGAGTTCGTCGCGACGTGCCGTCAGGGTGCGCAACTAGGTGCGATTCAGCCGAGTATATCCTCGAGCGCATTGAGGACCCGGTCGATTTCCTCGGGCGTGTTATAGTGCACCGCACCAATGCGCACGGTACCGCCGGATTCGAGTAGATCAAGCGCCTGCACGACTTCGAGCGCGTAATTGTGGCCGCTCCAGACAAAGATGTTGCGTCTGGCTAGGGCTTCAGCGATGGTGTCGGGTGCCTTGCCGCGGTGTGTGAAAGCCACGGTCGATACCCTGCGGTCAAGTGCCTCCGGCGCGGTGACGCCGTGAACCGTGATACCCGAGAAGCTTTGTAGGCCGTCAATCAGGCGTTTCGTCAACGCCTTTTCGTGCGCGAATAGGTAGTCAAACGCAGAACAAATCAGCTGGCGCCTGTCCTCTCTTTTGGCTGACGCGGCTGCAGGATCGTTTGCGAGTCGGCCGACCCAGGCAAAATAGTCGACCGCGGCCGCTGTCCCAGCCATGCCCTCGTGGCTTTGCGTACCGGGTTCGAAGCTCCAGGGTAACGTCGCCGGTGCGGGTCGCACCCGGTAGGGTTCGAGTTGCTCGAGAACCTCGCGACGTCCCCAGAGAACGCCCTGGTGCGGTCCAAAAAACTTGTACGCCGAACAAACGAGAAAATCGCAACCGATATTCTGCACATCGATTGCGACATGCGGTGCCAATTGCACAGCGTCGACATAAGTCCAAGCTCCGACATCGCGTGCTTTGGCGCAGATGGTTTTGACGTCGTTTATCGTCCCCGTCAGATTGCTCGCGCCGCCAACACAAACGAGGCGTGTTCTGGTGCTCAGCACCTCATCGAGCTTGTCCAGTTCGAATTCGTAAGTTTCGGTATTGAATGGCAACCAGCGGATCTCGAGATTGTGGTCGCGTGCGAGCAGGATCCATGGCTCGACGTTGGCATCGTGGTCCATGCGTGTAACGATGATCTCGTCGCCTGCTCTGAAATGTCGACCGAGCGATCGGGATACATGAAAAGTGATGCTCGTCATGTTTTGCCCGAAGACAATTTCGTCCGTTGATGGTGCATTGACGAAATCAGCGATCGCATCGCGCGCGTCGACGGTAATTTGCGTAGCCAGTTCCGAGGTTCGAAAGTAGCCACCGACATTCGCGTTGGTGTGCAACAGGCAGTTGGACATGTGTTCGGCAACCTGCGCCGGCACCTGGGTGCCGGCTGGATTGTCGAAATAGACACGCGGTTCGCCGTTGTCTGTGACAGACAAGGCGGGGAACTGCTGTCGAATTCTCCGCAGATCAATTGACGCCGTTACGCGAAGCCTCCTACTGTGGCGTAAAGCGTTCGTTCGCGCCGCTGAATGCGAGACCGGCTTGTGGGCCGCCTCCGACGACGTAGATCGAGTTGCCGACTACCGCAGCACCCAGGCCGTGGCGCGGGGTTGGCATCGGCTCAAGTTGCTCCCACCGGTTCGTCGCCGGGTCGAATCGTTCGTTTGCGCCAAAGGTGTTCGTCGACTGCAGATCTTCGCCACCGAACAAATAGAACTTGTTGTTGAGTGCCGCTGCGGCGACACCGCTCCTCGCGGTCGGCACCGGCGGGCCTGCCAACCACCGATCGTTGACTGCGTCGTAGATCTCGAAGGTGGTTCGATTCTGGCCTCCGAAACGACCTGCCGCGACATAAACGTTGTCCCCAATGGCAGCCGCGGCGATGTGCTCGCGGACGGTCGGCAGCGGAGCCAGTGATTCCCACGAGTCGGCGATCGGGTCGTACACCTCGTGTGTACCAACGGTCTGTCCGGCTGCGTTGACGCCACCGATCGCGTGGATCTTGCCATTGACGACCGCGACCGCGAGCGCGCCGCGGCTGGCCCTCATTGGCGCGCCGGCTGACCATACGTCGCCGGCGGGATCGTAGATCTGCACCAGGTTGATCGGGTTGAAGCTGGTACCGAAGTATCCACCGATCACATACAGGAGCCCACCGACAGCCGCCATGCCAGCGTGGTTGACCGCGGCGGGAAGCTCGGTGACGGTGGTCCATTGATCGGTCGCTGGATCGTACCGCTCGACGGTCGATGACGCGGTCCGGCCGGGCCCGAAACCGCCGGCCGCGTAGATCTGCCCGCCGAGCGCGGCGGCGCTGTTCTCGGTCCGCACGTTAGTCATCGAGGCCAGAACTTCCCACGGCCCCGAACCGCCTGGCGGCGGCCCCGTGGTTGAGGTGTTGCTGCCGTCTCCGTTGCAGGCGATCTGCCCCGCCAGCGCCAAGCCGAGTAGAACGAAACGATACATCGTGTCGTAAAGGGTCCTCACACCCGCAACGTTGTGTGGCTTGCGGCCGCCTGCCAGCCGTCTCCCGACACCCACTTGGGGGATTCCCCGACAGAATTGCCACCACCTGACGGTCTACACTTTCTAGTGAGCGATCCGATACCAAGGTGTGCATTGTTGACTAGGAAGGAGCCACCGATGACGAGAGCAGAGATCCTCAAGGCGCTAGCCGAGATGTCGCCCGAAGAGCGGGAAGCGATTCGGGAAGACATCCTGATGCTGGGCTACGATACCCCGGAAGCTGGCTCGGCCATGGCGACCTGTATCGAGATCATGAAGGAGATCCGGGATGGTAAGGATCCAGTGCAGGTGTGCCGCGACATGATCGAGGACATGGCCGGCGTCGCCTGCCCCGACTGACCGCGTCACAACTCTGACACCTCGGCCGAGTTGAATGCGCGGCCGCGACGGATAGTCTACAGTTAGAGCGGAAACCAAATCTGCTACGCTGTTTCAGACGTCTCGTACCAATGGAGGTTCGTCGTGGTTCGTTCGCAACGGTTCTTGCTCGCCCCGGTCATCATGATCGCGGCGCTGTTTGCCACCCCAGTCCTCGCTCAAGACGCAGAGGACGCCGCATCCAACGACGTCACACCCGAACAGATCCTAGCCGGTAGCAATCTGTACAACGGTGGTAGCTGCGTCTTTTGTCACGCCATTGCAGGCAAGGGAAGCGGAACACGAGCACCCGATCTCTCCGATGTCGAGTGGCTTCACAGTCAGGGCGACCTCGACGGGATCCTGCAGACGATCCTGGCCGGGGTTCCCCAGCAGAACATCAAGGCGGTCAAGCCCAGGCCGTTCCCGATGAACCCGAAGGGCGGGCTGAACGTCAGCGACGAGCAGATCGCTTCAGTGGCGGCCTACGTTTGGGCGCTGAGCCAACCCGACCCCCACGAGTTTATCCAGGAGCAGTGGCGCTTCCTGGAGTTGGCGCGGGCCGGTCGGTTCGCGGATGCTCGTGCGGTGTTCGAGGCCGCTCAGCAGCAGTACCCCGACAACTTGCTGATTCCCGAGAACGGGATGAATGCGCTCGGCTACGAGTTTCTCGGGAGCGGCGATGTCGATGGCGCGATCGAGGTGTTTCAGCTCAACGTCGATACGCATCCGGAAGCGTTCAATCCGTGGGATAGTCTGGCCGAGGCGTATATGGCCAAGGGCGATAACGAGCGTGCGATCGAGTACTACCAGAAGTCGCTCGACCTGAACCCTCAAAACACCAACGCAGTCGATAAGCTGAAAGAGCTCGGCGCGGAGTAGACGCCGCTTACTCAGTCGTCTGGGCGAGTCAGTCTCTCGGCGATAAACGGGAAGACGATGCGCTCCAGTCGTTCGGCGATCTCCTCCCGGTGATCCCCGTTGTAGACGTCGAGGCGGTGGGGAACGCGTAGCTCGGCGAGCCGCTCTGAAAGGCGTCGTGTGCCGACCGGGATGTGTGAGAACTGGTCGCCGACGCCATAATCGAGCGCCAGTCCCTCGAGGGACGCCAGAGCTTGCCAATGATCTTCCAGGCGGTGGATCGGGAACCGTGCGCGGTACTCGTTGAAGACCGGCTCGATGACTACCCGCTCGTCGCGCAGCACGCCGAACGGCAAGTCGACGAACATCGGGGGAGATCCGGGTGCCGGCGAAAACGCGGTCAGGATCCCCATCGATCCGACGAGCCAGAAGTCCCTCGCCTCAGCGGCCGCTCCGATCTCGTCCCAGCTTGCGACCTCGGCGGCCCGGCGCCAGACGTCGTTGCTCTGGCCGATGTCCTCGATCGGCTCGAGGCAGCATGGGCTCATCGCGTAAGCGATCCCGAACACGTCGGGCCGCTCCATCGTCAGGTGAATAGCACCGTAGCCGCCCATCGAGTGGCCGGCGACGGCGCGGGCCTCGCGCCGCGCTTCGGTTCTGTATTGTTGATCGATGTAGGCGGTTAAGTCGTCAGCGATGAAACCGGCCCAGTTGCCGCTGACGGGCGAATCGCGATAGAACCCGCCCCCCAGGCGGTTGCCACCGTCGGGCATGACGACGAAAACCGGTGGAAGTCGGCCGCTCTCGATCAGGCGGTCGACGATTGCGGGAACGCCGAAGTAGTCGACCCATACGTCGGGGCTGTCGAAGATGCCGTGCAGCAGGTATACGACCGGATAGCGTTGGTCTGTCGCCTCGTCGTAGCCCGGGGGGACGTAGACGAGCACGCGCTTCTCGGTCGCGTCGCCAATCAGGTTGCCAGCCAGCGACGGCG
>CBDUCI010000106.1:0-8277 GCA_965365605.1 uncultured bacterium
GGGCGCGGGATTCTGTTGGGCGGCGTGCCGGGCACGCCGCCGGCCGAAGTCGTCATCCTCGGCGGAGGCGTGGTCGGCACCAACGCAGCCAAGATGGCGGCTGGGCTTGGCGCGCGGGTGACGATTCTCGACATATCCCTCGATCGCTTGCGTTACTTGGAAGATGTGATGCCGGCCAACGTCGACTGTCTTTTTTCAGATGTACACACCATTCGTGAAATGCTCGGTCGGGCGGATCTACTCGTGGGGGCGGTTTTGCTGCCGGGCGCGAAGGCGCCCAACTTGGTTACGCGTGAAGATTTGCACCATATGAAACCGGGCTCGGTAATCGTGGACGTTGCGGTGGACCAGGGTGGTTGCATCGAAACGTGCCGACCGACGACTCATGAAGACCCGGTCTTTGTTGTCGATGGCGTGGTTCATTACTGTGTAGCGAACATGCCGGGTGCGGTACCGCGGACCTCGACGATCGCTTTGACGAATGCGACCCTGCCTTACGCGCGGAAGTTGGCTGCAGAGGGATGGCAGGCGGCATGCCGCGACAGCGAGCCGTTGCGCCTGGGTCTGAACGTGGTCGCGGGAGAGGTGACGTATCCCGGTGTCGCGGAGGCGTTTGACCTGCCGTATAGGGATCCAGTCGAGGTGCTGAGATGAGCTCCGGTCCGAGCGTGACCCTGCATGCCACACAGCGGCTGCCTGTTCGCCGGCTGGGTAATCATGACCTGCCCTTGCCAGAGTACGCCACGAAGGCCGCGGCAGGGCTTGATCTCCGCGCTGCCGAGGCGCATCGGATCGCTCCTGGAGAGCGGCGGCTGATCGGTACCGGTTTCGCTATCGCCTTGCCGTCGAATTGTGAGGGTCAGATACGACCCCGGTCCGGGATGGCGGCCGAGCATGGTGTTACCGTTCTAAATGCTCCTGGAACTGTTGATGCCGACTATCGAGGTGAGGTGAAGGTTCTATTGGTGAACCTGGGCCAGGAGGTCGTCGAGATCAATCGCGGTGACCGTATCGCACAACTCGTTGTCGGGTCCGTGTCACGCCTCGATCTAGTCGAGGTTGAGGCCCTACCCGAGACGACCCGCGGGGTCGGCGGCTTCGGGTCGACCGGCCGATGAGCGCGCCGTGCTGAGCTTGCTCAGGTCGAACGCTGGGCCGTTTCTCGCCAGCGAGGTGTCGGTCGACCTTGGGACCGCAAACACGCTCATATATGTGAAAGGTCGAGGGATCGTCCTAAACGAGCCGTCGGTCGTCGCGCTGGACGCAGACACGCGGGAAATCCTCGCCGTTGGACTTGAAGCGAAGAAGATGTTGGGTCGAACCCCAGCCGGGATCAACGCTGTACGGCCCCTCAAGGATGGCGTGATCGCGGACTTCGAAGTAACCGAAAAAATGCTCCGTGATTTCTTGAAGCGCGTGTTACGAAATCGCCTCATGCCGATACGCCCGAAGGTTCTCATCTCGGTTCCGAGCGGGATCACCGAGGTTGAAAAACGGGCGGTGCGAGACAGCGCGGAGTCCGCTGGTGCCAAAGAGGTGTACCTCGTGCCCGAGCCAATGGCCGCCGCGATCGGGGTTGGACTTCCGGTAGAAACACCGACCGGCAACATGGTGATCGATATCGGCGGCGGTACCACGGAAATAGCGGTTATCGCGCTGTCTGGAATTGTGAGCGATATATCGATCCGAGTCGGCGGCGATGAGATCGACGAGGCGATTCAGCACTTCCTCAAGAAGGACTACAACATCGTGATCGGAGAGCCGACAGCGGAACAGGTAAAGATGACGATCGGCTCGGCGTATCAATCGGTCAACGGAGACGAGGTCATGGACGTCAAGGGGCGCGATGTTGTGACCGGGATACCGAAAACAGTTCGAGTGAACTCGGCTGAGATACGAGAAGCGATCCAGGAGCCGATCATGGCGGTAGTCGACGCTGTCCGCCAGGCGCTCGAAAGGACTCCGGCTGAGCTGGCGAGTGATATCGTTGATCGTGGGATTGTGATGACTGGCGGCGGCGCGCTCCTTCGAGGGCTCGACTCGCTGCTGCGCGAGAACACCAACCTTCCCATAAACGTCGACGAGGAGCCACTGACGTGTGTGGTTCGTGGCACCGGTCGGATCCTGGACGACCCGGACAAGTATCGTGGCGTGCTCGGTCTGAGCGGCCGCAACTGAATCCACGGCTCGGCGTTGGCTGATGCCGCTGCTCCCTCCCGATCGCCGTGCTGAAGCTGTCGCCATCGCCTGCGCGGCCGCATCGCTGGTTCTCTTAGCACTCCCCGATTCACGCCAAGACTCAATCGCCCGGTCAGTCAATCACGTCGTGACGCTGCCGGTGTCTCGAGTTCGAGAGGTTTTTGGCGGCTACCTGCAGTTGAGAACAGAAAACGCGAACCTCAGGCGCGAGCTTCAAGAGGCGCGTATCGAGCTCTCCGATTCGGAATTCGTTCGCGCCCAGAATCGGGAGTTCAGGAACCTGCTCAGTTTCGCTGATCACTTACCGGTGCAGCTTACCGCGGCCAGAGTGATCAGCCGTGATTTCTCGACTACACCAAGTGTGATGATCGTCGACGCGGGTGGTGCCGACAACGTCACAGCGAACCTGCCCGTGGTGACCGATGAGGGGTTGGTAGGGAAGGTCGTTTCCGTCGGGCCGGGTACAAGCGAGGTCATGCTGTACACGCACCCTGACTTTAGCGCCAGCGCCTTGTTGCTCGGTGGGGACCATCTCGAGTATGGGATCGTGCGCCCCAGTGCTGCTGGCCGGTTGCAGCTTTTATTGCCGCTGAGGGCGCGCTCGGAACCGGGGGATCGAATCGTGACCTCGGGTTACGGCGGTGTCTTTCCGCGCGGGATCCCGATCGGACAGCTCACCGCCAGCCAGGAGGATCAACGGCTCGGGTTGCAGCAGATCGATCTGGTTGAACCGGTAGTGGATTTGAGTTCGTTGACCGCCGTGTTTGTGCTCATGAGGGGATCATCCCCGGACGGGTCGGCGGGTGACGATCTGAGGTTGTTCTGGCCCGGTTACGCGCATCCGCCCATGGTGGGCGAGCGTCTGGGTGGCCGGGCATCGGCGGTTGGAGGTGATCCGGTAACCCCAGTCGAGACCGACGGCGACTCCTTGTGACCAGCTCGATGCGGCCATCGAGCGCGCAATCCGTATCCCGCCAACGATATGCAACGTTCGTGGTGTTTTGCCTGTTGGCCGCGATGGTGCTCGAGGATCCGCTGGCCATCGGTGGTGCGCGGCCTGACTTTGTGCTCGTTGCGCTGACCTACGGCGCGTTGATGTGGCGTGCCCAGACCGGGGCTTTGCTTGGTTTCGGGCTGGGCCTCTTCCGTGACTCGCTCGTATTGTTGCACTTCGGGTTGCACGCCTTGGGGATGACCATTCTCGGGTATGGCCTCGGGAAGTCACGGGAAACCCTCTACCTGACGACCCCCGGAGTGGATTTGACCCTCCTCGCGGGGGGCAAGCTGGTGCTCGACGTGCTCATCCTGGGAGCAGCGGCATCGGGTAGCTGGGAGGCGTTTGAGACCCGCTTCTTCTGGGAGAGCCCGCTGAGCGCCGCCTACACCGCCCTCGTCGGAGGACTCTGCAAGCGTTTTTTCCTGGGCCGCTAGTTACCCCCCCCGGCCCAGCCAGCGGCGCGAAGTTTGCTTCCCCTCGAATGACGTCCTAAGTTCGAACTCTTAAAGCTTTTCCAGATTTTCGGGGGGTATTGAAAACCAGTCTCAATCCGCAGTCGGGCGCTCCGTTCGATCCGGAGAACCGTAATCAGCGCGGTCTCCTGGCCCGGGTCGGTTTGCTCGCTGTTTTCGGGATTCTCCTAGCGACGTTCTTCCGGTTGCAAGTCGTGGAGCACGCTTCGCACGTCGAGCGCGCGACGAACAACCAAGTGCGTACCATCCCACTGCCTGCGCCTCGCGGTTTCGTTTACGACCGCGACGGTGAAGTCATCGCCGAAAACGTGCCGGCATACTCCGTATCGCTTCTTCCAGCGTCAAACGAGGAACTGTCTTCATCGATAGAGAAGATTGGATCGATTCTCGAGTTTGATGAGCACGAGATCGAGGCACTGACGCGTCAGTACCAAGTAGCGCCAGGTCAACCGATTCTGCTGGATGACGATCTGGACTACCGTACGCTTTCAAAACTCGAGGAGATGCGCAGCGACGTCCCCGGTTTGTTGCTTCAACCGAAACCGCGACGCGTTTATCCATACGGTCGTGCAACGGCTCACCTCACCGGTTACGTCGCACAGATCACGGAAGTCGAGTTGTCGGAGCTGAAAAAGCAAGGATACGCGCCGGGTGACATCGTTGGAAAATCGGGCATTGAGCGGATGTACGAGACCGAGCTCCAGGGTGCGAAAGGGGCGGAGTACCGCGAGGTGGATGTTCGGGGTCGGTGGATAGGACCGTGGATGGAAAAACCCTTCGACCCGCCTGAACGCGGTACAGACCTGACCCTCACGGTCGACCTCGATCTCCAACGGCGGGCGGCGGAGCTGTTCCCGAAGGACAAACGAGGCGCGGTGGTCGCGCTTGACCCCAATACCGGTGAAGTGCTGCTGCTGTACTCACATCCGACGTTCGATCCAAATGTCTTCAGTGGCCGGCTGACCACGGAAACCTGGAATCGGCTGGCGAACGCGGAGTCGAGGCCGCTTCTGAACCGTGCGGTCCAGGCCCGCTATGCTCCGGGGTCGGTGTTCAAGCTGGCGACAGCGGCGATGGCGATGTCACTCGGCGTAGTAAAGGTTGACGAGTACGAGGATGTTCCGTGTCGAGGTGGTTATCAGTTTGGCCGCCGATGGTTTGGCTGCCACGCGGTTCACGGCTGGGCCACGCTGCAGGACGCGATCATCACTTCGTGTGACACGTACTTCTATCAGTTGGGTCTGGCTCTCGGTCTGGAAGAGATCACACGGATCGGATCAGGGTGGGGCTTCTCAGGGCTGACCGGTATCGATCTGCCGAGCGAGGCGGAGAGCTTGTATCCGACTTCCGCGGATTGGTACGACGAGCGGTACGGTCCGGGAGGATGGGGCTCTGGCGTAATCTTGAACTTGTCGATTGGTCAGGGGGAGATCGCCTGGACGCCGCTCAAACAAGCGCAATTTGTTTCCGCAATTGTCAATGGGGGCGAGATCTGGACGCCTCGGATCCGGGCCACCAATCGACCGCCTCGGTCAGCGGGGGTGTTGCCGTTATCCAGCGATCAGTTCGACATCCTGCGAGCATCGCTGACGGGAGTGGTGAACGACTGGCGGGGGACGGCCTTCCATCGTGCCCATACCGTTCCGCTCCGATATACGATCGGTGGAAAGTCCGGCACCGTTGAGCACAACGGTGGCACCGCCCACGGTTGGTTTGTAGCCGCGGGCCCGATGGAACGACCCCAGATCGTGGTCGCGGTCATTGTCGAGGAGGGACGCAGCGGCTCGGCCCAAAGCCCGATCGCAATCGATCTCGTACAGACGTATCTCGATGGTCGCAACGGGTTGGTGCCGGACGACGCGGGTCCGCCTCCCCCGATCGCGCTCAGCGAGTCGGTCTCGAGCAGCGAGTAGCGGCGTGACTCAGCTCGTTGGCAGTCGACTCACCACCCCGCACAACTGGTATCTGCTCGGGTTGGCCCTGGCCCTCTCGGTGAGTGGCCTCGCGATGCTCTACTCCGCCGGGCAGACCGCTTCCGGCACGGACTCGGAGTTTTGGCAGTACCAGGTCATATGGTTGTTCGTGGCGCTCATCGCGTACGCAACAGTCGGTGTGCTGCCATTACGTTTTGTGGAGAAGTCGAGTTGGTTCGTATACGGGATAGGCGTGTTCCTCTTGATCGTCGTGCTGGCTTTTCCGGCCGTCGGCGGAGCGAGATCTTGGATACGGTTCGGTGGTCTCGGGTTCCAACCTTCTGAGTTCGCGAAGCTCGGCGCCATTCTCGTGGTGGCGCGATGGGTCGCATCTCTCGAACACCCACCTCGCAAGCTGTCGGCATTGGCGATACCGGCGTTTCTGATGGCGATTCCCGGCGCGCTGACCTTGCTCCAACCGGATATCGGCACTGCAACCGTATTCGTGCTGCTCCTCGCGGGGCTCTGTTTTTGGGCCGGGGCTCCGCCCGTACTGGTCTTTCTGCTTTTGTCGCCGATCGTCAGCATCCTACTGACATTCTCACTTCCTTTATGGTCGTTCTATATCGTCGGCGTCGGTCTCATCCTGTTTTTGCTCAATCCCGGTCGCGGCACTTGGATTTACGTTGGCAGCACGAACCTTCTCATGGGAATCGTGGCGTTGCCGTTATGGAACTCGCTCGCCGGGTATCAGAAGCAACGACTACTGGTGTTTCTGGAGCCGGAGATCGATCCCCGGGGCGCCGGGTGGAACGTCATCCAGTCCAAGGTCGCGATCGGTTCGGGGGGGTGGTTTGGTAAAGGATTCATGGAGGGCACGCAGAAGCGGCTAGCGTTTCTTCCCGAGCGACAAACAGATTTCATTTTCTCCGTTCTCGGAGAAGAGCTGGGGTTCATTGGGGTGTTGGTTGCGTTCATGCTGTTCGCTTTGCTCTTAGTGGAGGGAGTTCGAATCGCCGAGCGTCATCCAGAGGCTTTTGGCAGTACTCTGGCCTTCGGCCTGGTCGTATTGATCGCTAGTCACGTAGCGATTAACACTGCGATGACGGTTGGGCTGTTACCGATCACGGGGCTACCATTGCCCTTCCTGTCGAAGGGTGGATCGTTTCTCGTGGTGTGTTTCGTGACCGTAGCTCTGTGGCGACAGATATGGTATCAACGATTCTTAACCAAGCGTGCGTGAGAGGAGGCATGTGTGGCCCGCAGTCTGAATAAGGCCATGTTGATTGGAAACCTCGGTGCTGATCCGGAGCTCAGACACACGGCAAGCGGCATAGAGGTAGCGACTTTCAGGTTGGCGACCAATTGGAGTCGTAGGACGGACGACGGCCAGACCGAAGAGAACACCGAGTGGCACAACATCGTGGCTTGGCGACGGTTGGCCCAGATCTGCCAGCAGTACCTGTCAAAGGGCAGCAAGGTCTACATCGAGGGACGGATCCAGACGCGGTCTTGGGATGACGCAAAAACCGGGCAGAAACGGTATATGACCGAGATCGTAGCCGATCAGATGATCATGCTCGACCAGGCCGGGGCAGGCCGGGGTGATTTTGGCTCGCGGGTCTCGGCGGCCCCGGGTCCA
This sequence comes from uncultured bacterium, assembly GCA_965365605.1. Classification (GTDB taxonomy): domain Bacteria; phylum Gemmatimonadota; class Gemmatimonadetes; order JACCXV01; family JAHWKZ01; genus CAMYLR01. Next base: position 7,225 of record CBDUCI010000106.1, read on the forward strand.
GCCGGTGGGGACGATCGCAATGTGGACTGGCCCGACACCGACGACCAGGACGACGACCTTCCCTTCTGAGTTGGCGGCACGGAACTTGAGGGTGGTGTGGGGAGTAGGTTATCGTGACTTCCATGAGTACCCGCAACTGCCTGCTCTTCGCCCTCGCCGCTCTCGCACTGGGGATCGGATCTGAGGCGCTCGCTCAAAATGCGGAGCACCAGCCCGTATCGTCAAACGGGCTGGGTCCGACGCTCGATGCCCGCGCGGTGACGGCTCAGGGGTTGACGATGGAGTCGGCCCCCGAACTCGAGATTTTGATCCGCCACGCGGCCTTTGAACGCGAGCTCGCCGCCGCCTTCGGTTTTCCGGTGGCTTCTGGATCTGGGGTGAACAGCGGTTTCATGCACGATGTGCGTTTGTGGATGACGGAACAGTGGAGCGAGAGTCGCTTCGATAACTGGGCTCAGAGCGCGCTCCTCACCTACGCGCGACTGCAGTCCTCCACCCGGTTCGAGAGAAATGGGTTCCACATGGGGGTTGATGTTGACAATGTGGCGCAGGGAAAGTTCGGAATCCGTGTGAGTCGACCGCTGGAGTAACCGGGTGTCCGCTCACTCGGGCCGCGCCCCAAGGGGGCGCTTTTTTTTGTTGATAACGATGCTGTCATTTGTTGTGGTTGCCGTCGACTGTGGCGGAGGGCGCACCACCTCACGCGTGAGCGCGACCCGGCAACCGTGGTTTTCGGGAGAGCCGACGCTCCACGTCGGCATGGCGTGGGGTGACTCGGCGCTCGAAGTAGGGGGGGACGGTCGATGGTGGATTCACGAAGCGGGCAATCCCACTCCGATCGCGGCTATTGAGGGTCGTGCATCATGGCGGATCATTCGACTGCCGTTTGAAACCGCTCTCAGGGTTGTGCGCCCCGACGGATATCTTTCCGAACCCCACACTGGCCCACTGCTCGTCGACCCGCTGGGCCCCGTCGAGATGCAGATCGGTGAGTCCGGCCAGGGCAGCGGTGCCGTCCAGCTGCGGGGCCTGCCGCTCCAGAAGGCCGGCATC